>JAUYSH010000075.1 GCA_030696455.1 Elusimicrobiota bacterium
CCTCGGCGCGGCGCTCGGCCTCGGCGCGGGCGATCGCGGCGCGGCGCTCGCGCTCCGCGGCTTGCTGGGCCGCGAACCGGTCACGCTCGGACTTAGCCTCGGCCGCCCGCTCGGCGGCGATCCGTCGCTTCTCGGCCGCGAGCTCGACGGCGGCGGCCTTCGCCGCCGCGGCTTTCTCGGCGACGACGGCGCGCGCGGCGCGGTCGCGCTCGGCGCGCAGGCGCTTGGACTCCGCCTGCGCCTCGCGCGCGAACTCCACCGCCTGGGCGTCGACCTTGGGCTTGGCGAGCGGCCGCGGCTTGGGCGCGGCCTTGGCCTTGTTCACGGTCGCGCCGGGCTTGTTCACCTTGGATCTGACCGCGGCGGGCTTTTTCACCGGCTTGGGCTTGGGCGGCGGATCCACGGCGCCCTTCTTCACGGTCTCCCGTTCGAACTCGCCGGGGCCGTGCTTCGGCGGCGCGTTGGATCCGTCGCCTCCCGGATTGAGTTCGGGCGGCGGCGCCGGCTGAACGGCCGGCGGCAGCGGTATCTCGGCGACGAACTCGATCGGGATCGCTTTCTCCGGCGGCTTCAGCCCGCCCCAATTGATGACGGGGTTGAAGGAAAGCAACGCGCCGTGAGCGATGATCGCCGCGAGGTAGAACGGCGCCTCGTGGAACCAGTCGGGCTCGATGTGCTCACGCCATGACATTCCCTCGAAGGATAGCCCGCCGCGCCGGGAGGCGCAAGGCTTTAACTGTTTCGCAAACAGCCGAAGGGCAATCCGACTCGACGGCACGAACCCTGGCCTGCGGGAGCGCATTCTCGGCTTGACCGAGACCCCCCCAAGCGCGATAATCCCTGTAATCCGATGACCGAGCGCAAGTGCCCCTCCTGCGGCGCGATGGTTCCCTTCCGCACCTCGATCAACCTCCTCGCGATCTGCCTCTTCTGCCGCAGCCTCGTCCAGCGCAAGGACCTCGATCTCGAGAAGCTCGGCGTCTCCGCCCAGCTCCAGCCGGACGGCTCCCCGGTCCTGCTCGGCGCGCGGGGCGTCTACCGCGGCGCTCCCTTCGAGGTCGTGGGCCGCCTGCAGCTTCAAACTCCCCGCGGCTTCTGGAACGAGTGGTCCTTGATGTTCGCCGACGGCCGCCAGGGCTGGCTCGGCGAGGCGCAGGGCACGTACGCGGTGAGCTTCAAGGCCGATGACAACGTCCCCGCGCTCGCCGATCTGAGGCCCGGCGCCAAGGTGGAGATCCTCGGACGATCCTACGAGGTCCGGGAGGTCGTGGACGCGAAGTACCTCGCGGCCGAGGGCGAGCTGCCCTTCAAGCCGCCGCTCGGGCAGACCGCGCCCTCCGCCGACCTGATCGGCGCCGACGGCGCGTTCGGCACCCTGGATTACTCCGACAACCCGGCCTCGGTTTTTATCGGTGAATACCAGGCGTTCGAGGCGCTCTCCTTCACCGGCCTCAAGGTCATCGAGGGCTGGGCGTGAGCGCCCGCTTCGACTGCACCGCCTGCGGCGGCCCTCTGACCTTGCGCGCCGAGGGCGTCAGCGAGAGCCTGGTCTGCCCGCATTGCGGCGCCGTGCTCGACGCGCGCGACCCGCGTCATCTGGTCATCGCGAAGTACCGCTCCAAGCTGGGGATCCGGCCGAAGATCCCCATCGGCACGCGCGGCACCTTGCGCGGCGACCAGCTCGAGGTCATCGGCCATATGCGCCGCGCCGTGCGCTACTCCGGCGTGATCTACTCGTGGGACGAGTACCTCCTGTGGAACCCGTACAAGGGCTTCCGCTGGATGGTCGAGTCGAACGGGCACTGGCTCCTGGCCAAGACGGTCGAGAGCAAGCCGCAGGAAAGCCCCCATGGCTGAGACCTTCAACTGCCCGAAGTGCCGGGCCCCGCTCGAGGAGGTGCGGATCTCCGACGGCATCGTCGTGCGCAGCTGTACGGCCTGCTTCGGCGTGCTGTACGAGGCCGGCGACGTGGCCGTGCCGCTCAACCTCATCGGCGCGAAGCCGGCGCGCTTCGACTGCCCGCGCTGCCGCCGGCCGATGGAGACCGCGACCGCCTACGAAGGCCAGATCGAGGTGGACCGCTGCCTCACCTGCGCGGCGCTGTGGTTCGACGCGGGCGAGATCCAGATCCTGCGCAAGCTGACGGGCGTCGAGAACATCGCCGGCAAGCGCCGCGAGGAGGACGAGCAGCAGGCCGCGCCCGTCGCCGCCCCTCCGGCCTCGGCGGCTTTGCCGCCGGTTCCTCCCGTCAAGGTCAAGGACGGCAAGGCCCCGGTCCCGCCGGAGATGGAGGGCGCGCGAAACGAGGACGCCGAGCGCTCTCCCACGGTCACGCTCGACGGCCGCGTGTACCGCCATTTCCAATCGAGCATCCCCGTGACGACCTCGGTCCTGGGCGAGTTCCCTTGGGTCGCCTCCGTCGGCGACGCCGCCCGCGTGCGCGATTTCATCTCCCCCCCGTACATGCTCTCCCAGGAGGTCACCGCGACCGAGTCGGTCTGGAGCGCCGGCGAATACCTCGAGCCCGAGGAGGTCTGGGCCGCCTTCTCCATGCCCGGCTCGCCGCCGGGGAAGGCCGGCGTCGCGCCCGCCCAGCCCAACCCTTGGGCCGCGGAGATGCCGGCGGTCTGGCGGATATTCTGGATCGGCGCGGCCGTCTGCATCGGGATCTTCGGTTTCTTTTCGGCGACCGCGTCCCAGACCAAGGTGTACGAGGGCGGCTTCGAGTTCTCCTCCGCGGACCCCGAGCGTTCCCGCGTCGGCGAGATCTTCGAGGTGCCGGGGCGCTCCTCGAACCTCCAGATCACCCTCGACACCAACCTCAACCAGCGCTGGGCCTACGTGAGCATGGCGCTGATCGACGCCGAAACCGACCGGGCGCTCGACTTCGGGCGGGAGGTCTCCTATTATCACGGCAGCGACGGCGGCGAATCCTGGAGCGAGGGCAGTAATCGCGCGACCCTGTACGTTCCGAGCGTGCCGGCCGGCCGCTACTACCTTCGCGTCGAGCCGGAGACCGACGCGCCGCAATTGAGCTTCAGCGTCATCGTGAGGCGCGACGTCCCGCTCAAGCGCATCCCGCTGATCGCGCTGGCGCTGCTGCTTCTGCCCGCGGTGTGGGCGGGCATGCGCCACGGCGCGTTCGAGAACACGCGCTGGATGGAAAGCGACCATCCGCGCACGTCGTCGGACGACGAGGAGGACGACGAATGAGCCGCTGGTACCGCTGGTACGCTTTGGCCGTGGCCGCCGCCTGCTCCTGGGCGCTCTGGACCGGCTGGTGGATGACGCCCGTCGAGCGCCTCACCGGCGTGCCCAAGTCCGTCCGCGACAATCCCGGCTCCTACCGCGCCCATTATTCCGGCTACCATCGATACTACGGAGGAAAGTAATGAAGAACTTGCTCGACGTGCAGCACCTCGTCGCCGCGATCGTCTATTCTGGCCTGGGCGCGATGGTCTTTTTCGCCTGGTTCGTGATCTTCGACAAGGTCACGCCCTACGACCTGTGGCAGGAGCTCATCGTCAAGCAGAACCGGGCGCTCGCGACCGTCATGTCCGGCCTCTCGATCGCGATGGGCATCATCATCGCGGCCGCCATGATCGGCTGACCCCGTGAACATCGCGCTGTACGCCTCGCTGTTCATGGTCGCGACCTGCGGGCTCATCTACGAGCTCGTGGCGGGCTCGATCGCGAGCTATCTGCTCGGGGACACCGTCCTGCAGTTCTCGACCGTCATCGGGGCGTACCTGTTCGCGATGGGCGTGGGGTCGTGGCTGTCGCGCTTCATCGGCAAGGGGCTCGCGGCGCGGTTCGTGCAGGTCGAGATCATGGTCGGCGTCATCGGAGGCTTCTCCTCGACGATGCTGTTTCTCGCCTTCCCCCACGTGGCGAGCTTCCGCGTGCTGCTGTACCTGATCGTGTTCATCGTGGGCATGCTCGTCGGGCTCGAGGTCCCGCTGCTGATGCGGATTTTGAAGGACCGGCTCGACTTCAAGGACCTGGTGTCCCAGGTCCTCACGATGGACTGCCTCGGCGCGCTCTTCGCCTCCGTGCTGTTCCCGCTGCTGCTCGTGCCGAAGCTCGGCCTGCTGAATACCGCGCTGTTCTTCGGCCTGTTGAACGTCGGCGTGGCGGCCGCGACCTTGCATCTGTTTCGCGACGTGATCCCGAAGCGCGCCGGCCTGGGCGGCATGTGCGCCGCGTCCGCGGCCGCGCTGTGCCTCGGGCTCGTCTTCTCGGGCGAGATCACGTCGCGCGCGGAAGGCGACATGTACGCCGACGAGGTGATCTTCACCAAGTCCTCCCCCTATCAGAAGATCGTGCTCACCCGCTGGAAGGAGGACTGGCGCCTGTTCCTCAACGGCAACCTCCAGTTCAGCACGATGGACGAGTACCGCTACCACGAGGCCCTCGTGCATCCCGCGCTTTCGGCGCATCCTGCGCCGAAACGGGTCTTGATACTCGGCGGCGGCGACGGCCTCGCCGCGCGCGAGGTCCTGCGGGACGCGCGCGTGGAAAAGGTGACCTTGGTCGACCTGGACCCCGAGATGACCAAGCTGTTCACCACGCATGCGGCGCTTTCGGCGCTCAACGGCGGCGCGCTGTCCGATCCGCGCGTGGCCGTGGTCAACGCCGACGCGTACCGCTGGCTCGGCGAAAACGACCTCCGCTTCGACGTCGTGATCGTGGATTTCCCCGACCCGTCGAACTACGCCGTCGGCAAGCTCTACACGACCGCGTTCTACCGCCTGCTCAGCCGCCGCCTGTCCCCCGGCGGGATCGTCTCGGTGCAGTCCACCTCGCCGCTGTTCGCCCGGCAGACCTTCTGGACCGTCGTGGCGACGATGGAGGCGGCCGGGTTCGCGACGCGCCCCTATCACGCCTACGTGCCCTCCTTCGGCGAATGGGGCTTCGTCATCGGCGCGACCTCCCCCTACCTCATCCCGAAGAAATTCCCCGCCGGCCTTCGCTACCTGACCCCGGAGATCGCGCGCGGCATGTTCGACTTCCCCGCCGACATGTCCCGGGTGCCGGCCGTGCCCAACCGCCTCGACACCCAGGTGCTCGTCCAGCACTACGAGCGCGAATGGTCCCGCATCAGCCACGGCGGATGACCGGGCTGACGCGGCGGGAGTTCATCGGCGGCGCCGTGGCCTCGGCCTTTCTCGCGGCGTGCAGGGGCGAGCGGGAGATTCCCGGCGAGCTGCTCGGGCCGAACCGCGCGCTGGGCCATAAGCTCCTGGCGGGAGGGTTCCCGGCGCCGTCGGCGACGGAGCGCGTGCCCATCGTGATCGTGGGCGGCGGAGCCGCCGGGCTCTCGGCGGGCTGGAAGCTGCTGCGCTCGGGCGAGGGAAATTTCATCGTGCTGGACCTCGAGGCCCGGGCCGCGGGCAACGCGGCCTGGGGCGAGAACGAGGTCAGCCGCTACCCTTGGGGCGCCCACTATCTGCCGGTGCCCGGTCCTCGCGCGCGCGCCGTGCGGGAGCTGCTGCGCGAGCTGAAGGTGATCACCGGCGAGAAGAACGGCAAGACCTTTTACGACGAGAACGTCCTGTGCCACGCTCCCGAGGAGCGGCTGTATCACCACGGCCGGTGGCAGGACGGCTTGTACCCCCGCCTCGGCGCCACGGACGCCGAGCTGGCCGAGCGCGACCGCTTCCACGCGGAGATCGCGGCCTTGAGGGCTCGCGTCGGCCGCGACGGCCTCCCCGCCTTCGCGATCCCGATGGAGCACAGCTCCCGCGACCCCGAGCTCCTCGCGCTCGACCGGATTTCGATGGGCGCCTGGCTCGACCTCAAGGGCTACCGCTCCCCCGGCCTGCGCTGGTACGTCGAGTACGCCTGCCGCGACGATTACGGCGGCGACCTCTCCGAGGTCTCGGCCTGGGCGGGACTTCATTACTACGCCGCGCGCGGCGAGGGCGAGGACGACCGCTTCCTCGTCTGGCCGGAGGGCCTGGGCTTCCTCACGAACAAAATGGCGGCGGCGCTGGGACCGCGCGTGCGCACCGGCGCGCTGGCCTTCGACGTCGCGTCCGACGGCGACGGCGTCCGCGTGGACTACCATGACGAGGCGACGGGCGCCGTGCGCCGCGTCCTGGCCAAGCGCGCCATCGTCTGCGCCCCCCGCTTCGCCGCGCGCCGCATCGTCAAGGCTTTGCGCGAGGACCCGGCGCCTTCGTCCTTCGCCTATGCCCCGTGGTTCATCGCGAACCTCACGGTCGAGGACCCTCCCGCCGGCGCCGGCGCCGCCCCCGCGTGGGACAACATGATCTACGGCGGCAAGGGCCTGGGCTACGTCGACGCGACGCATCAGAGCTTTTCTCAGAAGCGCCGCCGGTCGGTATGGACCTACTATCTTCCTCTGACGGGCGGGCCCGACGCCCAGCGCGCGGCCGCGTACAAGAGAACGCTCGCCGATTGGCGAGAGCTGTGCCTGAGCGACCTCGAGCGAGCGCTTCCGGGCGTGCGCAAGAGCGTGAGCCGCCTCGACGGCTGGGTCTGGGGCCACGGCATGATCCTGCCCAAGCCCGGCTTCATCTGGGGCGCCGAGCGCCGGCTGGCGTCCAGGCCGATCGGGCCGGTGCATTTCGCCCATTCCGACCTCTCGGGCCTCTCGATCTTCGAGGAGGCCCAGGATCGCGGCGTGCGCGCCGCCGAGGACGTGATGTCCGCTTTGGGCAAGCCGTACCGCTCGAGCCTGTGATATCATAGCGGCATGGCCGAACCGACGACGCGCCACCTGACGATACTGCTGACCGACATCAAGGGTTTCACGGATAAAACTTCGTCCAAGAGCCGCGCGGCCATCTCCACGATGCTCGACGAGCACCGCGCCGTCGTGCTCCCCCTCCTCGAGGCGCGGGGCGGCCATCTGGTCAAGACGATCGGCGACGCGTTCCTCATGACCTTCGAGAGCCCCACGAACGCGGTGCTCGCGGGCGTGGACGTGCAGGAGGCGCTGGCCAAGCTCAACGAGGGCCGCGCGGCCGACGACCGCCTCGAGATACGCATCGCCATCAACTCCGGCGAAGTGAATCTTATGGAGAACGACGTCTTCGGCGAGGCGGTCAACATCACCGCCCGCATCGAGAGCATCGCCGAGGCCGGGCAGGTGTATTTCACCGAGGCAGTGTACCTGGCGATGAACAAGGCCGAGGTCCCCTCGAGCGAGATCGGCCTCATGCAGCTCAAGGGCATCCCCGAGAAGATCCGCGTCTACAAGGTCCGCCGCGAGGAGCCGGTCGGCGCGGCCACCGCGGCCGCCGTGCGTTCGCGCCTGTTCGGCTTCCTGCCCCCTCCTCCCCCGTCTCCGGTCCACGCCTCCTCCGAGAAGGCCTCGCTCGCGGGCGCGGGTGTGCCGTCCACGTGGAGGCGTTTTTGGGCGCTGGCGCTCGACGGGGTCTTCTGCATGATGCTCGCGAGCGCGATCACGGGCGGCGGGGCCACGGTCCGCGCCAAAAAGAAGATGGGCTCATCCAACGTCGCGGTGAGCGTGAAAGGCCTCGACATCAAGACCGACGAGGCCGCGGTCCTCTACGACGACGAGAAGGGCTTGCGGGTGACGTTGGATGAGGACGGCGGCGGGCGCAACGGCGGCCGCGATTGGATCTTCGCCTTGGTCTGGTTCGTCTACAACCTCGTCTTCCTCAAAAAGCTCGGGACAACGCCGGGCAAACGCCTGCTCAAGCTCAAGGTGGTCTCCGTCGACGGCAGGCCGCTCGACAACCGCCAGCGGCTTACGCGCGCGTCGATCTCCTTGCTCTCCGGCTACGCCGCCGGCCTCGGCTACCTGTGGGCGTTATGGGAGCCGCAGCGGCGCGGCTGGCACGACCTGATGGCCGATACCCGCGTCGTCGCGGACGAATAGCCCCTTACGCGGGGTTCTTGAGGCAGGCCTCGGCGATGCTCGGGGCGGTGAGGCCGTACTTCTCGTAGAGCTCCTCGGGCGTCGCCGATTCGCCGAAGGTGCGCAGGCCGATGCGGCCGACCGGGCAGGAAATACCGCGCTCGGCGATCGCCTCGCACACCGCGGAGCCGAGGCCGCCGTGGACGTTGTGGTCCTCGACCGCGACGATGCGCTGCGAGTCCGCCGCCAGCCGGGCGACGGTGTCGCCGTCGAACGGAAGCAAGGTGGAGGCGTTGGCGACGCGCACGGCGAAGCCCTTGGCCTCCAGGAGCTTGGCCGCCTCGACCGCGTGCGGCACGGGGCCGCCCGAGGCGATGATGGTGGCCTGATACTTCGCCGGTTTCTTGGCCGGCTCGTACACCACGTCGATCTTATTGGGCTGCCACTTGTAGTCCGGGCCGTGGACGTCGGGCATCTTCTGACGGGTGAGGCGGATGTATACGGGGCCCTTATGCTCGATCATCCAGCGCACGGCCTGCTGGGTTTCCGTGTGGTCGGCGGGCTGGAGGATGGTCATGTGCGGCAGGGCGCGCATCGCGGCCACGTCCTCGAGGCCCATCTGGGAGGTGCCGTCCTCGCCGATGCCGATGCCGGCGTGGGTGCCGACGAGCTTCATGTTGGTCTGGTTATAGGCGGCGGAGACGCGGATGGACTCCACGCGGCCGATCAGGAAGCAGGCGAAGCTCGTCAGGACCGGGATCTTGCCGGAGAGTGCTAAGCCCGCGGCGACGCCGATCATGTTCTGCTCGGCGATGCCCATCTCGAAGTGCCGGTGCGGGTACTTCTTCATGAAGGGCTGGGTCATCGTGGACTTGGAGAGGTCGGCGTCGAGGACGACGAGGTTCTCGTTGGTCGCGGCGAGCTCGAGTATGGTCTCGCCGAAGGATTCGCGGGTCGCTTTAGCGGCCATTTTTGATCTCCATGCAAGCCTTGTCGGCGTCTTCCTTCTTCGGGGCGTTCCCGTGCCAGGCGATGTTGTGCTCCATGAAGGAGACGCCCTTGCCCTTGACCGTGTCGGCGACGATGGCCTGGGGCTTGCCGTCCTTGGCGGCCCAAGCGCGCGCGAGGGCATTTTCGATGGCCGCCAAATCATGACCATCGACCGCCTGGACCTCCCAGTTGAACGCGCGCAGCTTGTCGGTCAGGGGGTTGATGTCCATGACCTCGTTGACGGGGCCGTCGATCTGGCCGTTGTTGAAGTCCACGATCGCGATCAGGTTGTCGAGCTTGAACTTGGGCGCGGACATGAAGGCCTCCCAGCACTGGCCCTCCTGCATCTCCCCGTCGCCGAGGACGACGACCGTCTTCCAGTCCTTCTTGTCGGTCTTGGCGGCGATGGCCATGCCGACGCCGACGGAGAGGCCCTGGCCGAGCGAGCCCGTGGAGAACTCGATGCCCGGCAGGCGCAGGCGGTCGGGATGGCCCTGCAGGGGGCTGCCGAGCTTGCGCAGGTTCAGCAGGTCTTCCGTGGGGAAGTAGCCGCGGTGCGCCATGACCGCGTACAGCGCGGGGCAGGCGTGGCCCTTCGACAGGATGAAGCGGTCTCGGCCTTCCCAGGCGGGCTGCTTCGGGTCGTGCTTGAGGAACTTCCAGTACAGCACGGTCAGGATGTCGATGATCGACAAGGACCCGCCGGGATGGCCGTTGCCGGCGGCTTCGATCATGCGGATGATGTCGTGGCGAAGGTGCTTCGTCAGGGACTTCAGGTCCGTCGGGGCGGCGGTCGAGGTGGGCATGCCGAAATTCTACTATTCCCGCGGCGCCCGACGAAAGACCTACCGCGGGTCCTGCACCTCGCCGATAAAGAGGATGGTCTCGGTGAGCGTGTCCTCGATGACGAAGAAGAACGGCCGGTTCGCGACGAACCGGAACGGCTGCGGCCCTCGCATCGAGGAGCCCCGGACCCCCATGACGGCGGCGGTCGCGGCGGCGGCCTCCGTGCCCTCCTCGTCGACCGCGACGAAGGTCTTCTGGACGACGCGGGTGATGTACAGCTCTTCTTCCATCGTGGACGGCCGCGACATGTTGGAGAAATCCGCTCGCGCCTGGTCAAACGGAAGCTTCATGCCCATCGCCTTGAGCGGCGCGACCATGCCGTAGGAGTTCTCGAACTTGAACCGCGGGATCGCGACCATGCCTTTGCGCGGGGCCAAGGTCGAGCGCAGGCTCCGCCAGGTTCCTGAGTCGAGCGTCTCGCGAAACGCCGTCAGCGAGGAGGACTCCGCGGGCAGGACCGCGATCATCGCCAGGCGCCCCCCCTTGTACGGCAGGCGCACGGCCTGATGCCCTTCGCTTTCGGCGTAGTCGAAGGTCTCGTGGACCGACATCAGCTTGATCGGAAACGCGGCCTTCTTGGCGGGATGGAAGGTCTCCGGCAGCGGTCCGCCGCGGGGGCCGCCGCTGCGGCCTTTCGCGGCGCCGGACTCGGTCTTCGGGAAGGCGTGCACCCATTTCCCCTTGAAGTAGACGGCGTTGAGCAGCACCGCGCGATCGCCCTTCTCCAGCTTATCCAAGATCATCGGGATCTTGTCGTTCGTGTTCGCGCCGACCCAGGCGTTGAGCTCCTTGAGCGCGGCCGCGCCGAACTCGCGGACGAAGACCTCGGCCGCGAAGGCTTCCCGGGCGGTCTTGAGGAACGAGGGCAGGAACTCGTAGCCCTTCTTCAGGAACAGCGCGTTGGCGACCTTCAAGGTCGCCTCGCCGTTCGCGGCGGCGAGCGACTTGCGGGTGACGGTTTCCTCCGTGACGAAGGCGGGGCCGGCGGAGAGGACCCGGGCCATCTCCTCGCGGGTTCCGCCCGCGGAGCCCGCGTAGGCCATCCCCAAGGCCTGGCGCAGGCTGTACGGGGAGGTCATGATGTTGTCGCCGCCCGCGAGGCGGCGGTGCAGGGCCAGGGCGAAGGCCGTCGGGTCTGAGGACGCGGGGGCCTGGGCCGAAGCGGGCAGGACGAGGGAAAGGGCGGCGGCGAGCGCGGTTATCTTGTTCATGCCCTTATGACTCCGGTTCGACGGATATGTTGCATGTGGTAGAATCGCATATCATGAAGATCAACCTCTATATCGGCGCGATCCGCAAGGCGGCGGCGTTCATCCGGCAGCGGGCCCCCGGCTTCACCCCCGACGTCGGCTTCGTCCTCGGCTCCGGCCTGGCGAAGGCCGTCCCCCCTCTCGAGAAGACCTTGACGATCCCGTATCGGGAGATCCCCGGCTTCCCCCGCACCACGGTCCCCGGCCATGAGGGCAAGCTCATTCTGGGCCGCTCCTCCGGGCGCTCGGTCGCGGTCATGCAGGGCCGCTTCCACTACTACGAGGGCCATGCGATGGAGGACATAGCACTTCCCGTCCGCGCCCTCGAGTACCTGGGCCTCAAGACGATGATCGTGACCGCGGCCGTCGGCTCGATGCGCGAGAAGGTCAAGCCGGGGCATTTCACCGTCATCACCGACCACATCAACCTGATGGGCCGAAATCCCCTTCGGGCGTTTCACGAGGAAGAATTCGGAACGATGTTTCCCGATATGACCCAGGCCTACGACGCCAAGCTCAGCAAGGTGATCCTGGCCGCCTGCCGTAAGCGCAAGGTGAACGTGCACGAGGGCGTGTATGTCGCCGTCGGCGGGCCCTCGTACGAGACGCCGGCCGAGATCAAGGCGTTCCGCGCCCTCGGCGGCGACGTCGTCGGCATGTCGGTCGTCCCGGAGGTGGTCCCCGCCCGGCAGATGGGCCTGACCACGGCGGCGCTCGTGTGGACCTCGAACATGGCCGCGGGCCTGCCCGGCGCCATCCAGAACCACGGGGATGTCCTGGCGCTCGGCGCCCGCGTGTCCGACGACCTGCGCGGCGTCCTCTCCGACCTGATCAAGGTCGTGTAGCGCCGTGCTGTTCCTCGACATCATCGCCAAGAAGCGCGACGGTGGGAGGCACACGCCCGGCGAGCTCGCCTTCGTCGCCCGTGCCGCGGCCAAAGGGCTCGTGCCCGATTACCAACTCTCCGCTTGGCTCATGGCCGTGCTGTGCCGCGGCATGGATGAGAAGGAAACGGTCGAGCTCACCCGCGCGATGGCGGCCTCCGGGGAGACCCTCGGCCTCGGCGCGATCAAGCGCCCGAAGGCCGACAAGCACTCCACCGGCGGCGTCGGCGACGGCGTCTCCCTGGCCCTCGCCCCCCTCGCGGCCGCCTGCGGCCTCGCCGTTCCGATGATGTCGGGGCGCGGCCTCGGCCACACCGGCGGCACGCTCGACAAGCTCGAATCGATCGAGGGCTTCCGAGTGCGCCTGGACCTGTCCGAGATCCGCGCCCAGGTCTCCGCCCACGGCTTCAGCCTGTTCGGCCAGACCGGAACGCTCGCCCCGGCCGACCGCACCTTGTACGCGCTGCGCGACGCGACGGCGACCGTCCCCGCGCGCCCGCTCATCGTCGCGAGCATCCTCTCCAAGAAGGCCGCGGAGGAGCTCGACGCCTTGGTGCTCGACGTGAAGGTCGGCTCCGGCGCGATCTTCCGCGACGCCAAGAGCGCGCGCGAGCTCGCCCGGGCCTTGGTGAAGACCTCGAAGGGCCTCGGCATGCCGACCGTCGCGGTGCTCACCGCGATGGAGCAGCCGCTCGGCCGCTTCGTCGGAAACGCCCTCGAGGTCCGTCAGGCCATGGAGATCCTGCGCGGCGACGAGACCGCCGCGGATTATCTGGAGTGCCTGCTCGCGCTCGGCGGCTGGATGCTCAAGCTCGCGGGCCTGTCGAAGACGCCCGCCGCCGGCGCCGAGCTGATGCGCTCGAAGATCGCCGACGGCTCCGGCCTGCGCCTGTTCCGCGACTGCGTGAAGGCCCAAGGCGGCAGCGTCGCCGTGATCGACGATCTTTCCCTTCTGCCCAAGGCGAAGCTGTCGCGCGAGGTCCGGGCCGCGAAATCCGGCTTCGTTTCGGCGCTCGACGCGCGCAAGGTCGGCCACGCCGCCGTGCTTCTCGGCGCGGGCCGTGCCTTCAAGGAGCAGGAACTCGACTACGGCGCCGGCCTCGAACTGCTCAAGAAGGTCGGCGACCGCGTCGCCAAGGGCGAGACGCTCGCCGTCCTCCACGCCGCCGACGAGGACAAGCTCGACCTGGGCGAGCGCGAGTACCGCGAAGCCCTCAAGATCTCCTCCAAGGCCGTCCGCGCG
Organism: Elusimicrobiota bacterium; assembly: GCA_030696455.1. Lineage (GTDB taxonomy): Bacteria > Elusimicrobiota > Elusimicrobia > UBA1565 > UBA9628 > GWA2-66-18. The sequence continues at coordinate 13,067 of JAUYSH010000075.1, forward strand.
AAGTCCGTCGTCCTCGAGATAATCCGGTAAACGGAGCAGCCATGCCCAAGCTATTCGTCAGCGACCACCCCCTCGTCTCCGACAAGCTCGCGCGCCTGCGCGACAAGCGCACCAATCCCCAGGACTTCCGTCGCTTGATGGCCGAGGTGGCCATGCTGATCGGCTGCGAGGTCCTCAAGGGCGTGCGCACGCGCAAGACGACGGTCCGCACGCCGCTGCAGACGGCGCCGGCCCTGATCCTCGACCAGCCGCTGACCTTCGTCGCGGTCCTGCGCGCGGGCCTGGGCATGACGCCGGGCCTGCTGGAGCTGGCCCCCAAGGCGTCCATCGGCCACATCGGCCTCTACCGCGACGAGAAGACGCTCGAGCCCGTCCAGTACTACGTCCGCCTGCCCAAGAAGATCGAGGGGCATTTCGTCGTGCTCTGCGACCCGATGCTCGCGACCGGCGGCTCCGCTTCCGAATCCATCCGTATTTTAAAGGCCGCCGGCGCCAAGAACATCGCCTTGCTGACCTTGCTCTCCTCCCGCCGCGGCGTGGCCCGCATCCACAAGGATCATCCCGACGTCCCGGTGTACACCGCGGTGGTGGACTCCGTGCTCAACGCGAAGGGCTACATCGTCCCCGGCCTCGGCGACGCCGGCGACCGCCTCTTCAACACCTGAGCGCGCCGCCCCCTCCGGAGAAATGAAAAGCCCCGTCCGAAAGGACGGGGCTTGCGCTTTCAGGCGAGGGCGTATCAGCTCAGCCGCACTTGTTGGGCCACACGCACGTCGTGATCTCTCCCGAGGCCGCGATGACGGGCGCCGGGGCGGCCGAGGTCGCGGGAGCGACCGTGCAGGTCTTGGGCCACACGCAGGGCTGGAACTGGGCCACGACCGGAGCCGGGGCGGTCTTGCACGTGTTGGGCCACACGCAGGGGCGGAACTGGGCGGTGGCCTGGGGGGCCGGCGTCGCCGTAAGGAACGTCGCGAGGATCAAGGTCATCATGGTCATGTCTCCTTACGAAAGATTGTAAGGACAGGATATCGCTTCCCCGCGGAGCCGCCGAGGACGCGGGTCAAATCGAAACCTTGATCTCCGTCACTTGATCGCGCTCAACGATGAGCGTTCCCTTTATCCCCCATCGAGCCTCCAACTGTTGTCGACAACAGTCGGCTCGCGGGGTGTGCATAAGAAAAGAGCCTCCGAGGGGTCGGAGGCTCTCGTGCGGCTGCCGGTTCGAGGCCGGTTCAGAGGGCGACGGTCTTCGGGGCGTCCTTCTTGACGCACTTGTTGGGCCAGACGCAGGTCGTGAACTGCGCGATCACGGGGGCCGGCGCGGTCTTGCAAGTGTTGGGCCACACGCACGGGCGGAACTGGGCCGTCTCGGTCGCGGGCTGGGCGTTGAACAGCGAGAGCGTCAAGATGAGGTTGATCATTGAGACAGTGTACCGCGGCCGCGGAAATCGGCCTAGGATGGCGGTCAACGCTCCCGTTTGATGCCCGTCATTAATGCTCCCGCAACCGGGCCGTCATGGGTCGAACATAGGCGGACATAAAATGAAGAAGACCCCGAGGGGTCGGGGTCTTCGCACGGCGCCGGTTCGAGGCCGGTTTAAAGGTTCAGGCTTTCTTGCCGCACTTGCGCGGGTACACGCAGGTGGTGAACTGCGCGACCTCGACGACCGGCGCGGTCTGGGTCGCGGGAGCGACCCGGCAGACGTTGGGCCACACGCAAGGCCGGAACTGAGCGACCGTCACGGGGGCCGGAGCGGTCTTGCAGACGTTGGGCCACACGCAGGGCCGGAACTGGGCCGTCTGGGCCGCCGGAGCGGCGTTGAAGGAGGAGAGCGAGAGCGTCAGAATCAGGTTGATCATGCATACAGTATACCGGCCGCATGATTTATCTCCGATGAGTCCGGACAACCCGCGCGCTTGATGGATATCAATTGATCTGGGTCAAAAGACCTGGACCGGGCGGGACTTAGGACGCAGAGCCCGCGAGGGCCCGGAGGCGTTCTTCGCTGAGGATCAGCAGGTCCTTTTCCTTCTTGCGCAGCACGGCGCGCTCCTCGAAGTCCTTGAGCAGGCGCACCGTGGTCTCGATCGTGAGCCCGGCCATCTCGGCGAGGTCGCGGCGCTTGATGCCGGCGACGATCGCGTAGGGCTTCTTGGGGACCATCATGCGGATCAAGGTGTCGGCCAGGCGGCCGCGCGCGGGCTTGAAGGCGATGTCGCGCGCCTTGTTCTCGCCCCGGCGGACGTCCTTGGCGAGCTCCTTGAGGAGCGCGTGCGAGGCGGGCGGATACTTCGCGAGGAAGGCGTAGAAGGTGTTCTTGTCGATCATCGACACGATGCTGGGCTCGAGGGCCTCGCCGGTGGCGGTATAGGCGCCTTCGTCGGAGAGCAAGGTCACGTGCCCGAGGAGGTCGCCCGGAGACTCGACGCGCGTCGTGAGCTGCTGGCCGGTGCGGCTCGATTTGTAGACCTTCACCTTGCCGGTGCAGACGACGTAGACGCCCTGGGGCATGGCGCCTTCGTGGAAGATCACCTCGCCGCGCTTATGGGGGTGGGCGAGACGTATCTCGCGCCAGGCTTTTTTGGACTCCTTCGTGCCGAGGAGCTCGTAAAAGCAGTTTTTCTTATAAGGGCACCAATCGCAATTGGGCGCGTCTCGCTTCGAATAGGCCATCGCACGAATTATAGCAACTTAAGAGCGAAGGGTGGCCTCCCCTCCTCTATATCAGCGCAGGGCGACGCGGTCGGAGTACTCGGCGACGGTGGAGCCGAAGGCGGTCAGGTCGCGGACCGCGGCGAGCTCGGTGTCGGTCTTGGCCTGCATCACGAAGCGGCGCAGGTCGTTGGGGCCGGCGCAGGCCTTGAAGGCCTCCTTCAGGGCGTTCATCGCGACGGCGGTCTTGCCGGACATCGCGTAGGCGATGGCGAGCTGGTAGTGCGCCGACGGGTTCATCGGGTTCTGCTGGAGGGCCTTCTGCAGGGAGCGGATGGCGACGTCGGAGGAGCCGAGCTTGTTGTAGGCCGTGCCGATCTTCTCGTAGATCTGGGCGGTCTGGGGCGCGCCGAGGGTCATGCGCTCCTGATCGAGCGACAAGGCCTCGTTGTAGGAGGAGACCGCCGACAGGTAGCGGCGGAACTTGAACTCGACGTTGCCCTGGGCGATCTTCTCGAGGACCTCGGCGTCCTGGGCCGGGGCGGCGGGCTTCGGAGCGGTGTCGCGGACGGCGTCGCGCATATCCTCGCCGCGCAGGCCGAGATCGGCGACCATCGTGCCGTCCTCCTCCGAGCCGATGCCGAGGGCCTTGCGTGAGGCGCCGTTGGCGATCAGCGGGGCGAAGGCGGGGTCGCGGCGCACGGCGTCGCGCAAGGTCTTGCCCTGGCCGGCCTTCATCGCCTTGGTCATGGCGAGGTCGATGTTCGCGACGGCCTTGGCGGTGTCGCCCATCTTCAGTCTGAGTCGGGCGGCGTTCATGGGAATCAGGGACTTGGTCGGGGCCGCGCGCAAGGCCATCTTGTAAGCGTCGAGCGCCTTGTCGTAGGACTGCACGGCCTCGTAGCACAGGGCCATCGAGAAGTACAGGCGGGAGGCGTCGGGCAGCTCCTTCAGCGACGAATCGAGGCTCAGGGCCATCGCGTAGGCGTCGATCGCGGACTGGGCGTCGTCGCGGTCGGCGGACTCGGTGGAGCCCTGCTTGAAGCCGCGCTGGTAGTGGGCCCAGCCCAGCAGGAAGTAGGTCGAAACCGAGCCTTGCTTGCGCACGGCCTTGTTGAAGGTCGAGATCGCGGCGGAGGTCTCGCCGGCTTCCAGGTTCGCCAGGCCGGCCGACATCAGGCGCTGGGCCTCGGGATGAGCCTTGGACTTGGGGGCTTTCTTGCTCTTGGAAGCGTTCGCCGGAGGGGTGCACAGAAGAGCGGCCAACGCGATGGTGAGGACGATTCCGATCGTCTCCGTCAGGTTTCTCTTCATGCTTAAAGTATAGCGGCGGCCATAGAGGCCTACATGGGGCGTGGGGCCTGGGCCCATCTGGGTCCAAGGGCCCAGGTCGCTTAAGAGGCGTACAGTGCTATAATGTCGGCGGTCGGTGGCCGTAGCTCAGCTGGTTAGAGCGCAGCGCTGTGAACGCTGAGGTCGGGGGTTCAAGTCCCCTCGGTCACCCCAAATATTGACGCGTCAAGAGGCCGGGGCTGAATTATCGAGCCCCGGCCTTGTTTTTTAGTCGATCGTGGCCGCTGATACCCGGCGGTAAATTCGTAGAATTCGTCATGCCGCAAGCCCCGCTGCTGCAGGACCTCGCGACCGTCATGATCATCGCCTCGATCATGGTGTTCGCCATGCACCGCCTGCGCCAGCCGGCGGTCATCGGCTATCTTCTGGCCGGGCTGGCCATCGGCCCGCACACCCCCCCTTTCGCCTTGGTGCGGGACCTGCAAACCATCCGGGCGATCTCGGAGCTTGGCCTGGCCTTCCTGATGTTCGGCATCGGCCTGGAGTTCAGCCTGCCGCGGTTCCGCAAGGCCGGGCCGTCGGCGGGCGTCTCGGCGCTGATCGTCGTGGCGGGCATGCTGGCCGCCGGCTACGCTCTGGGGCGGGCCTTCGGCTGGAGCGGGACCGACAGCCTTTTCCTGGGCGCCATCCTTTCCATCAGCGGCAGCTCCGTGATCGCCAAGGTGTTCATGGACCTGGGCCTGACCCAGCAGCGCTTCGCGGGCGCGGTGTTCGGGCTGATGATCTCCGACGACGTGGCGGCGATGGTGATGATCTCGCTGGTCTCGGGCCTGGGCGCGGCGAGCGCGGCCGGCGTCAACGCGGCGCTCGCCCCGCTGCTTAAGATCGGCTTTTTCGTGCTGCTGTTCCTTCTGACCGGCCTGGTCCTCGTGCCGCGGATTCTCCGGGCGGTCTCGCGTTATCAGGACCCGGAGATGGCGGGAATCCTCACCATCGGATTATGCCTCGGCTCCGCTTATCTGGCCTCCGCCATGGGCTTCTCGGTGGCGCTCGGGGCCTTCCTGATCGGCGCCATCGTCGCGTCCACCTCCCAGGCGCCCGCGCTCGGCGAGTGGATGCAGCCGGTCCGCAGCATGTTCAGCGCCTTGTTCTTCGTGTCGGCGGGCATGCTCGTCGATCCTCGCCTGCTGTGGGCTTATCTCGGGCCCGTGGCGGCCATCGCCGCAGCGACGATCGTTTTCCGCACCGCGCTGGGCACGTTCGCCTCCCTGGCGACCGGCCACCGGCTCGACGACAGCGTCAAGATCGGCGTGAGCATCTCGCAGATCGGGGAGTTCTCCTTCGTCATCGCGGGGCTCGGCGTCTCGCTGGGCCTGGCCAGCGACTTTCTATACCCGACGGCCGTGATCGTGTCCTCGGCCAGCATGTTCTTCACCCCCTTGCTGATCGCCCGCGGCGACGCCATCGCCGGCCGCCTCGTCTCCGCGTTTCCGGGCCTGGAGCCGCGCCTCGAGCGGTATCGCACGAGGATGCTCGGGCTCGGCGGCGGGCGGATGGGCGGCGGGGCCATCTTCGGGCGCTACCTGGTGAGGCTGACCGCCTATACCGCCGTCCTGATCGGCCTGACCTTGGCTTACGACCGCGCGTCCGGGTTCGCTCAGGCGGCCGGGCCGGGCTGGCTGTGGGCGAGCCGGGCCGCTTTGGCCGCGGCGGCGCTGCCGGTTTCGCTGCTCATCGCCAAGTACCTGAGCCACGTATTCCTTCTGCTCGTCACGCTCGTGCTGGCCCTGCCGGCGCTGTCCTGGATCTTTCACCGGGTGGATATCCGCTGGTTCTACAACGTCTTCCACAGCCTCGCCTTGGCGGGCCTGGGCGCCGGGGTGATCGCGATCGTCGTCCCGGAGGCCGCGTCCCCGCGGCGGCTCGCGCTCAGCGCGGCGGCCCTGGCGCTGATCGCGGAACTGCTGGCCTCCCGGCTCTCCCGTGTTCTCGAGTGGATCGAGGAAAGGCTCGACGAGGCGTTCGGGCGGGCCACCAGCGAGCCGACGCGCTACGCGATCCTGGTGATGGGCGACCGGCGCTCCCTGTTCTACGATCTGACCGAGCAGATGCTCCTGCCCGAAGGAGCCCCGGGCGTGGGCCGCACGGTCGAGTCCCTGCGCATCCGGGCGGACACGGGGGCGACGATCGCGGCGATCTACCGCGACGGCGAGCATCTGACCAACCCGACGCCGGACACCGTGCTCCGCGCCAACGACCTGATCGTGCTCCTGGGCGAGGCGCCGCAGCGCGAGCGGGCGCGCCGCCTGCTGCTGTCCTGAGGCGTTGACCGTTGACGCGAGAAGTGGCAAGATGGGCGCATCAACTTAAAAGAACTGGGAGCTTTGCTGGGCGCGGAGATCAAGGGCGACGCCGCCCTGGAGATCGCGGGCCTGCGCGACATCGAGCGGCTGTCCCCCGAGCAGGCGCTCGAGGACGGCGGGCTGTACTTCATCGAGTCGAAGGCCGTGCTCAAGCGGCATCCCCTCGCCCCGAATAACGGCGTCATTCTCACCACGCCGGAGCTGGCCCCCTATTTTCCCCGCGCCGTCGTCGTGCCGGGCGACGCCCGCCTCGCCTTCATCAAGCTGCTCGGCCATCTCGACCGCAAGCCTAAGTTCGCCCCGGGGGTCTCGATGGAGCCTCTCGTACACCCGGGCGCGAAGATCGACGCGAGCGCCTCGATCCTGCCCGGCGCCGTCGTCATGGACGGCGCCGAGATCGGCGCCCGCGCCGTGATCTGGCCGGGCGCGGTGATCGAGCCGCGCGCCCGGATCGGAGAGGACACGGTGATCCGCTCCAACGTCGTGATCGGCTACGACTGCGTGATCGGCAAGCGCTGCCTCGTGCACAGCGCGACGGCGATCGGGGCCGACGGCTTCGGCTTCTACGACCGGCCGGGCGAGCGCCACAAGATCCCCCATATCGGAAACGTCGTCATCGCCGACGACGTCGAGATCGGGGCGTCGAACACCATCGACCGCGCCACGATCGAGAGCACGACGATCGGCGTTCACACGAAGACCGACGACCAGGTGCACATCGGCCACAACTGCCGCGTCGGCCGCTTCATCTACATCGTCGGCAACACCGCGATCGGCGGCTCCGTCGTGCTCGAGGACGGCGTGATGCTCTCGGGCAACGTGATCGTCAAGGACCACCTGCGCCTGGCGGCGGGGACCATCGTGATGGGCGCCTCGGCCGTGGCCCAGGACACCGCGCCCAAGGACATCCTCTTCGGCACGCCCGCGCGCCCGGCCAAGGAGATGCACCGCATCAACGCCTCGCTGGGCAAGCTGCCAGAGCTGGTGGCCAAGGTCCGCGAGCTCGAGGCCAAGCTTCTGGAGAAGACCTCATGAAGACCGCCTTTATCCTCGTCGTCATCCTCGGAGCGGCCTGCGATTCTCCGAAGCCTCCCGTCCCCAAGGCCGGGACCGAGCCGAACAAGGCCGTGAAGTACGTCGGCGGCCTTCAGACCGACGTGAAGCTCGCCGAGGAGGCGAAGGCGAAGGCCGAGGCCGCGAACAAGAAGGCGCAGGAAGCCGAAACGCTTCCGGAATGACGGCGTCCACGGTCCTCGTCGCCGCCGTCGCCCTCGAGCATGCCGGCTTCTTCGTGCTGGAGTCCTTCCTTTTCCAGACGTCCCTCGGCCTGAGGGTCTTCAAGCTCACCCCCGAGGCCGCGAGGACGTGCGCGACGCTCGCCGCCAATCAAGGCGTGTACAACGGCTTCCTGGCGGCGGGTCTGGTCTGGGGCCTGCTCGCGGCTCCCGCCGCCGCGCCGTCGATCAAGACCTTCTTCCTCGTCTGCGTCGTCGTCGCGGGCGTCGTCGGCGGCGCCACGGCGAGCCGGAGCATATTCCTCATCCAGGCCGTTCCCGCGGCCCTCGCGCTCGTCCTGCTGCGCGCCGGCCGCTGAAGCCGGCGCTGGACAAAGCCCTCCGCGCCGCGTATAATATGACTAACCAGTCAGTCATAAAAGGAACTTTGAAATGGCCACCGTCAAGACCGTCGCCCGCGACCCCGATTCGAAGAAGCGCCTGATCCTGGCCGCCGCCCGCCGCATGCTCGTCAAGCGCGGCTTCCAGGACATCGTGCTCGACGACATCGCGCACGAGGCCGGCGTCGCCAAAGGCACCTTGTTCCTCCACTTCAAGAGCAAGGAGGACCTGTTCTCCGCCGCCTTCGCCGACCTCGTCGACGGCCTGGGCCTGGAGCTCGAGGCGCTGCCCGGGACCGGGCTGGCCGGACGGGAGCTGCTCGTCGCGGCGGCCAAGGTCGTGCTCAACCACTTCGACCACAGCCGCGACTTCATGGCCCAGTTCAGCACGGGCCGCTTCCCCGGCTGCGGCGACAAGTCCTGCGGCAAGCTGATGGAGAAGCTGAAGGTCAACTACGGACGCCTGCGCGCGATCCTCGCGCTGGCCTGCAAGGACGGCGGCAAGTCCTCCCCCGACCTCGGCTTCGCGGTCGCGGCGTTCTTCGGCCTGTGCCGCACGGCGACGATGACGAAGATCATCGAGAAGCATGACAAGCCGCTCGAGCGCGAGGCCGAGAAGGTCGTGACGTTCTTCCTCGGCGGCAGCGGAGTCATGGTATGAGCAAGGCTCTGCTCGTGTCGATCCTGCTCCTGCCCGCGGCGGCGTCGGCTCAGGAGCGCGCCCTCGACCTGCCCGAGGCCTACCGCCTCGCGCTGGCGCGCAGCGAGGAGATCGCGATCTCCGGCGCGACCTACGAGGAGGCCCTGGCCAACGCGGATGAGATCTTCTCGCGGGTCAAGCCGCGGCTGACCTTGATGGGGACCGAGACGCTTCAGGACGTCCCGAGCGGGCAGACGGGACTTTTCCTGCAGCGCCATCGCGAGCAGGGCTGGGTCAATCTCTCCCAGCCGCTGTTCTCGGGCTTTCGCGAGTTCCTCGCCTTCCGCGCCTCGAAGGACCTCGGCCGCGCCGCGGAGCTCTCCCTCGAGAGGGCCAAGCAGCTTCTGTATCGCGACGTCGCGCGCGCCTATCTCGACCTGCTCGCAGCACGGGACGACATCCGCATACGCGAGGCCTTGGTCGAGATCACGCGCAGCCGCGTGGCGGACCTCCAGGAGTTCCGCAAGGTCGGCCGCGCCCGGCCCGGCGAGACGCTCGCCGCCGAATCACAGCTCGCCCAGAATCTGGCCCAATTGGAGAGCGCGCGAGCCGCCGAGCAGGTGGCGCAGTTCACCCTCGCCTTCCTGACCGGGCTCGAGGAGCGGCTGTCGCCGGCCCCCGCGCCGCAGCCCGTCGCGGTCCCCCCGCTCGAGGCGGCTCTGGCGAAGGCGCGCGCGCGCCCCGACGTGGAGTCGCGCCGCGAGGAGGCGTCGGCCGCCGAGCGCTCGATCAAGGTCGTGTCCCGCGCGCGCTGGCCCTCGATCTCGCTCGACGCCAATTACTACTTCCAGCGCCCGCCGAGCTTCACCTCGGACGTGAAATGGGACGCGACGATCACCGGCTCCCTGCCGCTGTACGGCGGCGGCGAGATCGGCTCGCAGACGCGCCAGCGCGAGGCGCGTTTGCGCGCGAAGCGCGCAGCGCTTTCCGAGACGACTCGCCGCGCCGAGCTGGAAGCCCGGTCCGCGCACCAGCGGCTGGCGTCCTCCGTCGCCGTCACGTCCGCGCTCGAGAAGGCCGCGTCCCTGGCCGAGCAGAACGCGAAGGCGCAGAGCGCCGACTATAAGCTGGGCCAGGTCACCAACCTCGAGGTCCTCGAAAGCCTGAATTCGCTCCAGCAGACGCGCCTGCAGCAGAACGCGGCGCGCATCGACGCCTATTGGTCCCGCGTGCAGCTCGAAGTCGCCGCGGGCGTTCCCGGAGGCTCGCTGTGAGGATATCCGATCTCTCGATCAAGAATCCCGTCTTCGCCTGGATGCTGATGTTCGGCCTCATGCTCTTCGGCTGGGTCGGCTACAGCCGCATGGGCGTGTCCCAGATGCCGGACGTGGACTTCCCCGTCGTCAACGTCGCGGTGACCTGGGAGGGCGCGGCGCCCGAGATCATGGAGGCCGAGGTCGTCGACATCATCGAGGACGCCGTCACCTCGGTCCAGGGCGTCAAGCAGATATCCTCCTCCTCGAAGCTCGGCTCGGCCTCCATCACGGTCGAGCTCGAGCTCGAGCGCGAGGTCGACGTGGCCCTGCAGGAGATCCAGACCAAGATCGCCCAGGCCCAGCTGCGCCTGCCCCGCGACATGGACCCCCCCGTGGTCACGAAGGTCAACCCCGAGGACCAGCCGATCATGTGGCTCGCGCTGTCGGGCGACGTCCCGGTCAAGGACCTGATGGTCTACGCCCAGGACGTGCTCAAGAACAAGTTCCAGACGGTGCCGGGCGTCGGGGACATCTTCCTGGGCGGCCTGATCTCGCGCAACCTGCGCGTCTGGCTCGACGCCGACAAGATGCGAGCCCACCAGATCACGGTCGAGGACGTCATGGCCGCCATCCGCCGCGAGCACGCGGAGATCCCCGCGGGCCAGATCGAGACCGCGGCCAAGGAGTTCAACGTCCGCACCCTCGGCGAGATCTCCGACCCCGCGCTGTTCGGCAACCTGTTGATCGCCCAGCGCGGCGGGCAGCCCATTCACATCCCCATTCCGCTCAAGGCCGTGGCGCGCATCGAGGACGGCCTCGCCGATCAGCGGCGCATCTCCCGCGTCAACGGAGCGCGAGCGGTGGGGCTCGGCATCCGCAAGCAGCGCGGCGCCAACGCGGTCGCGATCGCGGACCGCGTCAAGGCGCGCATGAAGGAGATCGAGCCCGGGCTGCCCAAGGGCATGAAGCTCGGCGTCAACTTCGACTCGACGCAGTTCATCAAGCAGTCGGTCTCGAACCTGACGCATCACCTCCTGATGGCCGCGGTCCTGACGTCGTTGGTGTGCTGGCTGTTTCTCGGCTCGTGGTCTTCGACCGTCAACGTTCTTTTGGCGATCCCGACCTCCGTGCTCGGCACCTTCATCGTGACCTACTTCCTGGGCTTCACGCTGAACAGCTTCACCTTGCTCGCCCTGACGCTCTCGATCGGCATCATCGTCGACGACGCGATCATGGTGCTCGAGAACATCGTGCGGCATCTGGAGATGGGTAAGAACCGGCTCGACGCGTCGGTGTTCGGGGCGCGCGAGATCTCCTTCGCCGCGATGGCCGCCACGGTCGCGATCCTCGCCATCTTCCTGCCCGTCGTGTTCATGAAGGGCATCATCGGGAAGTTCTTCTTCCAGTTCGGCGTGACCTTGTCGGCGGCCGTGTCGTTCTCCCTGCTCGAGGCGCTCACGCTCGCGCCGATGCGCTGCTCTCGGTTCCTCGAGCCCGCCTCTCAAGGGAACGCTCTGATACGCTGGGTCGACCGGGGCTTCGGCCGCCTGGCCGAGGCCTACAAGCGCGGCCTGGTCCTCGTGCTCGACCACCGCTGGAAGACGATCGCCGCCGCCTTCCTTTTCTTCGCGGTCTCGATGGTCAGCGTCAAGTTCCTGCGCAAGGAGTTCGTCCCGGCGCAGGACCAGTCGATGTTCATGGTCCGCCTCGAGACGCCGGTCGGCTCCTCGATGGAGTACACCGACGGCAAGTTCAAGGAGGTCGAGGCCTGGGTGATGTCCCAGCCCGTCGTCCACCGCTACTACTCGGCGGTCGGCGGCTTCGGCGGCGGCGAGGTCAACTCCGGGATCATGTTCATCACGATGAAGCCCTTGTCCGAGCGCCCGCGCAACCCCGACGGCTCCCGCGTCACCCAGGGCCAGGTCATGGCCGAGGCGCGCAAGTCGCTCAACGCGATCCCCTCCGTGCGCGCGTTCATCATGGACCTGTCCCAGGGCGGCTTCTCGTCCTCGCGCGGCTTCCCGGTCGAGTTCACCGTGCGCGGCCCCGACTGGGACAAGCTCGTCTCCTCCTCGCTTGTTTTAAAAGAACGGCTCGAGAAGACGGGCGACCTGACCGACGTCGACACCGACTATAAGACGGGCATGCCCGAGATCAGGGTCCACCCGAACCGCGCGAAGGCGTACGCGCGCGGCGTCTCCATCGAGTCGATCGGCGCGACGGTCAACGCGATGATCGGAGGCGTGCGCGCCGGGCTCTTCACGGACAACGGCCGCCGCTACGACGTGCGCGTGCGCGCCGAGACGCGCGACCGCCTCGACGCCGAGGCGATCGGCAGGCTTTACGTGCGCAACGTGCGCGGCGAGATGATCCGGCTCTCCGAGGTCGTGGACATCAAGGAGCAGCCGACCTTGCTCGCCATCACGCGCAAGGACCGGGAGCGGTCGGTCGGCGTCTTCGCCAACGTCGCGGCCAGCAAGTCCCAGGCGCAGGTGCTCGACGACGTCGAGCGGATCGCCAAGGAGGCCCTGCCCGAGGGCTACCGCGTCGTGCTGTCGGGCTCCTCCCAGACCTTCAAGGAGTCCTTCCAGAGCCTGCTCTTCGCCTTGGTGCTGGGCCTGCTCGTCGCCTACATGGTCCTGGGCGCGCAGTTCAACAGCTTCGTCCATCCCTTCACGGTCCTGCTCGCCCTGCCGTTCAGCGTCTCGGGCGCCTTCCTGACCTTGCTCGCCTTCGACCGCAGCCTCAACATCAACTCGATGATCGGCCTGCTGCTGCTGATGGGGATCGTCAAGAAGAACTCGATCCTGCTCGTGGATTTCACGAACCATCGCCGCGCCGAGGGCCTCGCGCCCGAGCCGGCCCTGCTCGCGGCGTGCCCGACGCGCCTGAGGCCGATCCTGATGACGTCGATCGCGACGATCTCGGCCGCGGTGCCGACCGCGCTCGGCACGGGCGCGGGCTCCGAGGCGACTTCTCCGATGGCTCTCGCGCTGATCGGGGGCGTGTCGGTCTCGACCTTGCTGACCTTGTTCGTCGTGCCGGCGGCGTACAGCCTGCTCGTGCGCGTCGAGGGCGCCGGGTCGGCGGCGGGCCCGGCCACCGTGATGCGGGCGGTGCGCGAGGCCGAGCGGCAGGAGAACGAGAAGCTGGACTCGCTCGCCTGATGGACGCCCCCGGCCCGGCCGACGCCGAGCTCGCCCGCCGCGCCGCGGACGGCGACGACGCGGCCTTCGCGGAGCTCGTCCGCCGGCACGCCCCGCGCGTGCGCGCGCTGTGCGCGGCGACGCTCGGGGGCCCGGCCGAGGCGGAGGACGCGGCTCAGGAGACCTTTTTGAAGGCGCATCGCGCGCTCCCCCGGTACACGGGCGCGTCGTCCTTCGGGACCTGGCTGCACCGGATCGCGGTCAATCACTGCCTCGACCTCCTGCGCGCCGCCGGCCGCCGCCGCTCCGATTCCCTGGAGGCCCTTCTCGAGGCCGACTCCGCCGCCCTGGGCCGCGCGCTGTCCGAGCCCTCCTCGGCCCAGTCGCTCGAGGACCGCGACACCGTCGCCCGCCTGCTCGCGCGCCTTCCGCCCGAGCAGCGCCTCGCTCTGACCTTGCGCGAGGCCGACGGCATGAGCTACGAGGAGATCGCGGCCGCCATGTCCTGCTCGCTGGATTCGGTCAAGGCCCGCATCAAGCGCTCCCGCGCTTATCTGCTTAAGTTGTCGCGACACTTTCCCGGCCCGGATATCGTCTAATGAAGGAGAAGCCATGACACACGATAACTTCCAGGAGAAGCTGAGCGAGTGGCTCGACGGCGAGCTCGACGCGTCGATGAGCGCCGCCGTCGCTTCCCACCTCGGCGCCTGCCCGGCCTGCCGCCGCGAGGCCGAGCTCCTGCGGCGGCTGGGCCCGGCGCTGTTCCGGGCCCCCGCCGCCGCCGATCCGCGCGCGACCGAAGCCTTCATCGCGCGCGTGATGTCCCGCGTCGAGGCCGACGCGGTCTCGCTCTGGGAGCGGCTTTCCGCGCGCGTGCTGGCGCCCGCTCTCGGCCTGGCCTTGGCCGCCCTGATGCTCTCGATCGCCCTGCCGGGCCCCGATGAGGACGCCCCGCTCGGCGTCGCGGCCGTGTCCATCGACGTCGAGACCGCCTTCGAGGTCGCGCCTTGATCCGGGCCTGGCGCTTCATCCTTCCCGCCGTCCTCGTCGGCCTGCTCGCCGGCGTTTGGGCCGGGGCCTGGCTCGAGCGGTCGGCCGGCCGGCGGATGCGGCGCGAAGGCCCGCGGCCGGCGCGCGTGGTGAAGATGCTCAAGCGCGAATTGGACCTGCGCCCCGACCAGACCCAGGCCCTTCGCGCGCTGCTCACGGCCAAGCGTCCCGCGTTCCAGGCCATCCGCCGCGAGGAGGAGGCCCGCATGGCCGCGCTGCGCGCCGAGATCGACCGGGACCTGACCCCGTTCCTCGATGAGGCCCAGAAGAAGAAGCTGGACGCGCTGCGCGCGCGGTGGCACAAGCGCATGCAGGGCCCTCCCCCGCCCGATGCGCGCTAGGCTCGCCCTCCTCGTCCTGCTTCCGCTCGCGAGCGGCGCCGGCGCGGCCGAGGGGCGGACCTTGACCTGGGAGGACAGCGTGGCCGAGGCGGCCCTCGCCAATCCGGGGCTCGCCTCCTCCCGCCTGTCCGTGGACGCCAGCCGCGCCCTCTATTACTCTTCGTTCAACGGCTTCCTGCCTTCTCTGTCCCTGTCGAACTCGGTGGCCGAGTCGAATGTCGCGCGCAAGCCGGCCTGGTCGGCGAGCGCGTCGGCGTCGGTGACCTTGTTCAGCGCCGGTGAAGCCGCCTCGATCCGCTCCGCGTCGGCCGCCCTCGACTCGGCCGAGGCGTCGCTGCGCGCGTCGTCGGCCGTCCTGCGGGCGGCGCTGCGCCAGACCTTCTCCGCGCTCCTCTTCGCCCAGGTCTCGCTCGACACCTCCCGGCGCATCGCCGCGATCCGCCGCCACGACGCGGAGCTCGTCACCCTGCGCTACGAGGCCGGGCGCGAGTCGAAGGGCAACATGCTCCGGGCCAAGGCCCAGGCTATGCAAGCGGATTACGCCGTGGTCTTCGCGGAACGCGGCCTGCGCACGGCGCAGCGCGACATGGCTCGCCAGCTCGGGCGAGAGGGCTTCGAGGCCTTCGTCGCGACCGGGGCCTTCGCCTCGGCGCCGCCGCCCGCCCGGCCCGACGACTTCCGCTCCCTCCTGCCTCTGCGGACCGATGTCGCGCTCTCCGAGGCCGCCTTGCGCTCGTCGAAGGCCTCGCTCGACCGGGCGAAGTCCGTCCTTTGGCCGAGCTTGTCGGCCAACTATAGCCGTACGCGCACCGGGCCGACGGAGTTCCCCTCCGCGCGGACGGGCTGGAGCGCGGGGGCGTCCTTGAGCTACGCGCTGTTCGGCGGCGGCCCCACGGCCGCCTACCTCGAGACCAAGGCCTCCCGCCTCGGGTACGAGCGGGTGCAGTCCGACCTGTCGGCGGCGCGCCAGGCCGCGCTGTCCGACCTCGAGAGCGCCTGGGCGGACTACGCCGGCGCCTCCGACCAGGTCGCCGTCCAGAGCGCCCTGCTCGAGGCCGCGCGCCAGCGCAACGACGAGGCCGATATCCGCTACGGCTCGGGCCTGCTGAGCTTCGACAATTGGGAAGTCATCGTGTCCGACCGCGTGTCCACCGAGAGGAACGCCCTCTCGGCGAGCCGCGCCGCCATGGACGCGGAGACCGCGTGGCACCGCGCCCTGGGCAGGGCGCTCGGAGAATAAATGAAGCGCGTGATCATCGCCGTCGTCGTCGCCGCCGCCGTCGGGGGCGCCGTGTGGATATATAAGAGAGGCGCGGCCTCGAAGGGCTCGTCCGAGGGACGATCGAAGATCGTCCAGGCCGCCGCGGGTGCGATCGAGCAGTCGATCGACGCGACCGGCTCGGTCGCGCCCGAGAACCGCGTCGAGATCAAGCCTCCGGTCGCCGGCCGTATCGAGAAGATCCTCGTCGACGAGGGAGACAAGGTCAGGATGGCGCAGATCGTGGCCTGGATCAGCTCGACCGACCGCAACGCGATCCTGGATGCCGCCCGCGCGCAGGGCCCCGAGCAGGTCAAGAAGTGGGAGGACGCCTACAAGCCCACCGCAGTGTTCGCCTCGCTGCCCGGCGAGGTCATCCTGCGCAACGTGGTCGTCGGCCAGGCCGTGGACGCCGGAACGGTCCTCTTCGCCGTCGCCGACACGCTCATCGTCAACGCGCAGGTCGACGAGTCCGACATCGGCAAGATACGGCGCGGGCAGAAGGCCCGCATCCGCCTCGACTCCTATCCGGATCAGCCCGTGGACGGCAAGGTCTTCGACATCCTGTACGAGGGCAAGAACGTCTCGAACGTGATCACCTACGGCGTGAAGATCCGCCCCGAGAAGGTCCCCCCGTTCTTCCGCTCGCAGATGACCGCGAACGTGAGCTTCCTGATCAAGCGCAAGGACGACGCGCTGCTCGTCCCGGCCGCGGCGGTCAAGGACGGGCCGGGCGGCAAGCGCGTGGTCTCGATCCCCGCCGACGTGAAGGGCGAGCGTCCGGAGCAGCGCGAGGTCAAGACGGGCATCGAGACCGACGACCAGATCGAAATCCTCAGCGGGCTCTCCGAAGGAGAGTCCGTCCTGGTCGCGGCGGGGCGCTACGTCGCGCAGAAGGCCCCCGAGGCGAGCCCGCTCTCGGCGATCCCCGGCCGCCGCGGCGGCCAGCAAAGCGGCGCGGCCCCCCGGCCGCGAAGGACGGGCGGCGGGCAATAGGCCGATGGCCCCCCTCATCGAGCTGCGCGGCGTCACGAAGACCTATTTCGTGGGCGGCGGCCGCCTCGACGTGCTCAATGGCATCGACCTCACCATCGAGGCCGGCGAATTCGTCGCGATCATGGGCCCGTCCGGCTCGGGCAAGTCCACCCTGACCCAGATCCTCGGCCTGCTCGACCGCCCGACCTCCGGCTCCTACAAGCTGATGGGCCTCGACGTCTCCGCCTTGTCGGACGACGAGGGGGCCGCCCTGCGCTCTCGCACGATCGGCTTCGTGTTCCAGATGTTCAACTTGCTGGCGCGGACCAGCGCACTTGATAACGTGGGCCTGCCGATGCTGTACACCGGCGATCCGGGACGCGCCGAGCGCGCCGCCGAGGTCCTGCGCGAGATCGGCCTGGGCGACCGCCTGGACCACGCCCCCAACCAGCTGTCCGGCGGACAGCAGCAGCGCGTGGCCATCGCGCGCGCCCTGGTCAATAAGCCGCGCCTCATCTTCGCCGACGAGCCGACCGGCAACCTGGCCTCGGATCAGGCGGAGGAGATCCTCGGGCGCCTCGTCGCGATGAACGACGCAGGCATCACGCTCGTGATGGTCACCCACGAACTCGACATCGCGGCCCACGCGAAGCGCATCATCAAGATCAAGGACGGGCTCGTCGTCTCCGATGAGAAGAACGAACAGCGCCGCGCCTCCCCCGCCCCGGCCGGGGCGCGCGCGGTCATGGCCGACGGCCTCGTCTGCGTCCCCCCGTCCCGCGAGCTGAGCCTCGAGGAGTTCTCCGAGCACGTACGCTCGGCCCTCGGGGCGATCCGGTCCAATAAGCTGCGCAGCGCGCTCTCCATGCTCGGCATCCTGATCGGAGTGACCGCGGTCATCGCGATGCTCGCGATCGGCAAGGGCGCCCAGAAGTCGGTCGAGACCCAGCTCTCGAGCCTGGGCTCGAACCTCGTCATGCTGTTCCCCCGGGCGCCCCGCGACGGCCACGGCGGCGCACGCGGCGCGTCGGGCTCCTTCAGCCGGCTGGCCATGGATGACGTCGCGGCGATCCGGCGGGCGCACCCGGGCGTCCTGCGCTCGGCCGGCGAGGTCAGCGGGAACGTGCAGGCGGTGTTCGGCGACAAGAACGTGAACACCAGCCTGACGGGAGCGGAGCCGGTGTACGCCGACATGCGCAACGCCCAGGCTTATCACGGAAGGTTCTTCACCGCAGAGGAGAACGAGCAAATGGCTCGCGTCGCTCTGCTGGGGCCGACCGTCGTCACCGCCCTCTTCGGCGACGCGGACCCGGTCGGGCGCACGATCAACGTGAACTCCGTCAAGTTCAAGGTGATCGGGGTGCTTCCGCGCAAAGGCTCCGGCGGCTTCCAGGACCAGGACGACAAGATCGTCGTGCCTTTGAAGACAGCGATGAAGAAGGTCCTCGGCCGGCAGTACCTCGGCATGGTCTCCATCGAGACCGCCGGCCCGGATCAGACCGACGCCGTCATCGAGTCCGTGCGTTCGCTGATGCGCAAGCGCCACCGCCTTCCCGACTATAAGGACGACGACTTCACCTTGCGCAACATGGCCGAGATCCAGGCCGCCCTGACCGGCACCTCGAAGATCTTCTCGCTGCTGCTGGGCATCGTCGCGGCGATCTCGCTCGTCGTCGGCGGCATCGGCATCATGAACATCATGCTCGTCTCGGTCAGCGAGCGCACTCGCGAGATCGGTCTGCGCAAGGCCATCGGCGCCACGCGCCGCGCGGTGCTCATCCAGTTCCTCATCGAGGCCGTGGCGATGTCCACCTGCGGCGGCTTGCTCGGCATCGCGCTGGGCATGGCGATCGCCTTCGGCATGGCCTACTTCGCGGGCTGGGCGGCGGTCGTCACGCCGCAGTCGGTCCTCCTCGCCTTCGTCTTCTCCGCCGGCACCGGCATCGTCTTCGGCTTCTGGCCGGCGCGCAAGGCGTCCTTGCTCTCGCCCATCGAAGCGCTCCGCTACGAGTGATATAATCCCCCCGTGGAAAGGATCACCGCGCTTTACATCGGACGCGTCGGCGACGTCATCGTCGCGACCCCGTTCCTGCGCGCGATCCGCCGCCGCTGGCCTCGGGCCCGCATCCGCCTGATCGTGGGCTGGCGCTCGACCCAGGTCCTGCCGCTGATCCCGTTCATCGATGAGCACCTCATACTCGAGAAGCCCGGGAAGGTCGGGGCGAACCTGAGCTTCGCCTGGAGCCTGCTGCGCGAGCCCTGCGACCTGCTCGTCGACCTCAACTCCTCCTACTCGAAGACCTCGACCATGATCGCCCGCGCGGCCCGCGCGCCGCGCCGGCTCGCCTTCGACAAGGGCCCCGGCCGCAGCGGCGCCTTCAGCGAAGTACTTCCCGCCCCCGCCGAGCGCGAGCACATGTGGGACCGCTACGGCCGCCTGGCCGCGGCGCTCGACGCGCCCTACGATCAGGACCCGGAGCTGCGCCTGCCGATCGCCGACACCGAGGAGGGCGACCGGCTGCTGGCCGGCATGGCTCCCGGGGGCGGAGGCTCCTTCCGGGTCGTGATCCACCCCGGCAATTTCGACCGGTTCTCCTTCCGCTGGCCCGAGGAGAAGTTCGCCGAGCTCGCCGGCCGCCTGCTCGACGACGCGCGCGTGAAGCTGTTCTTCATGGGCGGCCCCGGCGAGCACGACAAGGTCGCCGCGATCGTGAAGACCCTCAAGCGCCCGGTCCCGATCCTTCCCCCCGCGCGGCTCGGGGTCACCGGCGCGATGCTCCGGCGCATGAACCTGCTGGTCTGCAACATCACCGGGACGACCCATCTCGCCGCCGCCCTCGGCGTGCCGACCTTCGGCTTCTACGCGGGCTATACGCAGGCGGTCTGGCGTCCGCGCGGCGCGCGCCACGGCGGGACGGCGTGCGCGGAGTGGGAGTCCTGCCGAGAAACGACGGTCGACGAGGCGCACGCCGCGCTCTCCGACCACCTCAAGCGCCTCAGCCCTTATTGATCCGTCGGCTGACGGGTTGGACGGAGGGCCCCCGGTGGTTCAAATGTTTCCAGAAACAGTTGTCGTTACGTTCGTACCGTTACTGTTCACATTACTTTCAACGTGGGAAGTCCGTGGAGCGGTTGATCTATCTGCTTCCAGAGACTAGCCGCGACAATGCGGCCCACGCCTCGTCCGTCGTGGGATGGCGCCCGGGTGTTTCCAGCAGCGCGTGCCCGGGCAGATCGTAGCCGAAGCGCCAGGGCTCGGTGTGGCTGAACAGCTGGACCGTGGGCACGCCGAGCGCGACCGCGAGGTGCATCGGCCCCGTGTCCGCGGTGAGCACCGCGCGCGCGTTGACGATGGCGGCGGCGAAGTCCCTGAGCGGCAGCTCGGGCGCGACGACGACCCCTGGGGGGATGGCGCGGCCCTCCAGGAGCTTGCGCTCCGCCGGCCCCCCCGTCAGGACGGCCTTGCGTCCGGAGCGGACGAGGCGCTCGCCGAGGTCGAAGAACCACTCGGGCTCGAGGCGCTTCTCGGCGCGCGCCCCGAGGAACAGCGCGACGCTCTCCTTGTCGAGCCCCCACGAGGCCCAGGCCTTCGCCCCGGCGTCCTTCTCTCCGGGGCCGAAATAGTACGCGGTGCGCAAAGACGCGTCGGACGACAGCGCGGCGCCGGGCGCGGCATGGCGCACCAAGGACGCGAGGTTGGCGGTCTCGTGCGCCCGCGCGCCCGGGACGGGGGCCAGGTCGTCGAGGAACTTGGCGGCGTCCCCCCGGTCGAAGCCGACGCGGCGCTTCGCGCCCGACATGGCCGTCCAAGCGGCGCTGGACAGGGAGAACGAATGCTGAGGCGAGAAGTCGAAGGCCAGGTCATACCGGCGCAGGCGCAGGCCGGGCAGGGCCTTCGCCGTCAGGATTTCGTCCACGCAGGGGTTGTGCTTCAGCGCGTCGCCGTAGCGGTCGGCGAGCAGGACCTCCACGCGTGCCCCGGGGAAAGCCTCCTTGATGAGGCGCAAGGCGGGCGTGAGGAGCAGAAGATTTCCCAGACGCGCGTCATGGCGCACGGCCAGCACGCGCCGCACCTTCGACGCATCGGCGGGCCCCTCGTGGGGGCGGGGCTTGGGCAGGAGCCGGAGCAAGGTGGCGCGCAGGGCGGCCTTGCCCTGCGTCTCGAGCCGTTTGCCGAGGTCTTTAAGACTCACCGGACGATTCTAGTATAATCGGCGGATGAGCCTCGTCAGCCTGCGCACCGAGCGATCCGTGTCCACGTTGCGCCTCGAGCGTCCGGAGGCGCTCAACGCGATGTCCGAGGCCATGGCGCGGGAGTTCGCGGCGACGGTCAAGCGCGCTGGGCGCGAGAAGTCCAAGGTCCTCGTGCTCGAGGCCGCGGGCGCGGCCTTTTCGGCGGGCGGCGACCTCGCCTTCATCGAGGAAAACATGAAGCGGCCGAAGGCCGCCGTGGCTGGGATCATGAGGCGCTTTTACGCGGACTTCCTGTCCCTCCGCGACGTTCCCCAGGTCACCATCGCCAAGATCCACGGCACCGCCGTCGGCGCGGGTCTTTGCCTGGCGCTGGCCTGCGATATGCGCGTCGTGGTGGAGGACGCGAAGCTCGGCTTCAACTTCGTTCGTTTGGGGCTTAACCCCGGGATGGCCGCCTGGCCGTTGGCCCGCGCCGCCGTCGGCGACGCCCGCGCGCGCGACCTGCTCTTCACGGGCCGTCTGTTCTCGGGGCGCGACCTTCACTCCTGGGGCGGCGCCTGCGCGACCGCGGCGCTCCCCGCTGAGCTCGACGCCGTCTGCGCGGAACTCTCCGGACGCATCGCCGCGGGCTCGGCCGAGAGCCTGCGCATCCTCAAGGCCGAGACGCGCCTGGGGCTCGACCTCTCCCCCTTCCTCATCCACGAGGCCAAGGGTCAGGCCGTCACCTTCAAGGGCGCGGACCTCGCCGAAGGCGTGGCCGCCATCCGTCAGCGCCGCGCGCCGAAATTCTAAACGCTATGAGGATTTCCTCAGCGGCGTTTGTGCCGGCCGCTTGCGGCCGGCCCCGGCGCTCAGCCTTCTCTTAACGCCGCCAGGAAGATCTCGCCGTACTCGACCCACTTCTTGGGGCCGACGCCGGACACCAGGCGCATCTCGGCCTCGTTGCGCGGCATCTGGGAGGCCATCGCCATCAAGGTCGCGTCGTTGAACACCATGTACGCCGGCACGTGCCGCGCGTCGGCGAGCTTCTTGCGCAAGGCCTTGAGCTTGGAGAACGTCGAGTTGCCGGCCGACGTGGATTGGGTCTCCGACGGGGCGCGGACGCCGAACGACATCTTCCGCGGCGTCGCCACCTGCGGCGAGGCGCCGACGGGATCGAGGCCCGCGCAGGCGTCGCAGGACGCGCCGCACGCGGGCATGTCCTCGCCCAGGTGCTTGGCCATGGTCTGGTGACGGCAGAGCCGGCGCTCGATCGTGCGGAACATCTCGCGGGCGCGATTGCGGTGCCACTCAGCCTGGGACGCCTCCAGGTCGGAAACGAGGCGCTCGTAGCTCATCACGTCGGCCCACGAGTAGAACATCACGCAGTCGCTCGGCGCGCCGTCGCGTCCCGCGCGGCCGACCTCCTGGATATAGGACTCGACGGAGCGCGGCATGTCGCGGTGGATGACGAAGCGCACGTCCGGCTTGTCGATGCCCATGCCGAAGGCGACGGTCGCCACGATGACGTCGGCGTCGTCCCGCTTGAAGGCGTTCTGCACGTGCTCGCGCTGGGCGCTGTCCATGCCGGCGTGATACGCGAGAGCCTTCACGCCGCGGCCGGACAGGTACTCGGCCATGGACTCCACCGAGCGCCGCGAGAGGCAATACACGATGCCGCTCTGCCCTTTCCGTCCTTGCACGAGGCGCAAGATCGAGTTCTTGGTGTCGTTGACCGTTCCCGGGCGAGGCGCGGCCTTTTCCCCCGTTTTGAGATACGCGGACAAGTGGAGGTTGGGACGGAAGAAAGAGCCTCTGACGCGCAACGGCTCCGCCATGGCGAGCTGCTCGACGATGTCGTTGGTGACCGGCAACGTTGCCGTGGCCGTCAGCGCCAGGATCGGTACTCCATACCTTTCTTTCAGGCCTTTCAGATTTCTATACGCCGGTCGAAAATCATGCCCCCACTGGCTGATGCAGTGCGCCTCGTCCACCGCGATCATCGC
>JAUYSH010000114.1 GCA_030696455.1 Elusimicrobiota bacterium
ATACGAGTTCTTCGTCGCGCTGCTCAGGACGAGCCCGGCGAACGCCGGCGAGGTGGACGCGTCGGCGACGTAGGTGAGCCCCGCGGGGTTGCCTCCGGGGTTCCAGTCGAAGCGGATCGACGAAACGGTCGCGCCGCTGAACTGCGGGTTGATGGGGGCCAGAAGGTCGGTCAGGGTCGCCGCGCCGACGGGCCCCGTCGACGACGCCGCCCCGAACAGATTCAGGGTCGACTGCCGGAAATGATACGTCGTCAGCGCCTGCAGGCCGGTGACGACGAGGGAGGAGGCCGCGCGATCGAGCGTCACGGCCGCGAACTGAGCGCCCCCGCCGTTCGACGCGGTGGAGGCGACGACGGAATAGCCCGAGCACGCGAAGGCCGCGCACGGCGTCCAGGACACCGTCGCGCTGCTCGTGTGGGGGAGGACCGCCGGCAGGGCGGCCGGGGGAAGGGCCAAGGTCGAGGTGCTGATGAAGGCGCCGGGGCCGTCCACGCCCGCTCCGGCGCCCTTGACGACCACGCCCGTCGTGGTGTTGGGCGCGAGGCCGGTGTGGACGTAGGGCGATTGGAGGCTCGTCGCGAGAAGGACCGTAGGGTTCGTCGCGTAATACAGGGAGTAGGCGTCGGCGCCCACGACCGGGCTCCAGGACCACGTGATCGAGCTCGTTCCCAGGGTCGACGCCGACAGCCCCGTCGGAGCCGCCGCCGGCTGAGGGCTCGAGGCCGCCTTACCGTAGCCCCACGAGTACGACGGGACCGCGCCCGTCGCGCCGTCCGCGCGGGCCTGGGCGCGGAGGATCTCACGCAGGCCGGCGACGGTGCGGCCGGGGCCGTGCTGCAGGCGCGCGGCGAGGATGCCGGTCACGACCGGGGCCGCCATGCTGGTGCCCAGGAGGACGCGGTGGCGAAGGTCGGGATGGATCAGCGCCGCGCTCGGGTTGCTTCCGGCCGACTTCGCGGCGACGATCACGTCGCCGGGAGCGACGACCTCCGGCTGCTGGCGGCCGTCGCGCGTGGGACCCTGGGAGCTGAAGGCGGACAGCGCGCCGAGGGCGCTCTGGCTGGTGAAGTAATAGCTGTTCCCGTCGCTCGCGGTCCAATATTTCTTCGACACGTACGAGCCGACGCCGAAGACGTTCAGAGCGGAGGCCGGCTCGCCCAGCGTCCGGGTATTGTCGAGGGGGGAGAGGAAGCGGATCGCCTGGGCGGTCTCCACCCAGGCGTCGATGCGGCCGCTGCCTCCGTTCGCGGTGCGGGTCAGGGTCACGTTGATCCTCGACGTCTCGACCCACGGATCGCGCTGCACGGTCACGTAGATCATCTCGTCGCCCGCGGGATGCCCGACGTCCGTGCTGTTGTAGATCTGGACCGAATGCGTTCCCAAGGTCCCCGACTGCGACGAGTTGTGCGCGGCGCTCACGCTCCCGGACTCGCCGAACAGGGTCACCTGCGCCGTGTAGTGATCGGCGCCCGGGACCCAGAACTCGATGTCGGCGTATTCTCCGGAGGCGGCGACGTCGACGGCGACCGAGAAGACGGTCGTCGAGTTGGCCCCGACGTTCGCGCCGGCGTGGGCTCCGCTGGCGCCGTCGTTGCCCATCGCCACGACGATGGGGGTGCTCGCCGCGATCGCGGCGATCGCGGAATCGAAGCCGGAGGTCCCGTCATGAGGCCCGGACTGCGTCCCGAGGCTCAGGTTGACGACGGCGCGCTTGCCCGCCGCCGCGGCCCGTGCGATGATGTAGTTCACGCCGTCGACCACATCGGCGGTGTCGAGGGTGGTCTTCACGATGATGAGGTCGGCGCTCGGCGCGAGCCCCTGGAAGGTTCCCGACGGCAGGGCGCCGCTGTCGGTCCCGTCTCCCGCCGCGATCGACGCCACGTGCGTGCCGTGGCCGTCGGTGTCGACCGTATTGATCGTGCCGGCGCCGGTCTGCAGCTTGGTCGTGAGCTGCGCGCCCGTGTATTCGACGCCGTAATTGAAACCCGAGGGGAACGGGCCGCCGGTGACGCTGTGGGTGGCGATCGTCTGGTCCCAGATGTAGAGGATGCGGGACGTGTTGGGCCCGTCGTCGATGAAGTCCTTGTGCGTGTAGTCGATGCCGGTGTCCACGATGCCGACGACGACGCCGGCGCCCGTGGCGCCGGCGAGATCGGTCGCCGCCGCCCCGTAGATCGTGCCGAGCCCGAGCCCGGAGCTCGTCGCGCTCGAGCGCACGGCGTCGAGCACCGGGCGGGTGCGCACGCTGGCGCCGATCGACCGCACGCGCGCGTCGCGGGCCAGGGCGTCGAGCGTGGCGTCGTCGGCCCGCGCGGTCACGATGTCGCCGGCCTGGCTGCCGAAGTCCGCGTCGGGGAAGGCCGCGCGCAAGGCCGAGAGCGGCGTGCCGGGGGAAACCCGGATCAGGACGGGAACCTTCGGCCCGGCGGCCGGAGCGCCGGAGGCCGGAGCGCCGGAGGCCGGGGAGAACCGGGAGGCGGAGGACTCGGCCCGTCTCGCGCGCAGACGCGCGTCGAGCTTCGTGGTTTGGGCGGCCGCCTCAGCCGCCCCCAGGAGGGACACGGCCAAGGCCGCCGCGAGCATCGCCTTCCCGCGCCGGTGAGCCATCTTCGCCAGGATAACTCGGAGGGGCCGCCCTGTCAATGCCGTACACATTAAGAGGAAGGCCCCAGGGAACCGCACCCGGGGGCCTCATCGCGCGAGGGAGAAGCGCTTAGTCGGCTTTTTCGGCGGAGATCAGGCCCATGTCGATGCCCTTGACCACGGCTTCGGTCCGGTTCGACACGCTCAGCTTCTGGAACATGCTGTTGAGATGATTCTTGATCGTCTTCACGCTGCACGACAGGGAGGCGGCGATCTCCTTATTGGACTGCCCTTGGCCCAGGTTGGAGAGGACCTTGATCTCGGTTTTGGTCAGCGCGACCAGAGAGGCCTCGGAGTTGGCCGAGCCCATCTGCCGCAGGCCGTCGATGAGCTTGCTCATCACCGGCTGGGGGATCATCACGCCCTGGTTGGCGAAGGTCTTCAGAGCGTTGACGAGCTCGGCGGCGGGAAGCATCTTCGAGAGGTATCCGTTCGCGCCGGCCTGGATGGCCTCCATCACATGCGCCTCATCTTCATAAGAGGAGAGGATCAGGACGTTGGTGGCGGGGCAATCCTTGTGGATCTGCCGCGTCGCTTCGATGCCGTCCATGTGGGGGAGCTTGATATCGAGGAGGATCACGTTCGGGCGAAGCTTCTTGACGAGGCGCAGCGCCTCGCGCCCGTCGGCGGCCTCGCCGATCACGGAGATATTGTTCTCGTTCTCGAGGAGATCCTTGATGCCCTCGCGAAATAGAGTCTGGTCGTCGGCGATGACGACGGTGATTTTCTTCCCGGCGGAGGTCTTCTTGGCCATGAGCCATAGTACACAATTTAGTCGCGCGTTGTCGCGGGCGCGCGGATTGTGATAGAATGCGCTTCTCGCGGCGCCGTAGCTCAGTGGTAGAGCGGACGTTTCATAAGCGTCATGTCGGAAGTTCGATCCTTCCCGGCGCCAAGATTTGGAAGACGCGCAAGACGCCCGGACATTGATCCAGGTCAATGTCCGGGTATGTCTTTTCTGTTTAAATCCGTTGTCTTTCGTGTGAACTCAGCCGGACCAAGGAGAACTACACATGGCCGAAGCGCTCGTTGTCGCCAGCAAGGTGAAGAAGCTGGTCAAGGAAGCCGGACTCCGCACCGGAGGGGATTACATCGACGGCCTGTCCGCGAAGATCGAGGCGACCGTCAAGGCGTCGATCCAGAAGGTCCAGGCCGAAGGAAAGAAGAAGACGCTCGGCGTCGAAGACCTCGCTTAAGGACGGATGATGCGCTCGTTCAGGGACTTCATGGAGTCCGCGCTCTACGACCCTGAACGGGGCTATTATTCCGTCCGCGAGAAGGCCGCGGATTTCTACACCGCTCCTGAACTCCACTCCGCCTTCGGAGCGGTGCTGGCCGACCGGCTGGCGCTCCTCTTGGAGCGGGTTCGGTCCGGTCCTCTGTTCGTCGTCGAGGCCGGCTGCGGCGACGGGACCTTGGCCTGCCAGGTCGCGCGCCGCCTGCGCGAGAAGCATCCGGCGCTGGCGGACCGCGTTTCCTTCGTGCTCGTCGAGCGCGGCCGCAAGGACCTCACCACCGCCGTGCGCCGGCTGACGGCGTTCGGCGTGACGGTCACCGCCTGCACCGAGATCGGCAAGATCCCGCCTTTCTCCGGCGTGCTCTACTCCAACGAGTTGCTCGACGCCCTGCCCGTGCACCTGCTCGAGTCCCGCGGCGGGATGATCCACGAAGTATTCGTCGACGACGCGGGCCGCGAGGTGTGCGGCCCGCTCTCCCGCCCGGAGCTCGAGCCCCATGCCGCGGCGCTGGGCTCCCTTGCGGAGGGCGCGAGGCACGCCGTGAGCCTCGAGGCGTCCGCCTGGCTCGCCGGCGCCGCGTCCCGCGTACGCGAGGGCTTCATCCTCTCCATCGACTACGGCAAGCGCTTCGCTCCCGGGACCGCCAACCCGCCGCGCGCCTTTCATCGCCACGCCGTAGAGACCGAGCTCACGCGCGAGCCCGGCGCGAGGGATCTCACCGCGTCCGTCGATTTCTCGGCGCTGATCTCGGCGGGGGAGGCCGGCGGCCTCGCGCTCGAGAGCTTCGGGTCCCTGTCGAAATTCCTGGTCGAGGGCGGCATGCTCGGCTTTCTCGAGGCCGCCGCCGGCGACGGGAGCGCCGCCTACCGGGAGCGCGCCAAGCTCAAGACCCTCATCCATCCCGAGGGGATGGGAGAGGTCTTCAAGGTTCTTATACAGAGGAAAGCGAAATGATGAGCGCCTACGCCGTCGTCTACGCCTTCGTGATCGTGGCCGTCGGGTTCGCCGCGGTGACGCTCGGCCTCGCCAAGGTCCTGCGGCCTTCGCTGCCCTACGCCCGCAAGGAAAGCACCTACGAGTGCGGCATCCCCGCGGTCGGCTCGACCGAGGTGAAGCTGAATATCCGCTTCCACCTTTACGCCCTGCTGTTCGTGCTGTTCGACGTCGAGGTCCTCTACGTCTACCCGTGGGCCGTGACCTCGCGCGAGCTCGGAACCTTGGCGCTCGTCGAGATGGCCATATTCATCTCGATCCTTCTGCTGGGCCTCGCGTTCGCCTGGCGCAAGGGCGCGCTGAGCTGGGAGTAATTCCATATGGCCATGATATTGGAGAAGCTGCCGGGACTGACCAAGGGGCTGCCCGGAGGGGAGCTGTTCCTGACGACCTCGGATTACATCATCGACCTCGGCCGCCGGCAGTCGATGTGGCCGATGACCTTCGGCCTCGCCTGCTGCGCCATCGAGATGATGGCCTCGTACGCCTCGCGCCTCGACTTCGACCGCATGGGCGTCATCCCGCGCGCCAGCCCGCGCCAGGCCGACGTCATGATCGTCGCCGGGACGGTCTGCAAGAAGATGGCCGAGCCGATCCTCGAGATCTACCACCAGATGCCCGAGCCCCGCTTCGTGATCTCCATGGGCTCCTGCGCCAACTGCGGCGGACCGTACTACGACTCCTACTCCGTGCTCAAGGGCGTGGATCGCATCGTGCCCGTCGACGTCTACATCGCCGGCTGCCCGCCGCGCCCCGAAGCGCTGCAGTACGCCGTCGTCAAGCTCCAGGAGAAGATCTCCAAGATGTCGTTAAAGAAAGGGTTGGCGACGGTGCAGCAAGAAAAGGGAAGCCGCGACATAAACGCGTGACATTGACATTATGACCAACGACGAAGTCTTCGCCAAGATCAGCGCCAAATTTCCAATGGTTGAGAAAGCCGCGGTCCAGGTCAAGGATTACCTGACCGTCCGTCTATCTTCGAAGGATGACCTCTTGCCGTTCGCGCAATGGGCCAAAGACTCCTCCTTCGACATGCTCGAGACCGTCACCGCGACCGACCTGCTCGGCCCCGTGGACATGAAGGGCTACATCCGCCAGCAGAACTTCAACCCGTTCCTGCCCGACGGGGCGACGCCGCAGATCGAGTCCGCCCCCACGACGGGCTACCCCTACCGGCCGGCGATGGACCTCCTCTGGGTGTTCTTCTCCGTCGCCGAGAAGGCGCGCGTGTTCGTGCGCCTCGAGCTTCCCCGCGAGGGCATCAGCGCGCCGAGCCTCGTGCCGCTGTTCAAGAGCGCCGACTGGCAGGAGCGCGAGGCGTTCGACCTTCTCGGCATCGGTTTTGAAGGTCATCCGAATTTGACGAAGATCCTGACACCCGATTTCACCCAGGGCCACCCCCTGCGCAAAGACTACGTCCATATCAAGGACCGATTTGATGAATAACGTCCCCGAACCGCGAACGCCGCCCCAGGCGGCTCTTAAATCCGACCGCCTTTTCATCAACCTCGGGCCCCAGCATCCGTCCACCCACGGCGTGCTGCGCATCGGCCTCACGATCGACGGCGAGGTCATCGTCAAGGCCGTGCCCGACATCGGCTACCTGCACCGCGGCACCGAGAAGCTCGCCGAGGTCCGAAACTACCACCACTGCGTCGTGCTCACCGACCGCTGGGACTACGTCGCGGCGATGCCCAACAACCTCGTCTTCTGCCTCGCCGCCGAGAAGCTCATGGGCGTCAAGACGACCCCGCGGGCCGACGCTCTGCGCGTGATCATGTGCGAGATGAACCGCATCGCCTCGCACCTCCTGTTCTTCGGGACCTACGGCATCGACCTCGGCGCCTTGACCCCGTTCCTTTATGCCTTCCGCGAGCGCGAGATGATCCTCGACCTCTTCGAGATGTCCTGCGGCGCGCGCCTGACCTACAACTACATCCGCCTCGGCGGCGTGATGACGGACGTCTCGCCGGAATGGCTCAAGCGCACGACGGAGTTCGTCGAGTACTTCAAGCCCCGCCTCGACGAGTATGACACCTTGCTGACCTACAACCCGATCTTCATGAACCGGACCCAGGGCGTGGGCATCGTCTCGCCCCAGGAGGCGGTGTCTTGGGCGCTGTCCGGGCCGAACCTGCGCGGCTCGGGCGTCAACCACGACGTGCGCAAGTCCGATCCCTACAGCGGCTACGAAAACTACGACTTCGACGTCCCCCTGGGCAAGACGGGCTCATGCTGGGACCGCTACTTCTGCCGCGTTCAGGAGATGCGCCAATCCGTGCGCATCATCGAGCAGGCGATCGCGAAGCTGCCGGACGGACCCTTCATGGCCTCCGGCGTCGCGAAGATCCCCAAGCCCGCGCCCGGCGAGGCCTACGCGCACGTCGAAGGCGCGCGCGGCGACCTCGGGATCTACCTCGCCTCCGACGGCGGCATCTCGCCCTTCCGTCTGCACGTGCACGCCCCGTCGTTCATCAATCTCGCGATGCTCCAGGAGAAGCTCGTCGGCATGAAGGTCTCCGACGTGATCGCGCTGCTGGGCTCCATCGACATCGTCCTCGGCGAGGTGGACCGATAATGACCGCCAAGAAACCCGATCCCGAAGATAAAAAGCCCGAGCCCGCGGCGGCCCCGGCCCCTGTCCCGGTCCCAGCCGCCGCCGCTCCGGCGCCCGCGCCCGCCGCGAAAGCCGCGCCGCCCAAGTACGTTCCGCCGACGCCCGTGCTCAACCGCGGCAACGGCCGCCTCATCGAGGACCGCTTCACGACGTGGCCCACCCAGGTCTTCGCCGACCGCTGGTCGCGTCCCGGCTATCAGTGGGGCGCGGGCATGCTGGCCGGCATCCTTCTCGGGTTCGCAGTCACGAGCGCCCTCATCGGCGAGCTCGCCGGATGGGGGGACAAGCTGTATTCCCTGCTCGGAGCCCAAGGCCTCCCGCCGCTCGCCGTCGAGGCGATCTGGGTCGCGATCAAGGTCATCCTCGTCATGCACGTCATCCTCATCAACGGCCTCTGGTCGATCTGGTGGGAGCGGAAGATCTCCGCGCACATCCAGACGCGCGTGGGCCCGACGTATGCCGGAAGCCCGAAAGGCTGGAACTTCCACGGCTGGGCTCAAACCGCCATCGACGGCATCAAGCTGTTCCTTAAGGAGGACGTGACACCGGCGGCCGCGGACAAGTGGGTGCACGCCCTCGCCCCGGCCATCGTCGTCGTGCCCTGCATCATCGCCTTCGCGCCCGTCCTGTTCGGCGACGGCCTGGCGGCCGCCAGCCTCGATATCGGCACGCTGTACATCTTCGCCTTCGCCGGCATCTCGGTGATCGGCATCGTCATGGCGGGCTGGGGCTCGGGCAACAAGTACTCCCTCTTGGGAGGCTTGCGCGGCGCCGCGCAGATGGTCAGCTACGAGCTGCCGCGAGGCTTCTCCGTCGTGCCCGTCCTCATGTTCGCCGGGTCGCTGGACCTGCAGGTCATCGCCAACGCCCAGGCGGGCTACTGGCAGGGGATCATCCCGCGCTGGTTCATTTTTTATCCCGTCGTCGGGCAACTCGCGTTCACGATCTTCCTGATCGCGTCGGTGGCCGAGACGAACCGCACGCCCTTCGACATCCCCGAGGCGGAGTCCGAGCTCGTCAGCGGCTTCCACACCGAGTACTCCGGCATGAAGTGGTCCATCTTCTTCCTCGCGGAGTACGCGTACGTCCTGTTGGGCTCCTTCCTGCTCGCCACGTTCTTCCTCGGCGGGGGGGCCTCCCCGATCAATGCCGTCCCGTTCACCTTGGTTCCCAGCTGGCTGTGGATGCTGGGCAAGGCGATGCTGATGATGTTCGTCTTCCTATGGATCCGGTGGACCTTGCCGCGCTTCCGCGTCGACCAGCTCATGGACTATTGCTGGAAGTTCCTGCTCCCGTGGAGCTTCGTCAACATCGCGTTCGCCGGGCTGTATCTCGCGTTCTGGCTCAAATGAGGACCTCATGATCCGCTATTTTTCCAAGATCTTCACCGCCGCCAAGGCCATCGTCCAGGGCCATTGGATCACGCTCACCTATATGTTCAAGCCGGCCGTCACGATCCACTACCCCGACGAGAAGCTGGTGCCCTTCGAGATGTACCGCGGCGCCCTGCTCTTCGATCAGCAGACCTGCATCTCCTGCAACCTGTGCGTGAAGGCCTGCCCGTCGAACTGCATCGCCCTCGAGAACGCCAAGAACGAGACGGGCAAGAAGGTCGCCAAGGTCGAGTGGTACTCGATCGACTTCGGCAAGTGCAACTTCTGCCGCCTGTGCGAGGAGGCGTGCCCGACCAAGCCCAAGTCCGTCTGGCACTCCCTCGACTACGAGGTCATCTTCGTCAAGCGCGACGAAATGGTGCGCTGCTGGAAAAAAGACTTTCCGTTCATCGGCAAGTATTTCGACCGCAAGGCCCAGGACTTCAAGGATCCCGAGGGCCAGGTCAGCATTCACGACGTGCAACCCCGGAGATCCTGAGCATGCTCGAACAAATCGTCTTCTACTCGCTCTCGCTGCTGACCCTGGCCTCCGCCCTGGCCGTGGTCCTGCACCGCAACACGGTGCACTCCTCGCTGTTCCTCGGCCTGTCCCTGGCCGGGGTGGCCGGCCTCTTCGCCGCGCTCGGCGCGGACTTCATCTTCGCCGCGCAGATCATGGTCTACGTCAGCGGCGTCGCGGTGCTCGTGATGTTCGTCGTCATGCTGCTGGGCCGCGCCTCGGACCTGCACCTGCGGCAGATCAACGAGCGCTGGATGGCCGCGCTCCTCGTCTGCGGCGTCGCCGCCGTCGGCCTGTTCAAGATCGCCCGCCTGCACTCCGCGACCGTCGCGACCGGCGCGCCGCGTCCGAGCACGCACGACATCGGCCGGCTGTTCCTCGGCGAGTGGCTCGTGCCCTTCGAGCTGATCTCTTTGGTCCTGCTCGCGGCTCTGCTCGGAGCCGTCTTCTTCACCCGCACGGAGAACGCCCGATGACCGCTCCCCTCACGCTCTCGCACTACATGATCGTGGCCGGCCTGCTGTTCCTGATCGGCGTCTTCGGCGCGTTGACGCGGCGGAACATCATCGGCATCCTGATGTCGATCGAGCTCATGTTCAACGCCGCCAACATCAACCTCGTCGCCTTCGATCGCTTCCTCCACCCGGAGGGGGTGACCGGCCAGGCGCTCGCGCTTTTCGTCATGACCGTGGCCGCCGCCGAGATCGTCGTCGGCCTCGCCTTGCTGCTCGCGATCTACCGCGGCACGGACACCGTGTACGCCGAAGACTTCAATCTCCTCAAGGGCTGATATGATCGAACACGCCTACCTGATCCCGCTGATACCGTTCGCCGCGTCGCTGATCATGATGTTCGGCGCGAAGGAAGACCCGCATTCGCCCGTCGCCTGGATCGGCATCGGCGCCATGACCATCTGCCTGGGCCTGTCCGTCTCCATACTTGCCGCCGCAGCCGGCGGCCAGATTCCTCTTCCCTACGAGCACAACTGGCATTGGTTCTCCTTCGCGGCCTCGATCGGCGGCAAGTCCTTCCTCTACGACATGCCCATCGGCGTCCTCATCGACGGCCCGGCCGCGGTGCTGCTCGTCGTGGTGACCCTCGTCAGCCTCATGGTCCAGATCTACTCGGTCGCCTACATGCACGAGGACACGCGCTACAAGCGGTACTTCGCGTTCGTCTCGTTCTTCACGGCGTCGATGCTCGGCCTCGTGGTCTCGAGCAACATCCTCGTCGGCTTCATGAGCTGGGAGCTGATGGGCCTCTCCTCCTACCTCTTGATCGGCTTCTGGTTCGAGAAGGACGGCCCCACGGAAGCGCAGAAGAAGGCGTTCATGACGACCAAGCTCGGCGACTCCGGCCTGTACCTCGCCCTGCTGTTCATCTTCGCCAAGGTCGGCTCCTTCCAGATCACCCAGATCCACCAGTTCATCAACAACGGCTACATGACCGGGACCGTCGCGACCGTGATCGCGATCGGCATCCTGTTCGGGGCGATGGGGAAGTCCGCGCAGTTCCCGCTGTTCATCTGGCTGCCCGACGCCATGGAAGGCCCCACGCCCGGCTCGGCTCTGATCCACGCTGCGACCATGGTCGCAGCCGGCATCTTCGTCGTGGCGCGCCTCTACTTCATCTTCCTCGCCGCGCCCGACGCGATGCTCGTCGCGGCCTGGATCGGCTGCATCACGGCCTTCATGGCCGCCGCGATGGCGCTCGTCAGCTACGACATCAAACGCGTGCTGGCCTTCTCCACCGTCTCCCAGCTCGGCTTCATGATGTGCGCGCTCGGCGTCGGCGGCTACACCTCCGGCCTGTTCCACCTGACGACGCACGCCTTCTTCAAGGCCCTGCTGTTCCTCGGCGCCGGCTCGGTGATCCATTCGGTGCACACCAACGACATGCGCCTGATGGGCGGCCTTTCCAAGAAGATGCCGATCACCTTCGTGACCATGGGCGCGGCGATCCTCGCGATCGCGGGCATACCCGGGACTTCCGGGTATTACTCGAAGGACATGATCCTGGCCAACATCTACTACGCCAACCAGCCGATCTTCTGGATCATGCTCGGCACGGCCCTGATGACCGCCTTCTACATGTCGCGCCTGTTCATCCTGACCTTCTGGGGCGACGACCGCGACCATGAGAAGCACCATCACGCCCACGAGTCCCCGTTCCTGATCACGGGCCCGCTCGTGCTGCTCGCCTTCCTGTCGCTGGTCTCGGGCTACATGCTCAATCGCGACGACCTCGTCTACCGCCTGCTCGCCAAGCCGACGATCTCGGCGCAGGCGCCGGCCGGCCACGCGCCTGTTCACGCCGAGGCCGCGTCCGCCGACGCCCACGCGGCGCCGGCTCTCTCCGCCGCGGCCGCCGAGCACGCGGAGGGGGGAGCGCATCACGAGGGGCATCTTCCGCACTGGCTGCATCTCGCGCTGCCGTTCCTGGTGTTGGGCTCCATCGGCCTCGCCTTCACGCTCTACAAGGGGCCGCGCTACGCCCTCGCCGACGGCCTCAAGTCGACGTTCGCGCCGGCGTTCCATCTTCTCGACCGAAGGTGGTTCCTCGACGACGCCTTCGACCTGCTCGTGGTCTTCTGCGACAAAGTCGCCGCCGTCGCGTTCTGGATCGACGCGAACGTCGTCGACCGCGTGTTCGTCGACGGCTGGGGCCTGCTCACGCGCGTCTTCGCGGAGATCAGCAACCTCATCGACGCCCTTTTCGTGGACCGGACGGTGGACGGCTTCGGCGGCTTGAGCCTCGACCTGGGCGTGGGCCTGCGCGGCCTCGTCAAGGAAGGCCAGGTCCAGGAATATCTGATGTACGTCGCGATCGCCTTCAGCCTCGCGGCGACCTTGATTCTGACGCGCTAATTAGGAGAGTCCCCTCATGAACATGCTCACCGTGGTCACGTTCGCGCCCCTGCTCGGAGCGCTGATCATCCTGTGCCTCCCCAAGGAGAAGGTCAAGGCGATCCAGACCGTCGCGTTCATCTTCGCCGGCATCTCGATGATCGCCTCGCTGGCCATGCTCCCGGGCTTCGACCGCGGCACGCCCGACATGCAGTTCATCGAGCGCTACGCCTGGATTCCCTCCTTCGGGGTGCAGTACTTCATGGGCGTCGACGGCCTCTCCTTCCCGCTCGTGCTGCTGACGACGTTCATGTGCGTCATCGGCCTCATCGCCTCGCTCGGCATCGAGAACCGGGTCAAGGAGTACTTCTTCTGGTTCCTCGTGCTCGAGGTCGGCATGATCGGCGTGTTCTGCGCCCTCGACCTCATCCTCTTCTACGTGTTCTGGGAGCTCACCCTCGTCCCGATGTACTTCCTCATCGGCGTCTGGGGCGGGCCCCGCAAGGAGTTCGCGGCCATCAAGTTCTTCCTGTACACCCTGACCGGCTCCGTGTTCATGCTGCTGGCCATCCTGGCGCTTTACTTCGCCGGCACCGCCCCGCACACATTCGACATGCTCGAGCTCGCGAAGATGACCGGCGGCTGGTCCAAGAACTTCCAGATCCTGGTCTTCCTCGGCCTGTACTTCGGCATGGCGATCAAGATCCCGGCCTTCCCGTTCCACACCTGGCTGCCGCTGGCGCACGTCGAGGCCCCGACTCCGATCTCGGTCATCCTGGCGGCCGTCCTCCTTAAGATGGGCGTGTACGGCCTCCTGCGCATCTGCCTCTCGCTGACCCCCGTAGGCTTCCAATGGTTCCTGCCGGCCCTCGTGGTCATCGCGGTCATCAACATCGTCTACGGCGCGTTGTGCGCGATGGCGCAGACCGACATGAAGAAGATGGTGGCCTATTCGTCGGTCAACCACATGGGCTACTGCCTGCTCGGCATCGCCGGCATGACCACGGCGGGATTCACCGGCGCGGTGTTCCAGATGCTGTCGCACGGCATCATCACGGGCGCTTTGTTCCTCCTGGTCGGCGTGATCTACGACCGCGCGCACACCCGCGACATCTCGGCCTTCGGCGGCCTGGCGGTCAAGCTCCCCGTCTTCGCGGGGCTCATGTCGCTGACCGCCTTCGCCTCGCTGGGCCTGCCCGGGCTCGCCGGCTTCATCGGCGAGTTCCTGTGCTTCCTCGGCGCGTTCCAAACCTGGAAGCTCGCCGCGGCGATCTCCGTGCTCGGCATCATCGCGACGGCCGCGTTCTTCCTGCGCATGCTGCAGAAGGTCTTTCTCGGCAAGCTCAACGAGAAGTGGGCGGACCTCCCCGACATGACGACGCGGGAGCTCGTCTCGGTCGTGCCGCTCGCGATCCTGACGGTGCTCTTCGGCGTATATCCGAAGTGGCCGCTCGACCTAATGAACAAGACGATCGAGCACATGCTGGGGAAGTGAGATGAACAACCTGCGGCTGCTGCTTCCGGAGGCGATCCTCGCGACGCTGGGCCTCGTCGTCCTGCTGGCCGACCTGTTCGTGCCGGTGAAGAAGGCGCGCGTGCTTTATCATCTCGCCTGGCTCTCGGCCGCGGGCGTGCTGCTCTGGACGGCGCTGACGCTCGGCGATCCCTCCGCCCACGGCGTCGGCTCGCTGTGGTCGGTCGATCCGTTCAGCCAGTTCTTCAAGGTGACGACCTTGCTCACCTGCGTGCTCTGCCTCCTGCTCGGGCTCGACTACAAGGAACTGCCCGAGAAGCACGCCGGCACGTTCTCGGCGCTGATGCTGTTCTCGACGGCGGGCCTCATGTACCTCGTCTCCTCGACGAACCTGCTGATGATCTTCGTCGCCCTCGAGGTCGTCTCGATCTCATCGTTCATCCTGACGGGCTTCGAGCGCCAGAACCACAAATCCAACGAAGGCGCGATGAAGTACTTCCTCTTCGGCGCCTTCTCCTCGGCCATACTCGTCTTCGGCATATCCCTGTACTACGGCGCCGCCGGCACGGTGCAGCTCGCCGCGGCCTCCGCCGCCCCGGGCCCGATGCTGATCCTGGCCCTCGTGCTGATCCTCCTCGGCTTCGCCTTCAAGGCCTCCATCGCGCCCATGCACTTCTGGGTCCCCGACGCCTACGAGGGCGCGCCGACGCCGGTGACGACCTTCCTGTCCGTCGCTCCCAAGCTCGCGACCTTCGCCGCGCTCGCGCGCGTCTTCGGCTCGATCTTCCCGCTCGAGGCCTACGACCTCACCTTGCTGTTCTCGATCATGGCCGCGCTCACGATGACGATCGGCAACTTCACGGCGATGTTCCAGACCGACGCCAAGCGCCTGCTCGCCTACTCCTCGGTCGCCCAGGCGGGCTACCTCCTCATCGGCCTGGCCGCCGGCTCCCCGCTCGGACGCGAGGGCGTCATGCTGTACTCCTTCGTCTACGTCGCCATGAACGTCGGCGCCTTCGCCGTCATCCAGGCGGTCGGCTCGGCCAAGGGCAGCTACGACCTCTCCGCCTTCGACGGCCTCTCCAAGCACCGCCTGGGGCTGGCGCTCTCCCTGATGTTCTGCCTGCTGTCGCTGGCCGGCATCCCGCCGCTGGCGGGCTTCATGGGCAAGCTCATCATCTTCTCCTCGGCCGTCCAGGCCGGGCATTGGTGGCTCGCGATCGTCGGCGTGGTCAACAGCGTCGTCTCGGTCTACTACTACTTCGCCATCGCCCACCGCATGTTCTTCCGCGAGCCGGCCGACGAGAAGGCGATCCCGGTGGGCGCGTACGTCTGCGGCGGCGTGGCCCTCGCGGTGGTCGGCGTCCTGCTCTTCGGCCTGTACCCCGAGCCCCTGCTCGCGGGCGTGCGCGCCTCGACGAAGATCCTGCCGTAGCTCGTGGGCCGGACGCGAGCGTCCGGCACAGAAGTGCCGCGGAATCCGGCTTAACTTCTAGTATAATCTTAGCGCAATGACATTCACGGCTTTTCTCCTGCTGATGGCGGCCCCCGCCGCCGCGACGCCCGCGGCGATGTCTGCCACGCTCGAGGCGCTGAGCAGCCAGGCCGCCGCCGATCCCGCGGCCCTCACGCGCGAGGGCGCCTCCGTCCGCTCGGGACAGTCCTTCGACCGGAGCTTCACGATCCGGACCTTGGCCCCGGTCGAGTACGTCGCCTACGGCAGCGAGCCGCGCAAGAGCCCGCCGCCCGTCGTCGAGGAGACGGCCCCTCCGGCCAAGACCGCGGAGAACCCCGGGGAAGGGGCGGACTACTACTTCGAGGGCAAGAAGCCGCTCAACGGCATCACCATCTACACGCCGGTCAAGGGCGAGGGCTCCACGTCCGCAGGGGAAGCCCCGACCGCCAAGTACGGCACATACGGCAAGTACGCGATGATCGGCGGCGCGGCCCTGCTCGTCGTCGGCGCCGTTCTCGGCGGCGGGCCGCTCGTCGGGCTCGCTTTGGTCGGCGGCCTGCTCATCGGCGCGGGCGCCGTCCTCTCCTTCCTCTTCGGCAAGAAGAAGTAGCCGGCGCTCGACGCCCGCTATTTATTCCAGTTGACCCGGCGCGCCGGCGCGTCCACCGTCTGGACCTTCAGATGCACCGCCGCTCCCAGCGCCGCGAAAACTCCCGCCGTCCCGAGCCAGCGCCAGGCGCCGCCTGAGGCGGAGAACGCGCCCCACCAGGCGGCGAAGCGCTCGGCCAGCGCCCCGGTCCAAGCCTGGGACTCAGGCGCGGTCCAGGTCAGCGCGGATGCCAGCAGGCACGCCGCGGCCCCGGGGCCCAGGACGCGCGCCCAGGCCGCGTCGGAGCGGTCCTCGCTCCATTGGCCGAGGTAGGACGCGCCCAGCACCGAGATCGCCCCGACGGCCGCGGCGATGGCCGGCTCGAGCGCGGGCATCGCGACGCCCGCGCCGAAGACCTCGCGCGCCCAGCACGCCAGCGCGCCCAGGCAGGCGGCGGCGCCGAACGCCCGACTCCAGACGCCGCGCCGGTCGCCGTAGGTCAGCGCCGCGGGTACGAGTGCGAGCAAGGCCGCGCCCGCCGCCCAGTCCTCGGGGCCGGCCCGGCGCCACTGCCAGCCGAATGCGACGACGCCGAACACGGCGAGCAGGCCGATGAAGGCGCTCTTCGAGCCCAGCTCCGCCGCGGGCGCCGGCGGGGGAGGCGCGAGAGGCAGGGGCGCGTTCCGCTTGACCGGCGCGGCCGCGGCCGGAGAGGACGGCGCGGGCCCGGGCGCGTCGTAGATCGAAGCGGGCTCCGGGCGGGGGACCGCGGGCAGGATCTTGAAGGGGGAACCGCTGGCGTCGGTCTCGAGAAGCATGCCCGGCGAGGCCAGCTCCTTGAGAAGGACGAAGGCGTCCGCCGGGCGGTCCGTCACCGGCTTGGCCATGAGCCGGCGCAGCAGGCCCGCGGCCCGCTCCGTGACCTCCGGGCGCAGCAAGCGCACCTCGGGAGCCGGCTCGTCGCGGTGGCGCACCAGAGCGTCCATCGAAGAGCCGGGATAAGGCGGCTGGCCCGTCAGCGCGTAATACCAGGTCGCCCCCAGCGCGTACAGGTCCGAGCGCGGATCGGGCGGCGCCCCGAAGGCCTGCTCCGGCGCCATGAAGTGAAAGGAGCCCGCGGCCAGCTCCCCCGGCGCCGCGGCGGCCCCGGCGGGACGCGCGATGCCGAAATCGGCGAGCTTGACCGCCGCCCGCGCGTCGATGAGGATGTTGCCGGGCTTGATGTCCCGGTGCACGAGCCCGGCCTTGTGCGCCGCCCCCAGCGCCGCCGCCGTCTCCCGGATGATCTCGAGCGCCTCCTCGGGCGACAGGCGGCCCAAGCGCTTGACCCGGGCCTCGAGGGACTCCCCGTCCACCCACTGCATCACGATGTAGGGGATGCCGCGGTCCTCGCCGACCTCGTGGATCGCGACGATGCGCGGGTCCTCGAACTTGGCCGCGCTGCGGGCCTCGGCCAGGATCTGCTCGCGCAGGGCGGCGC
This sequence comes from Elusimicrobiota bacterium, assembly GCA_030696455.1. Lineage (GTDB taxonomy): Bacteria > Elusimicrobiota > Elusimicrobia > UBA1565 > UBA9628 > GWA2-66-18. The sequence continues at coordinate 17,230 of JAUYSH010000114.1, forward strand.
CGTTCGTGCCCGCCAGATCCCCGGTCGCGTCGACGAGCTTGACCGCGACGGCGCGGTCGAGCGCGAGATGGCGCGCCTTATAGACCCGGCCCATGCCGCCGAGCCCGATCAGCTCATCCAGGCGGCAGGGACCGAGCTGCGTTCCGAGGAGGGGGTCGGGAGCGGGCATGCCCCGATGATAACAGGCTCTCGGAGACCCCGCAAGGTGCTAAAATATCCGCCGATGGCTTGGCGCGGACCCGCGGCGGCGTGGCATCTCACCTTCCTGATCGGGGCCCTGCTCTCCGTGCGGCTGGGCCTTCGCGCGGAAGCCCGCATGGTGATCCCTCCGGTCGACGGCCAAGCCCTGTTCGGGCAGGATTCCGACGAGGAGGAGGAGGGGCTGCCCACGGGCGGCGTCCGCACCGTCGGCGGCGGCTCCGGAGGCGGGCCCCGGACCTTCCAGCGCCTGCGCAAGGCCTCCGGGTTCCGGGCCGCCAGCTACGGCTTCCAGAACTTCAACAAGGACAAGCTCGAGGTCTCCTATCAGCTTCCCGAGAGCGAGTTCCAGCCCTACAACAATTCCTTCGGCTACACCAAGGCGGGCCTGGCGGAGGTGAAGGCCTGGCGGGAGACCGCCCGTCAAAGCGCCTTCAAGCTCGCGGTCAAGCAGGGCAAGTCCCAGGCCCAGCTCGACAACGCGATCGCGGCCCTGGACAAGGAATACGACCGGCGCGTCAAGGAGTACCTCGCCTCGCGCGGATTCCGCATGCTGAACGGCAACGTCGTCACCGTGGACATGCCCGAGCTCGTGCGCAAGAACTCGGCCCTGATCAAGCCCCTCTCGCTGGCCTTCGAGAAGATCGCGACCGCGAACCGCTACCGCTCGGGCGACATCATCGGGGCCGTGCTGTCCTTCGCTCAGACCGCGATGTACTACAAGCAGCCCGACCCCGTCTTCAAGGAGAAGCACACCGGCGGCGTCCTGCCGCCGATCACGGCCGTGCTCCTGGGCTGGGGGGACTGCGACACGAAGACCGGCCTGATCGGCGCCATCCTGTCCAACTGGGCGCAGATGAAGATGGTCGGCGTGGGCGTGCCCGGGCACTATCTGATGGGGGTGCTTCTGATCCCCGAGAAGGGAGACCTGTTCCTAGAGTACAAGGGCCTCCAGTACGTCCTCGTCGAGCCTGCGGGCCCGGCGTGGCTGCCGCCCGGGCAGGTGGGCGAGCAGACGATGCAGCTCCTCAATAGCCGCGAAGGCTACAAGATCGAACCGTTCTTCTGAAATGGTGTCAGGCCTAACGGTAATGACAGTATTTCGGAGAGAGGCAGTAGAAAATACTGTCATTACCGTTAGGCCTGACACCATACTCAGGCTGCGAGACCGAACCGTTTTTCTAGGAGATAACTCATGATCGCGACGCGCGTCATCGTCAGTCTGTGGCACTTCTTCCTCATGGTCCTGATGTCGGGGTTCGTGATCTATTGGACCTACCGGACCTTCATCAAGGCCAACCCCGACTTCGACATGGAGAAGAAGATCAAGGAGGGGAACATCGCCGTCGGCCTGCTCGTCGGCACCATCATCTTCTCCGCCTCGCAGATCCTGATGGCGGGCACCGACTCCTCGATCCAGATGATCCGCATGCACATGCTGGCGCCGACGGAGGAGAACGCGAACGTGCTCGAGCTGGTGGCGCGCATGGCCGGCCACCTGGCCGCCTCCATGGCGCTGGCCGTATTCTCGATCTCGGTGACCTTGCGCCTGTTCGGGCGCCTCACCAAGAAGATGGAAGAGGGCAAGGAGCTCGAGAAGGGGAACATCGCCGTCGGCATCCTCCTCTCCTCCGTCGTGCTCGTCTCGTCGCTGTACATCAAGGACGGCGTGAGCTCGATCATGAAGGCGCTGACGCCGCAGCCCTCGATGGGCCGCATTCAGGTCCTCAAGTAGTACAATAATTATATGGCGCCTTTCCAAAAGCCCGGCGCGGACGCCTTCGCCGAATTAAAGGGCCCGATGACCCGCGAGGAGGCGAGGATCGAATCCTCGCGCTGCCTGTACTGCTACGACGCGCCCTGCGTCACGGCCTGTCCGACCCACATCGACGTGCCCCGGTTCATCCGCCAGATCGCGGCCGCCGACCCGCTCGGATCCGCCGAAACCATCCTCGAGGCCAACGCACTGGGCCACTCCTGCGCGCGCGTCTGCCCCGTCGAGGTGCTCTGCGAGGGCGCCTGCGTCTACCATGACTGGCAGGAGAAGCCCATCGAGATCGCCCGCCTCCAGCGCCACGCCACCGACGCGGCGTACGCCGAGGGCGAGCCGCCTTTCGAGGCGGGCCCCGACAACGGCAAACGGGTCGCCGTCGTCGGCGCCGGGCCTTCCGGCGCCTCCTGCGCGGTGTACCTGCGCCGCCTCGGCTTCCAGGTCACGATCTTCGAGAAGCGCAAGCTTCCCGGCGGCCTCAACACCTACGGCGTCGCCGAATACAAGATGGACCAGCCCACCGCCGTGGCCGAGATGAAGTTCCTCTTCAAGCTGGGCTGCTCCGTCATCACCGGCAAGGAGATCGGCAAGGACGTGCCCGTCGCCGACCTGCTCAGCGACTTCGACGCCGTGTTCGTCGGCATCGGCCTGTCCGACACCCGCGCGCTCGGCATCCCCGGCGAGGACCTGCCCGGCGTCGTGGACGCGCTCTCCTTCATCGAGCGGGTCAAAGCGAAAGGAGGCAAGGGCCTGACCAAGAGCGCGTGCACCGTCGTCATCGGCGGCGGCAACACCGCCATCGACGGGGCCACGCAGTCCGTGCGCACCGGCGCCGCCAAGGTCGTCATGGCCTACCGCCGCGGCCCCGAGGACCTGTCGGCCTACGAGTTCGAGCTCGAGCACGCCCGCAAGGACGGCGTGCAGATCCTGACCAACGCGGTTCCCGTGAGGATCATCGGCAAGACGAAGGTCGAGGGCCTCGAGTTCAAGGACAAGACCAAGATCGCCTGCGACCGCGTCATCAAAGCGATCGGGCAGACGAAGCACTTCGCGCTCGCCAAGGCCTTCGGCCTCGCCCAGCACGAAGACGGCCGCCTCAAGGTGGACCCCGCCACGCTCGCGACCTCGAAGCACACCATCTTCGCGGGCGGCGACGCGGTCAACGGCGGCAAGGAGGTGGTCAACGCCGCCGCCGACGGCAAGCGCGCCGCCTGGGGCATCCAGCGCGAATTGTTCCCCGGCCGGCCGGTGCCCGCCGGCAACGAATACTGGATCTCCACCATCGACGGGCGCAAGGTCGCGCCCATCACGCCCCGGAGCCATTCATGAAGCCCCGACTCAAGCCCGACCTCTCCGTGGACTGCGCCGGCATCAAGTCCCCGAACCCATTCTGGCTCGCCTCCGCCCCGCCCACGAACTCCGGCGCCCAGATCATGCGCGCCTTCGAGTACGGCTGGGGGGGCGCGGTGTGGAAGACCCTCGGCCAGGACCCGCCCGTCGTCAACGTCTCCTCGCGCTACGGCTCGATGGACTTGGGCGGGCAAAAGCTCGCCGGGTTCAACAACATCGAGCTGATCACCGACCGGCCGCTCGAGACCAATCTCAAAGAGATCTACGAGGTCAAGAAGCGCTTCGGCGACCGCGCCGTGATCGCGTCCTTGATGGTGCCCTGTGAAAAGCAGGCCTGGCACGAGATCACCAAAAAGGTCATCGACGCCGGCTCCGACGGCATCGAGCTCAACTTCGGCTGCCCGCACGGGATGTCCGAGCGAGGCATGGGCGCCGCCGTCGGGCAGGTGCCCGAGTACGTGAAGATGGTCACCGAGTTCGTCAAGGAGGTCAGCTCCATCCCGGTGCTCGTCAAGCTCACGCCCAACGTCGCCGACGTGCGCTTCGCGGCGCGCGCGGCCAAGCAGGGGGGTGCTGACGGCGTGTCCTTGATCAACACGATCAACTCCATCATGGGCATCGACGTCGAGACCATGATCCCCAAGTTCTCCGTCGAGGGGCGGATCTCCCACGGCGGCTACTGCGGCCCGGCGGTCAAGCCGATCGCGCTGAACATGGTCAGCCGGATCGCCACGGACCCGGAGACCAAAGGGCTTCCCATCTCCGGCATCGGCGGGATCTCGATCTGGTCGGATGCCGTTGAATTCATGCTCTTAGGATCGTCCTCCGTCCAGCTCTGCACCGCGGTGATGCATCACGGCTACCGCATCGTCGAGGACTTGAACGCGGGGCTCGAAGGGTGGATGAGGCGCCAAAACTTCGCCAAGACCACCGACTTCATCGGCAAGACCGCGCCGCGCATCGTGGACTGGAAGAAGCTCAATCTTCACTACAAGAGCGTGGCCTCCATCGACCCGGCCAAGTGCATCTCCTGCGACGTGTGCTACGTCTCCTGCAACGACACCACGCATCAATGCATCGACATCGACCGGCGCAAGGGCAACCGCAAGCCCCACGTGCTCCAGGACGACTGCGTGGGCTGCAACCTGTGCTCGCTCGTCTGCCCCGTCGACGGCTGCATCACGATGAAGCCCGTCGACACCGGCCTCAAGCCGCTCACGTGGGAGGACTACGTGAAGAACGGGATGAAAGGCTACGGCGAGGTCTACCGGCGTCACTAGATGCTAAAGTCCTGATCATGCCTCCCGAAACCGACAACCTGCGCCTCGACGAGCTTTACGCGGCCGATCAAAAGGACCGCGAGAAGGTCTACGCCACCGCCGCCGCCGTCGAGGAGCTCAAGCTGCGCGACGCCGAGCGCCGCCGCGAGCTGGTGGCGATGATCGGCCAGGGCGGGGTCAACACCTCCAACGACCTCTACCACGCCGCCGTGCTGTTCCTGCACGGCACCGAGCCTAAGGAATTCTTGTCGGCCCACCGGCTGGCGACCATCGCCGCGATCAACGGCCACCGCCCCTCGCGCTGGCTCGCCGCCGCGACCCTCGACCGCTTCCTGATGTCCATCGGCCTGCCGCAGACCTACGGCACCCAGTTCGAGCACAGCGAGGACGACAACACCTACCAACTGCGCCTGCCCATCGACGACACCACCGTGCTCCATTTCGAGAAGCGCTTCTTCGGCGTGCCGCCGGTCGTGGAACGACTGGCTCAGCTCAATCGACGCATCCAGCAATAAAGAGAGGATCCCCTCATGGCCCGAATCGTGAAATGCGGTCTTATCCAGGCGAAGTGCGACTGGCTCACGCCGAAGTACACTTTGCCGCAGATCAAGGCGAAAATGATCGACAAGCACGTGGCCATGATCGAGGCTGCCGCCAAGAAGGGCGTCCAGATGCTCAGCCTTCAAGAGATCTTCTACGGGCCCTACTTTTGCGCGGAGCAGGACGTGAAGTGGTACGACACCGCCGAGCCGATCAACGGCCCGACGACCAAGCTGATGCAGGAGCTGGCCAAGAAGCATCAGATGGTCATCGTCTCCCCGATATATGAAACCCCGTCGACCGGGACCTACTATAACACCGCGGCGGTCATCGACGCGGACGGCTCCCTGGCCGGCATCTACCGCAAGAACCACATCCCGCACTGCGCTCCGGGCTTCTGGGAGAAGTTTTACTTCAAGCCGGGTAATCTGGGCTATCCCGTGTTCCAGACCCGCTATGCCAAGGTGGGCGTCTACATCTGTTACGACCGGCATTTCCCCGACGGCGCCCGCATCCTCGGACTCAACGGCGCGGAGATCGTGTTTAATCCGTCCGCGACCGTCAAAGGCCTCTCGGAGTACCTCTGGAAGCTCGAGCAGCCCGCGCACGCCGTGGCGAACCAGTACTTCGTCGGCGCCAGCAATCGCGTCGGCAAGGAAGCGCCCTGGAACATCGGCGAGTTCTACGGCCAGTCCTACTTCTGCGACCCCCGCGGCCAGATGCTCAAGGTCGGGCCGCACGACAAGGACGCCATCGTCATCGCCGACCTCGACTTCGACCAGATCCTCGAGGTGCGCAAGGTGTGGCAGTTCTTCCGCGACCGGCGCCCGGAGACCTACGGCGAGCTCACCCAAATGCTTCCGTGAAGGACAAGTTCTTCCGGGCGCTGATGGACAAGGAGATCCACGACCACTCCGAGCCTATTAGTAAATCTCCGTACTGGAACGCGGATATCGCGCCCACGCGCAAGGCCGACCGCACCTGGGGCACCCGGGACATCGCCGTCCTCTGGATCAGCATGAGCGCGTGCATACCGACCTACATGCTCGCGTCCTCGCTGATCTCGGAGGGGATGAACTGGTGGCAGGCCGTCCTGACCATCTTCCTCGGCAACTGCATCGTCCTGCTCCCGATGATCCTCAACGCGCACGCGGGCACGAAGTACGGCATCCCGTACCCCGTCTACTGCCGCCCGGCCTTCGGGATACTGGGAGCCAACGTGCCCGCCGTCCTGCGCGCCCTCGTCGCCTGCGGCTGGTTCGGCATCCAGGCCTGGATCGGCGGGGCGGCGATCTACAAGCTCGTCGGCATCTGGGTGCCTTCCATGATGGGCGGCGCGCCCTTGCTGTCCGGCCTCAACGCGGGACAGTGGGGGTGCTTCCTCTTTTTCTGGGCCATCAACATGTACGTGATCCACCGCGGCGTCGAGTCCATCCGCGTCCTCCTCAACATCAAGGCCCCCCTGCTCATCGGCCTGGGCCTGGCGCTGCTCGCCTGGGCCTACGTCCAAGCCGGCGGCTTCGGCCATATGCTGTCGACCCCGTCCGCCTTCGAGCCCGGGCAGCCCAAGGAGGGCAAGTTCTGGCCGTTCTTCTTCCCGGCGCTGACCGCGATGATCGGGTTCTGGGCGACCTTGTCGCTCAACATCCCCGACTTCTCGCGCTACGCCAAGACCCAGAAGGACCAGATGCTGGGCCAGGCCCTGGGCCTGCCCACGACGATGGGCCTCTACTCCTTCATCGGCGTGGCGGTCACCTCGGCCACCGTGGTGATCTACGGCCACGCCATCTGGGACCCCGTCGACCTCATCGCCAAGTTCCAGAATCCCTTCGTGCTCGCGATCGCTTTGATCGCGCTGTGCATCGCGACCTTGGCCACCAACATCGCGGCCAACGTCGTGGGGCCGGCGAACGACTTCTCCCACGTCTGGCCCGAGAAGATCGACTTCCGCATGGGCGGCTACATCACCGGCGTCATCGGCATCCTCATCCAGCCCTGGAAGCTGATCGCCGACCCCTCGGGCTACATCTTCACCTGGCTCGTCGCCTACTCCTCCCTCCTGGGGTCGATCGGCGGCATCCTCATCTGCGACTACTACGTCCTGCGCGGCGCCCACCTCTCGGTGCGCGAACTGTACGAGAAAAACGGGGACTACTGGTACGCCGGCGGCGTCAACGGCCGCGCCATGATCGCCCTCGTCCTGTCCTGCCTGCCCGTGCTGCCGGGCTTCCTCGGCACGGTCAAGCTGATCACGGTCTCGCCGATGTGGATCTCGCTGTACCACTACGCCTGGTTCATCAGCTTCGGGCTGTCGTTCGCCATCTACTGGCTCCTCATGACCACGGAGAAGGAGAAAGCTTATGCCATATGATCTGATCGTCAAGGGCGGCACCGTCGTCTCCGCGTCGGACACCTTCATCGCCGATATCGGCGTCGTGGGCGGCAAGGTCGTCTCCGTGGGCAAGATCAACGAGCCCGCCAAGCGGGTCGTCGCCGCGCGCGGCAAGGTCGTCATCCCCGGCGGCATCGACGCGCACACCCACTTCGACATGCCCTTCATGGGGGCCACGACCATCGACGACTTCACGACGGGCTCGACCTCGGCCATCTTCGGCGGGACGACCTCCATCGTGGACTTCGCCATTCAGAAAAAGGGGGAGACCTTCCGCCACGCCCTCGACGACTGGCACAAGCGCGCCGACGGGAAATCCGCCGTGGACTACGGCTTCCACATGATCGTGACCGACTTCCCCGAGAAGCAGCAGAAAGAAATGGACAAGCTCGTCGACGAGGGCGTCTCCTCCTTCAAGCTGTTCATGGCCTATCCCGGCATCTTCATGTCGGACGACACCACCATCTTCCGCGCCCTCATGCGCACCCGCGACAACGGCGGGATGATCTGCATGCACGCCGAAAACGGTTCGGTCATCGACGTTCTCATTCAAAAGGCCGTCGCCGAGGGCAAGACCTCGCCCGAGTGGCACGCGCTGACCCGTCCGATGACCGCCGAGGCCGAGGCGACGCATCGCGCCATCGCGCTCGCCGAGATGGCGGGCGTTCCGATCTACTTCGTGCATCTGTCCGCCGGCGACGCCATGGAAGAGGTGCGGGCCGCCCGCGCTCGCGGCCTGCCGGTCTACGCCGAGACCTGCCCTCAGTATCTGTATCTGTCCGAGGACGACTACCGCCGTCCGGGATTCGAGGGGGCGAAGTTCGTCATGTCTCCGCCCTTGAGGCCTCAGGGAAATTCGGAGCGCTTGTGGAAGGGGCTCGTCCGCAACGACCTCCAAGTCGTTTCCACCGATCATTGCTCGTTCTGTATGAAAGCAGGTACGAATCAACCCGGCAAAGAACTCGGCAAAAAGGATTTTTCCAAGATCCCCAATGGAGCGCCGGGCGTCGAGTACCGAATGCTTTTACTGTGGGACGCCGTGCAGAAGGGGAAGATCACCGAGAACCGCTTCGTCGAGATCACCTCGCTCAACCCCGCGAAGATCTTCGGGCTGCACCCGCGCAAAGGCCACCTGAACCCGGGCGCCGACGCCGACATCGTCGTCATCGACCCGAACAAGCCCTTCACCTTCTCCCAGAAGAACCACCACAGCGCCGCCGACTACAACCCCTACGAGGGCGTGACGGTCAAGGGCAGCATAAGGGACGTGTTCTCGCGCGGCGAGGCGATGGTGCTCGACGGCAAGTGGTCGGGCTCGACGAGGCACGGCAAATTCCTCAAGCGCACTCCGCGCATGATCGCTTGGTGAGGTTCAGCGCACTTCTAACGATCGCCTTGCTCCTGTCGGGTTGCGGCGTATCGAAGCTGAGATCCATCCATTACGGCGACACCGCCGCCGTCACGAGGTTCCTCGATGAGGGAACTCCCGTCGACAACACCTATGACGGGATGTCCTATCTGAGCTACGCGGCCGCCCACGGCAACGCCGAGATGGTGAAGCTGCTCCTGGCGCGAGGCGCGGACCCCTTCAAAAAGTCCCGCAACCGCACCCCCCTGCAGTGGGCCCTCGAATTGGACCGGCAGGAGAACGCGCAGATCCTCCGGGCGGCGGAGGCAAAGAAGACCGCCGGCCTTGCCGTGGCGCGAAACCGGCCCGGGAACCTCGACGACGCCGCCTACGACCGCATGCGCGCCGCGGCGGGCATGCCGCCGGAGACGAGGACGCCCGTCTCAGACGTGGATTCGCCCTCGCGCCGCGGCGCGCCTCGCCCGGACGACTTCGCGGTCGTGATCGGCATCGAGAAATACTCCCGGCTCCCCGAGGCCGCCTTCGCCGAAAACGACGCCGACGCGATGAAGAAGCACCTCCTGGCCCTCGGCTACCCCGAGCGCAACATCGTCCTCCTCACGGGGGGGCAGGCGACGCGCGGCGCGATCTCGGGCTACGTCGAGGAGTGGCTGCCGAAGAACGCGACCGAGAGGTCCCGCGTGGTCGTCTATTTCTCGGGGCACGGCTCTCCCGACCCCAAGACCGGCGACGCCTACCTCGTGCCCTGGGACG
>JAUYSH010000040.1 GCA_030696455.1 Elusimicrobiota bacterium
TTCGCGAAGCGAAAACCCTGGCGCCGAAGGCGCCATGCCGTTCAAGGGCCGTTGTTCAAAACCCCATGAACTGGGAGGGCGGAGGGCCTTGCGCAACCCGTCCTCAGACTCTATCCTTAGCGGGTAACAGGAGAACCCGCCCATGAGCCTCCTCCGACCCGCTCTCGCCGCGCTGCTTCTTTTTTCCTCCATCCCTTTGCCCGCTCAGATGCTCTCCGCGCCCAAGGCCGCCAAGGCCGCGAAGAAGGGGGAGCCGGCCCTTCCCCTCGCGGGCAGCCCCCTGGAACCTCTCGTCGCCGCGGCCGCGCCGCCCGCGGTTCTGTCCGGCGCGACGGCCGCCGCGGCGGCGCCGGCCAACAGCGGTTCGAGCTCCATCCTGCCCGCCATCCCCAGCGCGCCCAGCGAGGACCGCATCGAGCTCGACAAGATCTCGACGCAGAACATGATCAAGCAGCAGGAGTTCCAGCGCAAGGTCCGGGCGCTGACCGAGGAGCGCGACGAGAGCCTGCTGCGCAACGCCGTGCAGGCGGAGAAGCTGCGCGCCGAATTCGCGCCGGTCGAGCACGAGCAGAAGGTTTTGCTGCTCAAGGGTCAGATCGAGGAGGCGAAGTTCCTGCAGGCCGCGGCCGCCCTGCGCCGCGAGCGCGACAAGGCCCGGCTCGAGAACGAGGTCGCGCGCGAGAAGCTCAACGCCGAGCTGATCAAGGCGGACGCCGAGAAGCTGCGCCGCGACCTCGTCGTCCAGGAGCTCGACTTCCAGGCCCGCAAGCTGCGCCAGGAGTCGGACCTCGCCGACAACAAGACGGTCGCCATCAAGGCCGACCTCGAGCTGCGCGAGAAGAAGGAGGTCTGGAAGAAGCAGGCCAACCGCGAGCCCGACTACGTCAAGGAGCCGTTCAAGGACGGCGTGCTCACCCTCAGCGACCGCCGCATCGCGATCACGGGGCCCATCGTCTACGGCACGGCGGACTACGTGACCGAGCGCATCCATTACTTCAACAACAAGTCCGAGGAATTCCCGATCTTCCTCGTGATCGACCGCAGCCCGGGCGGCTCGGTGATGGAGGGCTACCGTATCCTCAAGGCGATGCAGGCCAGCAAGGCCCCCGTGCACGTCGTGGTGAAGTCCTACGCGGCCAGCATGGCGGCGACCATCGCCACCTTGGCGCCGCGGTCCTACGCCTACCCGAACGCGGTCATCCTTCATCATCAGATTTGGAGCGTGACCTTCGGCAACCCGACCCAACAGAAGCAGCAGCTCGACACGCTCAAGGAGTGGGACCGCCGCCTGCGCGAGCCGATCGCGCGCAAGATGGGCACGAGCATGGAGAAGTTCACGGCCGAGATGTACAGGCAGAACGTCGACGGCGACTGGGAGGAGTTCGCGGACGCCGCGGTCCGGCTCAAGTGGATCGACCACGTCGTGCACGAACTGCGCGAGACCGGGATGCTCAAGGAGCCCGAGGCCAAGCTCGGCGACAAGCCCAAGCTCGCCTTCGGCCTGGCGGAGGAGGCGGACGCGAAGGGCGACCGCTACGTGCGCCTGCCTCGGCTGCAGCACTCCGACGCCTACTTCCTCTACAACCGGGACGGCTACTACCGCTAGTCGAGGTAGGTGAGCAGGCGCTTGCGCCAGCCGGGCAGCCAGCGGTCCTCGTCGCGCGCGGGCGGGCTGTTGGCCACGCGGCGGGTGAGCGCGGCATCTGCCGACTTCGCGAAGGCCTCCACGGACGCCTGGCCGGCGGGCGCGTCCGTCATGCCCTCGAGCACCTGAAGCAGGCCCCAGCCTTCGCCGTTGTAGCGCTCCGCCGGGTTGATCCCCTCGCCCTTGAAGTTCACGTAATCCATGAGCGCGTAAACGCCGTTGGGGACCGAGGCGACGCGGTCGAAGCGGGCCTGCAGGGCGGGGCGCTCGGAGGCCGGCGCGGCGGCGAGGATCTTTGGCAGGGCCGCCTCGAGGCGGTCGGCCGCGTAGCGGGCCTGGACGCCGACCGTGTCGGCGAGAAGCGCGCGCAACTCGCTCAGGCGCGGGCCGCGGAAGTCGGCGAAGAAGGCGTCGCGGTCGGGCCAGGGGCAGGGCGGCCGGCCCTGAAGCCAGGCCGGCAAGGTCCGCCCCGAAGCGGCCAGCGCGTCGAGCAGGCCCGGGAAGCTCTCGGTGAACGGTCCGCGTTCGCCCGCCTTGTACCAGATGAAGTGGCCGATGCCCAGCGAGGCGAAGTCCTCGCCCTTGTTCCAATGGGTGAGACCGTCGATCGAGCCGCGGCTCTCGTTATGCCAGATCTTGCGGCCGACGGCCTCGGCTTCGGCGTCGGTGAGACGGATGCCGGCGTGGGCGCACGACGAGGCGGCGAGCAAAGCGGCGCAGAGGAGGGCCTTGTTCATGAGCCCATTCTAGCACGACCGGCGCGTCACCGTCCCGGCTTTCCGTGACGCAGCGAGCGGTGGCGGATCCTCTTGACCTTGCGGGCGAAGAAGACGGGCTCGTGCATCGGCGCGCCGCGGCCCTTGGGCGACGCGTTGACGGCGGCCCCGGCGCGGCCGAGCCTCGGCGGCACGGTCCAGTGTACCTGCGGGGTTCCGAGGACGGCGTCGGGGCGCAGCCCCGTGCGAAGCTTATGCGGCCGGCGGTTCTCCAAGGTCTGGCGCCGCCGGTGCTTCACGTCGGAGCTGAACGGAAGGCGCCACGTCTGCAGGTTCGCGAGTCCCTGGGGCCCGGGCTTTTCTTTCTTCATGGCTCATTCTAGCCCGGGGGGCGTGACGGCCCCGCGAAGGGGAGGTAACGCTATTGCGCGGCGCGGGCGTCGATGCCCTCGTGAAAGCGCCACGCGGCGACGAAGGCCCCGGCCGTGACGACATGCCAAAGGGCGTGGAACTGGAACCAATGGTTGTCCGGCGCGCAGCCGAGGTCCGTGTGGTCGAGATGCCAGAAGGCGTAGGCGGCGCCCAGCAGAATCAGCATGAGCCAGAAAGACGCGTAGGAGGGGGCGTCGCGTTTGACGAGCATGAACCTCAGCTCCACGGCGACGAGGGCCAGCACCTGAACGAGGACGAGGGTCTGGATGCCCCAGCCCGCGGCGCGGAAGACGAACAAGGCGGCCATGCTCGCCGCGAACAGGGCGCCCCAGAGGCGAAGCGCCCCTTGCCGACCCAGCAGGCCGGCGCGCAGGGCTCCGCGCGCGAGCGCCCAGCCGAGGAGCAGGAACATCCCGCCGTAGTCGAGGACCTGGCCCGCGAAAGTGTAGGAGGCGTGGAAAACGAAGGAGGTCGCGCCGACGGCGACGGCGACCGGGCCGAGGCCGCCGGCCGCGAGCAGGTCCCGCTTGGCCGCGCGCTTCCAGATCCAGAATCCCACCGCGACGTAGGCGAGGTTCGACCAGGTGTTGGCCGGGGCCGCGATCCACCCCGCGAGGTTGGCCTCGCAATGCTTGATGTCGGGCAAGGCCCATCCGGACCAAAGTGAGCCGGCGGGCGGCGGGGGCACGAGGCGCGGATCCATGCCGAAACTGTACCGAAACGGGCCCCGGAGCGTCTAGGCCCGGGGGCCCGTTTCGGCGTGGGCCGCTTGGCGGGCCGTTTTGGGCCTCCTTGGCCCAAGGGAATAGAGAGAAGCCTTGTTAAGATAAAGGCATGAAGAAAACCACTTTCGCCGCGATCGCCGCCCTCCTCCTCTCGGTCTCCGCTTCCGCCCAGGTCATCGGGGAGTGGAACAAGCTCGAAGGCCAGCGCAGCGGCATCGCCGAGCGCCGCATGGTCGCCGTCAGCGACAGCGCGGCCTGGGAGCAGGTCTGGAAGGAGCACTCGGCCGACGCTCCCATCCCCGCCGTGGATTTCTCCAAGGAAAGCGTCGTCGCGGTGTTCCTCGGCGAGACGCGGGCCGCCGGCGTGAAGATCGAGATCGTCGTCCAGAACGACATGATCGACGAGAATCGCCTCAACGTTTTCTACAAGGAGACGCGCTCCGCCTCCAAGGGCTTCTCCGCCCAGGTGATCAGCCGGCCCTTCGCGATGGTCAAGGTGCGCAAGACCGCGACCGTCTCCTTCGAGGCCAACGGCCGCGTCTCCATCCCGGAGAGCGTCAAGGCCCCGAAGAACCCGCGCGACGACTCCAAGGTCCGCGCCCTGCTCGAGACGCTCCCGTCCTTCGACGGCCGCTGAGCGTCTAGGCCTGCGGGCCCCGTCGAGGGATAGGTCCAATAACCCCTCGACAATTCGAGGTTCCGGCCCTATACTCCCACTGTGAAGCGACCCCTCGCCTTCGCCCTCGCCTTCCTCATTGTCGCCCTGTCCCCGGGCGCGCCCGCCTACCAGGCGTTCGCGCAGACGGTGGGCCGGACCGGCACGGCGACGGGCTCCGCGGGCGACGCGGCGACCTCGGTCAACTCCGGCGTCGGCAGCGGCGGGATGTCCGCGCCGCTGTCGCTGCCCGTCCAGACGCTCGGCCTCAACGGGGCCTTGGCGCCGGCCGCCGTGCCGGCCCTGAACGCCGCGGCGGTCCCCTCCCTGGCGCCCTCGGTCGCCGCCGCCGGCCCCGTCGCCGCGCTCTCTCAAGCGCAGGCCCTGCGGCCCGCCGCCGCCGCGGCCGCGATCCCGGCGGCGGCCAAGCCTCTTGTCCCCGGCGCGCTTCAGCCCGCCGCTAAGACGGCGAACGCTCCGGGAGGCCTGTCGGCCGCCTCGAAGCAGATCGAATCCCTGTCCCAGACCGCGAAGCCGGTGCTCGACGGCGTCAAGCAAGGCGACGCGACCGGAGCCCTCAACAGCGTCTATGAGAACTCGTCCCGGCGCGGCGAGCTCGGCGCCGTGCGGACCCCGTCGGGCTCCGCGGCCCTTCGCCAGGGGCTGAAGCGCTCGGCGCCCTCGGCCGAGAAGAAAGCCGCCGAGGAGGTTCCGGCGGCCCTGGCGCCCGTCGCCAAGCCCTCCGTTTGGCAGCGCATCAAATCGACCTTCGACCTCTCCGAGTTCAACAAGAGCGAGAAGTCCTACATCGCCGGCCAGGCCGTCTTCCTGCTCGCGATCTCGGTGTACCTCGCGTCCTTGCCCCTGCTCGTGAGCGCTTTGACCGGCGACGCGGCGATGACCGGCGTGGCGCGCATGGTCCACTACTGGGTGTTCGGCGGCGCGTCCCTGTTCGCGGGGGCGGTCGTCGGCAAGACCCCGATGAAGCGCATCCTCGTCGGCGCCGCCGGCGGCCGGGCCATGCTGTTCGGCTCGATCGGCGTCCTGGCCCTGATCGGGGGCCTGCCCTGGGCCGCCTTCCTCGTCCTCGTCGGCGTCAACGCGGCGATCGTCGCCCACAACCACCTCGTCGACATCGACACCGGCGGCGCGGCCAAGATCTTCAAGGGGGCCGACCAGAAGAGCACCGACCGCAAGATCGAGAAGGCCGGCTACGTCTACGACTTCATCTACTACGGCATGATGCTGATCGTGCCCGCGATGATCGGCCTGCCGATGGACTGGATCGACGCGCGCTTCGGCCCGGGCATCGGCGCCGGCGCGGGCTTCGCGGTGTTCGCGGCCCTGATGGGCGTCGTATCCTTCATATACGCCAAGCGCGTGGTCACCATCGGAGACATCGCCTCGGCCCCGTGGGCGGGCTTCAAGAACTACGTCGGACGCATCCTCGGCGCGTTCAAGACCTTCGGACGCATCCTCATCGACGTGCCGCGCCGCAACTGGGCGACGGCGAAGATCATCCTCCAGAACAAGGCCATCCTCGCGCGCTCCGCGATGGCGACGACGGAGAACTTCGTCGAGGACGCCCTCTTCGCGGTCGTCCTGCCCACCTTCGCCATCGACATCCTCAAGGTGGGCGCGTTCGGCAACGGCCTGCTTCTCTCCGCGATCACCGCCGGCGGCCTCGTGGCCTCGATGTTCCTGATGAAGCGCATCCAGGGCCTGCAGGCCAAGCACGGCACCTACAAGGTCCTGGCCGGCCTGACCGCGGTGGCGGCACTCGCCTTCGTGCCCTCGATCGGGCTGTGGCTCGTGCCCTCGCTGGCGCTCGCCATCCCCGCGGTGTTCATGATGAAGCTGATGCTGCAGCCGCTGCGCTCGCGCATGCGCGCCTTGCTTCAGGTCGAGATCAAGAACGATCCCAAGGCCGCGCCGTTCGCCGACGACATCTACAGCCTGATGACCTTCGTCGAGGTGATCGCGGCCGGCGCGGGCGGGCTTGCCTTCGCGTGGCTGTTCCACAACTCCATGCCCGGCTCGGCGCTCGCGCTGGCGCTCGGCGCGCTGGCGCCGATGAAGATCGTCACGGTCACCTTGTTCGCGCTGGGCTTCGTGTACCTCGGGGGCCTGCGCTGGGTCAAGCAGCAGCTCAGCAAGCCGACGCATACGGTCCACAAGTCGCCCGAGGGCAACGAGGCGAAGATGCTCGCCCAGCTCGCGGTCAGCCTGAAGGAAAACGGCCTGCCGGAGCACAAGTCGGCGACGGTCGCCGGCGCGGCGAGCGAGGACCTGCCCACGGTCGTCGTGCTCGCGCCCGCGTCGCGTCACAAGATCGCGCTCGCCCGCGAGGGCGGACGCCAGGCCGAGGGGAACTTCCATCTCGTGCTCGACGCCTCCTGGCTGATCCAGGAGACCTATCCCGACGGGCGCACTGGGCTGCGCGTGAAAAAGGGCGTGGTCTTCGACGAAAACGGCCAGGCGACGGTCGTGGAGTATGAGGTTCCGCGCCGCGTGCGCTACTTCGCGAACTACTTCACGCTCGGCGCCAACGACCGCGACGACGGGAACGTGTTCGAGACGAACCTTGACGTGCCTCAGTCGAACTCGCTTCAGCTCGAGAAGGTGGTCAACGACAAGCTGGGCACGCGCCTGATCCTGGCCGCCGGCGGCGTCGCGGTGCCCGCGACCTTGGCCCTGCTCATGCCGCTGCACCACCTCGCGGACCGGCCGATGGGCGCCCAGGGCACGGTGCAGGTGGCGGCGATGCCCGCGCCCGGATCCCGCGCGGCCGAGGTCTCCCGGCTCGTCGACGACTACCTGGCGGCGTTCCAGGGCGCGGAGCTCGTCGTGAAGCCCTCCGGCCCCCAATTCCACTCCGGCCGCGGGGTCAAGTTCTTCAAGAAGTCCGAGCGCGACGCGATCATCGCGCACGCGTTGGCGCTGGCCGTCGACGCGCAGATGACCGAGGACGGGGCGGTGCTCCTCGACGAGCGCGTCGACTCCGCTCCGCTCGACCGCGGCGGCCGCAAGATGGAGACCACGGGCCGCATCCTCGTCGCGCGCGCCCCGTGGGGCGGGGCGGCGACGACGGGCATGTTCGCCCGCGTCGGGCCGTGGGGCAAGCCCACGACCGCCGAGGCGGCCGACCCGCGCGACAACGCGACCGTCGAGCCCATGGAGAAGCTCTTCGCCGAATGGAGGAAGGCGGGGCTCATCGACGAGCGCGGCGCGCGCGAGCTCGAGGCGCTGATGCGCGAGACGGGCGAGAACGCGCTCAAGGCGATCGCCGAGTACGAGAAGTCCTTCGGGCGCAAGGAGGGGGAGCCCTACCAGGCGCAGAGCGACATGATCGGGCTCGATGTGATGATCGAGAAGCGCGACGGGAAGCTGACGCCCGTGATCATCGAGGTCAACGATCACGACTCGGGCGGCCAGTACAACCTCGATCAGATGCACCCCGAGCGCTCCGGCGAGCACTCCCGCGAGTGGGTCGCGACGATGCTGCAGCGCGCGCGCCGCGACGCCCTCAAGGGCAAGCGGCTCGTGATCGTCGGGGCCGGCTACGAGGGCAAGAAGCCGATCTTCGAGCGCGCCCGCGAGCTCGGGGTCGACATCATCCTCATCGACAGCGCCAAGAGTTGGGCCAACGACCCGCGCTACATCTCCGAGCTGATCCCGACCGACAACACCAAGCCGGCCGAGGCCCTGACCATCGCCCGCAAGAAGCTGCAGCGCTCTGTCCGCAAGAACGGCAAGCTCGACGGCATCACCACCTTCTGGGAGGACGACGTGGTCCTCACGGCGGACCTGGCCAAGTCCCTGGGGCTGCCGTACCACAGCCCCGACGCCGCGCGCACCGCGCGCAGCAAGTTCGAGACGCAGGCCGTCCTGGCCTTGAAGGGCGTGCCCGCCGCGCGCCAGCAGACGATCGACAACCTGTCCACGGCCGCCGACGAGAAGGAGCGCGAGGCCATGGTCGCCAAGTTCCGCGAGTCCGCGTCCGAGGTCGGCTTCCCCGCCGTGATCAAGCCCGTGTCCGGCGCCGCCGCCATCGGCACCGAGAAGGTCTCCTCGCTCGAAGAGGCCGTCGGGGCCTACCGGCGCATCAGCGCGATCATCAACCCGAAGACGGACCCCATCTTCGCCAACAACTCCGACCTGCTCCTGATGCAGTATCTCGACGGGCACGAGTACGACGTGGACCTGGTCATGGTCGCGGGCAGGCCCGTGTTCCAGTCCGTGGCGGACAACAAGCCCACCCGCGAGCCGTCCTTCCTCGCCACCGGCTCGCGCCTGCCCAGCACGATGACCTCCCGGCAGCAGAAGGAGTCCGCGGATCAGGCCATCGCGTCCGCCCAGGCCCTGGGCCTGACGGACGGGGTCGTCCACATGGAGGGGAAGTACACCTCCGAGGGCGCCCGGCTCATCGAGGGCAACGCGCGCATGGGCGGCACCTACGTCCACGACTGGGTCAAGACCGTCTGGGGCGTGGACCTCGCCGAAGAGGGTTTCATGGCGGCGGCGCGCATCGGCGGGCGGCCTTTCAGGCCCGCGGCCCCGCTCGTCCACCTCGACGGCGACTTCGTCAACTCCGACAAGGCCGGCGTGATCAAGGTCCTCGAGCTGCCCGAGGAGGCCCGCCGCCTGCCCGGCTTCATCCGCTTCCGCATGGTCAAGAAGGCCGGCGACCGCATCACGACCGACGAGGGCGGCGGCTACACGCGCGTGGCGATGCTCGAGGTCGGCGGCAAGAACGCCGATGAGGCGAAGCGAAACCTCGAGGCGATCAAAGCCAAGATCCGCTTCGTCGTTGAATAGATAGGCCTTCCGCGCCCCTGAGGCCTAGGCCCTTTCCCGTCGAGAACTCAGGCCCTTAGGGCCTACGGTCCTTCTCCGGGCGGTGGTAGACTCGGGCCATGAACCGAGCCCTCGCCTCGTTGTTGTCGCTTCTGATCGTTACTCCCGCTTCCTCTCAGGTCATTTCCGTACGCTTACCCGCAGCGGGCGGCGCTCCAACGATCGTTCCCGCCACGCCCGCCCTCATCGGCGCGCCGTCGATCCCGACCTTGTCGCCTTTATCCTTGACCCCGGCCCTTCTCTCCCCGTCGATCGCCCTGACACCTATTAATGCGCTCGTTCCCGCCGCGCTCAATCCGTTGCCGTCGCCGGTCTCAGCCGCGGCCCCCGCCGCGCTCCGCGCGGCAAAAACATTGTCCGGCACTCTCTCCGCGGCTGCGTCCGAAGGACGCAGCCAAGCTCCGGCCCTCAACGCCGCATTCGATGGCCTCAAAGCCGCGTCCACGCCCGACGCCGTTTCCGTTCCCGCCGCTCCCGCCCCCGATTCGTTCGTCCTCGAGGCCCGCCGCCGCTTCGCCGCCCTTCGCCGTTCCGAGACGACCGGCCAGGCGCGCCCCGAGGGCGCGATCCCCAGCGACGAGGACCTGTACGGCCGCATGGACCGACTCCCCTCCACGAACCCCGAGCGCGCGCGATTCATGATCGACCTCTTCAAGCTCGGCGGTGCCACCGACGCCGACATCGTCCTCCAGGACGCCGGCCGCGGCCGCAACAACATCATCGTGACGAAGAAGGGCCGCACCGACCGCGTCATCGTCATCGGCGGCCACTACGACAAGGTCAGCGTCGGCCTGGGCAAGATCGACAACGGCACGGGGGCCACGATGGTCGCCAACCTGTACCAGGCGATGAACGGCGTCGAGACCGACGCGACGCTCGTCTTCATCGCCTTCGCCCGCGAGGAGGAAGGCCTGTACGGCTCGCAGACCTACGTGCGCTCCTTGGACAAGACGAAGCGCGCGAAGATCGACGCGATGATCAACCTCGACACGCTCGCCGTCGACGGCACATTCTCCTGGAAGAACAACTCCACGCGCGCGCTCCTCGACCGCATGGCGCAGGTCTCCCGCGAGAGCGGCCACGCGATGAAGGAGGCCTACCTCAACGGCGGCGACGCCGACTCCTCGACCTTCCGCGACGCGGGCATCCCCGCGGTGACGATGTACGGCGCGTCGCAGGACGTGATCTTCGACGTCATCCATAACGAGAACGACACGATGGCCGCGTTCAGCCTCGCGCACTACAAGAACGCGTACCTGCTCGTTCTCGAGGCGATCAAGTCGCTCGATCGCGCCCCTCTTGGCCCCGTCGGGCGCAGAGACATTTAGACGACCGCGCGGAATCCTGGGCCCAGGAAAAGTTGGGACCAATGCCCGCGCGATTTCGGGACCTTCGACCCGCCGGTGAAAGACGCGGGCTGTGATACCATGGCGTCCAGGACGCAAGAGACTCGAACGATGCACGGGGATATCGTGAAGAGAGAAATGACGATGAAAGTTCTGTCCATCTTTTGCTGTTCCGTTATCTTGAGCGGGTCTTCCGCGCCGGCTTTCGCGCAGGTGGTGCGCGGCGGCATCGGCGGCGCGGGCGTTCATGCGCCCGCGGCCGGAGCCCTTACCGGCTCGGCTTCCGCGATCAACCCCGCCCTCAACGGCGGGGTTTCTTCTATACAGGGAAGCCTGGCGCCGACCATGGTCGCGCCCTCCGCGGCACTGACGCCCGCCCTGAGCGCCCCGATCGCCCTCGCCCCCGCGAAGGCCGTCGTCGCGGCGTCGCCCCTGGCGGCCGTGAAGGCCGAGCCCGTCAACGCCCTCGCTTCGGCCCGCACCTTGGCCGCCGCGATCGGCGACGAGAACCTGCCCAAGGGCCCGGACCAGGCCAAGGAGGCCGCCGACCAGGCTTTCGACGGTGCCTTGAACGGCGGCACCGTCGAAACTCCTTCAGATGCGCCCTTCGCCCACAACGGCGCGCCGCTCGCCCAGCTCTACCCGCGCGTGGTGTTCGTGCAGGACGTCTTCTCCGGCCCCGCGTCGGAGAAGACCGTCGAGTACGTCAACAAGCTCGTCGACGCCGGCGTGCACGTGGTGTTCCTGACCTGGCGCCCGCACCGCGGCGCGGACTCGGCCGACTCGGTGCTCATGACGCGCGTCAAGCAGTCGCGCAACAACCCGGTCATCGTCGTCTCCTACAACGGCGGCAAGGTCTCCCTGCACGGCCGCGCGGCCAACCCCAAGCCGCTCATCGAGAGCGTCGGCGCGTTCCCCGTCGAGGCCCTCGCCAAGATCAAGAAGCTCGCCAACGTCGTCGAGGCCGTCCCGACCGACGCCGAGGCCTTCTCCGTCACCGTCAAGCTCGTCGAGGGAGTCAAGTCGCCGTCCCTCAACGCCCAGATCAACGCCCTCAACCGCAAGTTCAAGGCCGCCGGCCTCGACTACAAGGCGGAGGCGCACCCGAACGTCCCCGGCGCGGCGATCATCCATTCGATGCCCCTGCGTTTTTCCTTGGCGCGGGTCATGCAGGCTCTCGAGACGCAGTTCGCCGGCGAGAACCTGTCCAAGTCGCCCGAGAAGTTCCTGATCCTGTCGGACTCCGTGAAGTCGCCCCGCTTCTCGACCGCCTTCCCTAAGAACTCCGAGATCCAGGTGGTCCGCGGCGGCGCGGCGATGGAGAACGTGCTCGGCGCCGTCCTCGGCGACCGCGCGCTCGGCAGCGTCTCCCTGAAGCTCGGCAAGCTGCGCCAGTACGTCGAGTACTGGGAGCCCTCGCACAGCCGCGCCCGGAACTACGAGCCCGACGCGGTGGGCGGCAGCGGCGGCGGCGGCTCGATCCGGCGCGCGGGCGGCGATCGCGAGACGAACAAGATGTTCGCGATGTACGTCGGCACGATCATGTTCCGCATGATGGCCCAGCTCTACGACGACATCTTCCGCGGCCAGCATCAGCTCGCCAAGCTCACCGTCCTCCAGGCGCAGCTGCGCTCGATGTGGTACGCGCCCCTCAAGCACGGCGTCTACGTGAACAAGGGCCTGGCCAAGATCATGAGCACCCCGGCCTGGAAGGCGCAGAGCAAGGGCTACCTCGAGTACGCGAACTCGTACCTTACGAATTTCTATTTCCGAGAATTCGGCGACTACACCCGCGCCGCCCGCAACGTGCAGGAGAACTACGTCGGCCTCTCGACCGACCGCAAGAGCCTGATCACCCTCGAGTTCGTCTCGGCGGCGACGGGCAAGCTGTACAAGATCCACACCCGCATCCCGCGCGTCATGCGCCTCGAGATGGCGCAGGGCCTGACGCTCACCGCCTACGCCTACCGCACCGGCAAGGAGACGCCGGACGACGGCGAGGAGTTCCTGGCCCGCGTGCTCGCCATGGCGATGCTCAAGGGCCACGCCCGCAAGGGGCCCGACGGCAAGTGGCACCACGGCTCGCCCGAGGGCAAGGTCATCGAGAGCCTCAACGTCCAGCTCGAGTACCGCACCAGCGCGCGCCTGCACATCTTCAAGGCCGAGGACTTCCTGCGCCTCGAGGAGGGCCAGACCGTCAACGGCCCGATCGTCCAGGAGATCATCTCCGCCATCGAGCGCGAGGAGGCCGACGCCGAGTACCAGGCCTACTACGCCGAGCAGGAGCAGGAAGCCACGAAGGACGACCTGAAAAAGAATAAGAAACCCGCGGCGAAGAAGACGGCCGTGGCGAAGGCGAAGCCGGCGGCGAAGAAGCCCGCCGTGAAGGGGAAGTAACATGAAGCTCGCGGCCCGTTTGCTCCGGGTCGTCCTGGCGGCGGCCCTGCTGGCTCCGTCATCGGCGTTCGCGCAGGTGCGCGCCTCCGTCCCGGGCGCCTCGGCGGGGGCTCCGATTGTGGTCCCGTCGTTCGGCGCGGGTCTCTCCGCTCCGTCCGTGACCGCTCCGCCCTTGAGCGCGCCGTCCTTGTCCTTGCCGCCGGTGCTCTCCGCCCCGGCGCTTGTCCCGTCCGCCGTCTCGCCCGTGCCGTCCGCCCTGCTCGATTCGCCGAAGGCGAATCGGCCGGTCGCGGCCGCCGCCGCAAAGGCGGCGATGCCCGCCGGCGTCGTGCCCGCGGCCCAGAAGCCCGTGGACCCCCAGTCCCCGGCGAAGCTGGACGCGCTGACCGCCCTGCGCGATATGCCCGCGACGCTCGAGTCCGCCCCCGCCGCCGCGGGGCGCTTCGACGGCGCGAAGGTCCGCCCCGCGCTCGAGGAGCCCGTCGAGCCGGAGACCGTCACGAGCGAGATCTCCGACCAGAACGTCCAGGACGACCTCGCCCTGTGGTTCACGCGCAAGCAGAAGGCCGACATCAAGAAGGACCAGGTCTACACGCTCGTGCGGCCGGTCCTCGGCAACGGCTCGCGCCGCTACTGGGAGAAGTTCGAGGAGAAGGCGAGCCTCGTCATCAAGGTCGGCGGCCAGGGCATGTTCATGTCCCGCGTGACCTACGCCCGCACGGTGCCGATCAACCGCATGACGCTCAAGGATTTCGAGGGCGTCTACACCAAGTCGATGCTCCGCGGCAAGACCATCTACAAGCTCCGCGCCAAGCTCATCGCCGAGCTCAACGAGCGCAACGACCGCACGATGCGCGGCCAGTCCGGCGTCGTGACCCAGCTCTCCGAGGTCCGCGTCGTGCGCGTGCTGCCCTTCGGCCAGGCGCGCCTGCTGCCCGAGAACAAGGACGAGGACATTTACGCGCCTGTGGCGCGTAAATCCTATACCCTGCCCGCGGCGATGCAGGGCCTCAACCACATGTCCCCCAAGGTCGTCTTCCTCGACATGCGCCTCTTCCCGGACGGCGTCCCGTACCCGCTCCTCGAGGACATGACCAAGCTGATGAAGGCCGGCATGTACTTCGCGCTCCTCTCCGACAAGGCCAACGACGCCCCCGGCTCCGTCGAGGAGCAGCTCACGCGCGGCCTCACGATGAAGCAGAAGGACTCCATCTCCCGCTACAAGATGGTCGTCCTGTCCGACGACGGCAACGCGCTGCAGTCCTACGACGGAGCCTTCGCGCGCTACCTGCCGTCCCAGCGCTTCGCCAACCAGGAGGTTGAGCTGATGCGCTTCGCGGCCAAGCAGCTCGGCCTCGCCGGCGTGATCGCGTCGCACGGCACGGAGTTCATCGCTTCCATCAAGAAGGGGGGGGACGCCGCCGCGGCGCGGACCGCCCTGCTCGCTCAGATGAAGACCTTGGGCCTGCCGGTCGGGTCCTGGCAGTCGGTCGTCGCCGAGCGCGACGGCAAGACCTCCGTCGTCGTCCGCCCTCACCATCTGGCCAGCGCCATCCCGCATCTGCTCGAGTCTCTGCGCGAGCAGGAAGGCCTGTACGTCAACCCGAGCGACATCATGACGATCTCCCGGGACGAGGCCCTCCTCGCGGCCACCAAGGGCTCCTTCCAGCCGTCCAAGCTCCTGGAGGAGCAGGGCGCGGACCTGGCCGACGCGTCCTTGGCCGCGGTCCTCGGGCCGTACCGCGAGAATCGCCCCGGCGACCTCGCGGCCTCGGCCTCCAAGATCACGAGCTTCATCTACAACCCCGACCGCGTCGGCGGCGGCTTCAACGGCGGCAGCATCTACATGATGATGGGCCACGTGATGCACGCGGCGTTCAACTGGGCGGTGTGGAAGTACCGCAACGAGGGAGTGTTCCCCTCGGCCGAAGACACCGTCGCGGCCGCCGAGAGGATCTGGCTGCATGAGGAGTCCGAGCGCACGGGCAAGAACATCGACCGCCCGGGTGAGAACCTGGCCGGCTTCCACGAGGTCATGGTGGGGCGCATGCGCACGATGCACGCGGTGACCGCGGATATCCTGAAGGTCTACCCGATCGCCATCGGCACCGAGCTCTCGAACATGCTCGTGTTCGACAACTACAAGAAGGGCGTGCCCGACAACCGCGACATCCTGCGCCTGATCTTCGACTTCGTCGTGGCGCGCGAGATGCCCGACGGCACGCTCGAGGTCGCGGTCGTCGACTTCAAGACCGGCCAGACACCGACCTTGCAGAACCTCGAGAAGGACACCCAGGTCCAGCTCTACGACCTGGCGATCCGCAAGATGTGGCCGAAGATCTCGGTCCCGTACGGCGCGCTGGGAGAGCGCCGCCCGGTGTCGGACTACAAGATCCGCTTCATCTACCCGTCGGCGGGCTACCAGCCCCTGCTCAACGAGTGGAGCCGCATCAAGTTCGAGCGCTTCCTGCGCAACGTGATGAACCGCATCCGCAAGCACAACACCCCGCCGGCCCCGAAGCCCGCGGCGAAGACGAAGCGCAAGCCCAAGGCGAAGGCCGCGACGAAGAAGTAATCATCGGTCCGTAGGTTCGAAGCCCCGGCGGAGTCCCCGCCGGGGCTTTTATTTCGGGTTCGTCCTGGACCGAGTCCTCGCTTCATTTTGACGACTGTTTCCGGAAACAGTCCCTCCGCTTACGGTCCCGTCAATTTTGATTTACCCGC
Organism: Elusimicrobiota bacterium; assembly: GCA_030696455.1. Lineage (GTDB taxonomy): Bacteria > Elusimicrobiota > Elusimicrobia > UBA1565 > UBA9628 > GWA2-66-18. Next base: position 15,498 of record JAUYSH010000040.1, read on the forward strand.
CCGCCATCGCCGCGCGGCCTTTGCTCATGCCATCCTTTCCGGCAGCGAGGGAGGTCCCATGAAAACTGCCGCCGCGGTCGCCGCCCTGTCGGCCTTGCTGTGCGCCGGTCCGGCCTTCGGCCAAATCGCGCCGAGCACGGGCGCGGTCTCGATCGCCCCGAGCACCGGCGCCGCGTTCGGAGGCGTCAGCACGGGCGCGATCCCCGGCGTCCAGGGAAGCACCGCCCCGATGCAAAATCCGGGGCTGACTCCTCCGGGCCTCACGCCTCCCGGCCCGCCGCCTCCCGGGTTGACGCCGCCGGCCGGGCCCGCGGGTGCCAGCCGCGACACGAATCCGGCCTCCTCCAACCCCAACCTGCCCCTGCCCGGCACGGCCAACCCGAATCTGAGGGCCGCGCCGATGGTCCCCAACCCGGCCCCGCCGCCGCCGCCAAGGGGAGACGGGACGCCGTGAGATTGAGGAGGAAGCCATGAGAAACTTGTTATTGATACTGCTCATCCTCGCGCTCGTCGGAGCGCTGCCGACCTGGCCCTACAGCTCGGGCTGGGGCTATGGCCCCAGCGGCGGGCTGGGCCTGGTGGTGCTGCTCATCGTCGTGCTCCTGCTGATGGGCAGGATTTAGGAGGGCTCATGACCACCGCGACCCGTCCCAAGCCGCCGTTTCCCAGGCAGCACCAGCGCAGGCCAGGCCTCGAGGCGAGGATGCGGCCGCGGCCCGAGTACCACGCCGCGGAATACCGGCCCGCCGGCAAGCTCAACGGAAAGAGGGCGCTGATCACCGGCGGCGACTCCGGCATCGGCCGGGCCGTGGCCGTGCTCTACGCCAAGGAGGGAGCCGACGTCGCTCTCCTTTATCTACGCGAGGAGGAGCGCGACGCGAGGGAGACGCAGGCCGCCGTCGATGAGGCGGGACGCAAGGCCGTCTTGATCCCCGGGGACATCCGCAGCCCGGAGTTCTGCCGCCGCGCGGTGGAGCGCGCCGTCCGGGAGCTGGGAGGGCTGGACATCCTGGTCAACAACGCGGCCTTCCAGTCCGGCAAGGAAGAGCTAGGGGAGATTTCGGAGGACGATTGGGACCGGACGTTCCGGACCAACGTCGGCGCCGTCTTCTCTCTGACGAAGGCCGCGCTGCCTCACTTGAAGCCCGGATCGTCGATCATCAACACCGGCTCCGTGGTCGGGCTGCGCGGCAGCGAGAAGCTGCTGGATTACGGCGCGACGAAGGGCGCCCTGCACGCGTTCACCAAGTCCCTCGCGCTGAACCTGTCGGACAAGGGCATCCGGGTCAACTGCGTGGCGCCCGGCCCGGTGTGGACGCCGCTCAACGTCGCCGATAAATCAAGGGAGAAGGTCGCCCATTTCGGGGAAAAGACCCCGATGGGCCGGCCCGCGCAGCCGGAGGAGGTCGCGCCCGCCTTCGTCTTCTTCGCGTCCAACGCCGATTCGAGCTACATCAGCGGTGAGATCCTCACCTTGCTGGGAGGGGAGACTTTGCCGTGAGAAACCCGTAACGAGGAGAAATCATGCACGACAAGAAGATCGCGATCAAGAATATGAGCGCTCTCGTCAAAGGCGAGCTGGCGGCGGTCGAGACCTACAAACAGGCGCTCGACAAGATCGCCCGGCCCGAGGTCGTCGGCCCGGAGCTGCGCGCCATCGAATCGGACCATGAGGAAGCCCTGACCGTGCTCCAGGAGCATATGGCGGAGATGGACGCGGTGGCGCCGGTGGATTCCGGCGCGTGGGGGGAGTGGGCCAAGGCCGTCGAGGGTACCGCGGCGGCGTTCGGGGACAAGGCCGCGATCAAGGCGCTGAAGGAGGGGGAGGAGCACGGCGTCAACAGCTACGAGAAGGCCCTTCGCGACCGCGAGCTCGACGACGAGATCCGCCAGATCATCCGCTCGCAGCTGCTGCCCAAGACCAAGGCGCACATCGCGGTGCTCGACGACCTTCTGGTGAAGGCGGGGTAATAAACACCGATCCCAGGCCCGCCCGGTCGTGATCCGGGCGGGCCGGGTCCCAGGGGGCCTAGGTCCCTTGTTGCCCGGGCGGGGGCCCGAGGGCCCAAGCGCCGGCGCGGCGCCCGGGTTATCATCTCTATAGATGAAGAACACGCGCCGCGTCCTCGCCGTCTTCCTCGCTTTCCTGACCCTCGCGTTCGCCCCTGGTCTTGTCTCCTATGAGGCCGCCGCGCAGGTCATCAACGGAGCGGGTTCCGCTCGCGCGGGTGGAGTCCCGGTCGTCCCGACGTACGGCGCGAACGGCGCCGGCATCGCTCCTCTCTCGCCCGCGGCGTCTCTCGCGCCGGGCCTGGTCGGCGGCCTGTCCGCCCCCGCCTTCAATGCTCCCGCCCCGACGCTCTCTCCCGTTTTCGCTCCCGCCGCCCTGACGCCCGGCGCGGCCCGCGCCGTCGCCGCGGCCATCCCGTCCTTGCCCGCCTCCGCCGTCGCCGCCCAGGCGTTGGGCCCCTCTCTTACGGCGAATGGAAGGGGCACTTCCTCGCCTTATGGCTCGGTCGCCGCTCAATCGGAAGCCGCCGCGGCTCCGGCCGCCGACGCGAAGGGTCAGCTCGCGCTCGCGGGCGAGCGCCTCTCCGCCGCCGCCGACGGCGACAAGACCGGCCTCCTCGATTCGTTCTTCACCGGCGCGCGCGCCATCTACGGCCGCCTGACCGGCGGCAATACTGCCTCCGGCTCGATGGTGGCGCAGCCTTCCGCATCCGCGGTCGTCAACGAGGTTCCCGCGGCCAAGTCCGTCGTCGAGTCGCCGAAGGCGACTCAGCCGACGCCGGTCGCGCTCGTCGGCACCGGCCTGCAGCCCGGCGACAAGTTCCTCACCGCCCCGGCCGCCGAGGAGAAGCCGCAGGTTCCCGCGCCCGCCCCCGAGGCCGTCGATCCCGCCGTCGGCGCCAAGGCCATCAAGTGGATGTACATCCAAGACGCGATCAGCATGTCGGTGTTCATCATGACCTCGATCGCCTACCCGATGATCGTGATCCCCGCCGTCGGCACCGTGACCTTCGGCGTGCTGATGGCCCTCGGGCCCCTGGCCGCGATCGCGCTCGGACCGCTCTCCGGCATGATCGCGACCCGCTTCGCCCCGCGCGAGGGCCTGGCCATCCTGTCCGGCCTGCGCGCCTTGCTGACCGTCGCCCTGCCCATCATGGCCTTGACCGGCATGATCAGTTTCTGGCCGCTGCTGCTCGCCTCGATCGCCAACGGCTGGCAGTTCTCGCTGCTGATGACGAGCCGCAGCGCCTACACGCGCCGCTTCGCGATCACCGACCCCAAGCAGACCCGCAGCTGGCTGCACATCGGCAACCTGACCACGATCGGCTTCTCGATCTACTTCCTGCTCCAGGTCATGCTCGGCTCGATCGGGCAGATCGGCGGGCTCATCGACGCGATGAACCCGATGACCCCTTTCTGGATTTCGGCCGCCGTCAACGTCGGCCTCGTCTTCCTCAACTACTGGAAGATCCCCAAGATCGCCAACATCGTGTCCAACGCCGCCGGCGCCGTGAAGGCCGCGGCCGAGCCGTTCACGAAGAAGGCCGCCGCTTTTGGGAAAAAGTTCTGGAAAGAAATCGCGCTGTTCTCGGGCACCATCGCCGTGTACGCCTGGGGTCTTCCCTTCGTCCTGCCGGTGATCGGCACGGGCATCGGCTCGCCGCTGTGGATGGCGGCCGCCCTGCTGTTCTGGATCTCCCGCACCGAGACCTTCAAGAAGGTGATGTCGACGCCGAAGATCCGCAACGCTCTGCTCCTGTCCGCCCTGGCGGCCGGCCTGATCTATCCCTTCCAGAACCTCGCGATGCCGCTGATCGCCGCCTCGCTGGGCGCCAAGGCCCTGATCTTCGGGCAGTTGCTCGGCGCGTTCTTCTTCGGCCAGCTGCTGTCCAACGCGAGCATGGCCCGCCTGCCCGAGGTCAAGATCCCGTTCACGAGCAAAACGATCGCCGCCGAGCGCCTCCTGCAGGCCGGCGTGCTGACCCTGGCCGCGATCTGGGCCGGGGTGCGCCTGTTCCCGGGCAGCCTGCTCGCCGCCGCCGCCGCGGTCGCGATCGGCGCGGCGATCATCGCCGTGACCTCGCGCCTGACCCACCGCGGCTGGATCAAGTTCTACGGCATCGGCCTCATGGCCGCCGTCGGCGTCGCCCTGTCATGGGGATTCTTTCCGGGAATTTTCGCTTCCGTGATGCTGCTCGGCCTGTTCGTCGGCCCGTTCGTCTCGGCGATCACCTCCTACATCAGCGGCAACTCCGACCCCAAGATGGTCTCGCAGACCTTCGGCGTGAGCAGCTCGCTGTTCAACGCGCTGACCTCTTTCGGCTACGGGCTGATGGCGGCGAGCACGAAGGCGTACGGCGACCCGGCGTTCCCGAGCGCCCTGACGCCGATCATCGCGGTCTACGTCGCCGCGGCGATCCTGTTCTTCTTCGCACCTAGATGGCTGCCCGGCCTGCCCGAGAAGAGCCTGCGCTCTCCCGAGCCTAAAAAGCCCGCCGCGTAAACGGTATAATCCGCGGCATGCCCGGCCCCAAGATCGCGTCCATCGACTTCGCGCCGCCCGCGGATTGCGCCTCGGGCGACTGCGACCTCACGGTCGCCTTCGAGGGCGGAGGCGGGTCCACCTTCAAGGTCGCGACCTATGACCGCGCCGAGTCCTGGATGGCCGCGTCCAAGCGCGGCGCCTGGTGGTCCGAGCCCGTCCTGTTCGTCTCGAGCCTCGATCCCGCCACCGTGCGCGCCGCGGTGGAGGCGATGGCCGCGGAGATGGGCGGCTACTGGCTGCGCTACTACCACCGGAGGAAGTCGTGAGCCCGGTTTCGAGCCCCGTCGGCCACATCGAGCTCACGCACCTGAGCGATTCCGCGCGCCCCGAGCACGCCAGCGCGGTCATCGAGGTCTATCTCAAGGACGGACGGCAGTTCACCTTGCTCGCCGCGACGCCGTCCTGGTTCAAGGACGAGCTGCTGCGGCTCGGGCTGAAGTTCTACTACGGCCCCGCCGTGCTGTTCCTCAAGAAGCTCGACCTCGCCTCCGCGCGCAAGGCCGCCAAGGACATGATGGTCGAGAACGAGCAGCTCCTCGTCCGCTACGACACGCCCCGCCGGACCCTCCCAGACATACTCGCCGCCTTCCGCGCCGCGCATCCTTAAGCAGTTCAAATAGGTGTCAGGCCTAACGGTAATGACGGTTTTTGATAAAGGGTCCCGCGAATACTGTCATTACCGTTAGGCCTGACACCATGATCCGGGGTGCGACCTAGGACCCAGCGTTCCACGGGCCGCTTGCCGTCGAGGGATTGGGCCGTTGGGCCCCTCCCGCCGGCGGGCCCAGTTGATAGTATCCGGCCATGAAACGAATCATCGCGGCGTCCGTCTCCCTTTCGCTCATCCTCGTCTCGGCGCCGCTTCCCGCGTGGTCCCAGGTCTCCTCCGCGATGACGGGCTCGGCCTCGGGCGTCTCGGGCTCGGCCGCCGGCGCGGCGCGCAACGGCGCGATCCCGCAGCTCGCGATGCCCGCCCTGAGCTTGACGGCTCCCGCGCTGTCCGGCGCGCTGTCCGCGCCGATGGCCAACAGCCCGGTCCCGGGCGCCAACCGGCGCGCCCCGATTTCCGCCGCGTCTCCGGTCGAGCAGCGTCAGGCGCTCGCGATCGCCGTGCCGCTCGCCGCGGAAGCCCCGGCGCCCCTCGCGGCGGCCACTCCGCAGATTCCCGCCTCCAAATCCGCAGCCTTGAGCCCGGTCACCGCCGATGCGAATAGCCTCGCCGCCGCCCGCCTCGACGTCGCGGAGGCCGCGGGAGCGATCCAGAGGGGCCCGACGTCCAGCTCGCGCTGGGCCGCCGCGCGCATGATGGACCGCCTGCTCGGCGTCGAGGAAGCCGGCGAGCGCGAGCCGGTCGTCGAAGGCCTGCCGCCGGCCGGAATTCTGTCCGCGGGGTTGACGCCCGCCTCCGCGTCCGAGCGCTCGGGTCTGGCCTCGGTGCCGTCGCCGCAGGCTCCGGAGAACGCTCCCGGCCGGTCCAAGCTCGGCGGCGCGCTCAAGACGGTCGCGACCTTCGCCGCCGGCGCCGGCCTGACCATCGGCCTGCAGCTGGCCGCCGTGGCTCTGTTCCCCGCGATCTTCGGCGTCGTGCCCGTCGCGGCGGTCTGGGCGGTCAGCTCGGGCCTCCTGCTCTTCCCGGTCGCGCTGTACGCGCGCTACCGCCTCGCCAAACGCGACTCCCCGCGCCTGAACAAGGTCAAGCTGATCCTGGACCTCTCGCTCGGCGCCTTCACCGGCGCCGCCTTGATCGCCGTCCCGAGCCTCGGCCTCGTCCTCTCGACCGCCGGCGTGCTCACGGCCGCCGCGCCCCTGCTGGCCGTGGCCGGCGGGCGCTGGTTCGGCAGCAACTCTCTCGCCGACACGGTGCTGACGTGGGCCGTGCTCGGCTTCACGCCGGCCGTGGTCGGGGTCGCCTCCGCGGCGGGGCTCATCGGGCTCGCGCCCATCGTCGGGCTGATGATGCTGCCCGTGATGACGACGATCGCCTTCTTTCTCGGACGTCTGATCCACTCCGCCGAGACGGGGGCGCCTTTCTCCGTGCCCGGCTCGATGCAGAAGATCCGCTTTCCGTCCTTCCAGTGGGTGATGATCGGCGTGGTGTTCGCCCTATTGACGGGCTACTCCGCCGTCTACACGAACGTCGCGTTCGGCGTGTGGACCTTGCTCGGCGGGCGCTCGGGCAACGCGCTCTCGACCTTCCGCGTGAACTCCGTCTGGACCTTCCTTAAGAAGATCCTGAGCTACATCACGTTCAACCGCCTCTACTTCGCGCTGTTCGCGTACACCGCCTTCACCGGCTTCGCGAGCCCGCTGACCTTCCTCGTCATCGCCTTCGCGGGCGAGCGGGCCTCGGTCTGGACGGACAAGCTGCTTGGCCGCATCCTGCCGAAGGCCGCTCCCGCTCCGTCGGCGCGGACGGCGCCGGTGGAAGACCCGAGCAGGCTCGACGACGCCCCGCCGAAGTGGCCGGCGTTCCATTATTGGGCCAAGTCGTTCCTGATGCTCGGCTCGATGGCCGGCATCGGCGTGCTTCTCTCCTTCACCGTGTTCGGCGTCACGAGCCTGCTGACCAACCTCGGCATCGCCGCCGTCCTGGCGTTCGTGCCCTTCTTTTTCGCCAAGAAGATCATCAAGCTCGTCATGAAGGCCAAGCCCACGACCAAGGAGCAGGATCCCGAGTTCTTCGAGATCATGGAGGGCCTGCGCGACCGGATCAACGCCGGCCGCCGCGCGAAGGGGAAGAAGGAGATCCCGATGCCCGAGATGGTCATCGACCCGATGGACGCGCCGAACGCCTACGCGACGGGCCGCAGCCCGTTCGCCGCGATGGTGGGCGTGACGCGGGGCATCAAGGCGATGACGCTCGAGCCCGAGATCGTCCGCGACGGCGTGGTGCGCCTGATCGCCTCGACCGACGCGGGCAGCAAGGAGTTCAAGGTCTTCCGCCGGGCCATCGCGGGCTCGGTCACCGGCGTGCCCGCCGATGCTAAGCCGTCCGAGGTCGCGTCCTCGGTCCTCAAGGCGGACCGCTCCGAGCTCAAAGCGCTCGGCGTGCGCATGCTGCGCGGCGTTCTGTCCCACGAATTCTCTCATGTCATGGACCGGCACATGCTGTCGGGCTCCATCGGCGGCGCGATCGCCTCCGGCGTCGCCTTCGCGTCCTACGGCGTGATGTGGGCCGTCGGCCACGCGAAAGTCATGGTGCAGAAGGCGCTCGGCCTGGCGCCGAAGGAGGCTGCGGAGGATGAGCGCGCGGCGGGCGTCGAGGGGCCGGGCTCCAAGACGCATGCCGTCGATCCGATCTCGACCGGCGTGATCCTCAAGTCGCTGCCGGCGCTCCTGCGGCTGTTCGCCGCGCTGTGGGCGCCGGTGGTGCTCCAGGTCCTGCAGATGGCGTCCTCGCGCAACAACGAGGGCATGGCCGACGAGGACGGCGCGCTGCTCAGCGAGGATCCGGAATCGCTCGCGCTCGCGCTGGGCCTGCTGACGACGTGGCGGCCGGGGGCGGGGTTCCGTCTGCCGGGCGCGGCGGTCCCGCGCGCGGCGTCCCTGCAGCACATCATGATCGTCAACCCGCTCGAGCAGCTCGACAACGCGGGCGCGCTGCCCCGGACGTCGGCCTCCGGCGGGCCGACGCGCGCCGACGACCTGATCTTCGAGCTGTTCATCACCCATCCCAACACGGGCGTGCGCGTCCGCAAGCTGTGGGACATGTCCGAAGCCATGAGGGGGACTCGTCCCAAGCCGCGTCCGCCCGAGGACGGCGGAGGCGGGGGGACGAAAGTCTCTTTCGCTCCGCAGGCCGGCGCCGCCTCCGAGAAAATCGGGGGCGGTCTTCTTCGGGGAGCATGGGCGAAGCTGAAGGCTTCCCTGCGCGTGCTTCCCGACGAAGGCCGCAACCGGCAGTTCTGGATCTACACCGCGGGCCAGGCGCTCGTCCTGCTCGGCGGCAACTTCCACTACACGGCCCTGCCCAACCTCGTGGCGCCGGCGAAGGAGGACGCGGCCAAGCTCGGCTACAACCGCGCGATCAATTGGGGCGCGCAGGCCGGAGCCTCGCTGGCCACCGGCCCGCTCGTCGACCGCACCTCGACGCAGAAGGTCATCATCTGGACCAACCTCGGCCGCTCCGCGCTCATGCTGCTGGTCCCGGTCCTGTTCTTCTCCGGCTACTTCGGCTTCGCTCTTTTCACCGCCCTCGTCGCGGGCGCCGGCTTCCTCCAGATGGTGGGCATGACGGCGGGCGCGGTGGCCTTCAACCGCATACTCGCCGGCGACGTCGCCCACTACAACCGCGCCAACGCGGTCTCGACGATCGTGATGAACGTCGTCGGCGTCGTGGGCCCCCTGCTCGCGGGCGCGTTCATCGCGGCGGTCAGCGCTCACTTCGGCTTGCTCAGCGGAAACGCGATGTCCTACGCGGTGTACGGCGTCCTGCTGCTCGCCGCCGCGGTCGGCTACGGCCTCTTCCTCAAGCTGCCTCGAGACGAGATGATGGGGGCGCGCCGGGAGCTGTCCGTTCTCCTGAAGCGCGACGGCGTCGGCGGCGCGGCGTTCCGCGGCGTGACGGCCGGACAGATCGAAGGCCGCCCCGCCATTTCCGTCGAGGTGGACGGCGATCCGTCCCGGGCGGTCGTGCCCGCCGTCTTCGGCGGCTTCGCGGTCCGGGCCGTCCCGCGGCGCCGCGTGCTCAGCGAGGTCGCCCAGGGCTTCAAGACGATCTGGGCGGACCGCTTCCTGCGCCTGTATCTGCTCTCGACGACGGTCGCGGTCATGTCGGGCGACGCGCTGCTCTTCGCGGCCCTGCCCCGCTTCATCGCCGACGTGCTGCAGGCCGGGCCGGGGTCCTTCGGGCTCTTTCTCGCGGCGGCGGCGCTCGGTTCGGGCGCGGGCTCCGGCCTGATGGCCCTCCTGCGCGACCCCGAGCAGATGGCGCTGGCTCCTTCGGCGCGCGCGTTCCGCGCGCAGCTCGCCGCGCGTGAGCCGGCGCTCGACGAAAAGGCCCTCGACGGCGCGGCGGCCGCGGTGCGCGCGTCGGTCCCGGCGCTTCTGGCGCGCTACAAAGCCGAATGGGCGAAGGGCGCGCCCGCGGTCGCGGCCGAGCGCTTCGGCGCCGACCTCGTCGCCGAGGCCGCGCGCGCGGCCGGCGCGGCGCTGGGCCGCTCCGAGCCCGAGGCGCTGGCGCTTCTCGAGGCGACGGGCGCCGCGGGCGACCTGCGCGCCTGGTCCGCCCTGCGCGGGGCGAAGCTCCTCGCGCGCGCGTACGCCGACGCGACGACCGGCATGAACCGGCTCGAGCGCCAGGGCAAGTGGACCTCCTGGCTGCACGGATTTTCCTGGCTCGCGTACGGCGCGCTGTTCCTCACGGGCAACCTGCATCTGGCAGTGGGCCTGATGCTCCTGTCGACCTTCCTCGGCGCGCCCGGGGTCGTGGTCTGGACGAGCCTGACGACCAAGGTGGTCGCCGGCTCCTATCGCGAAAACCAGGGCAAGATCTACTCGGCGCTGTACTTTTATCAACTGATCTTCGCCATCGTCGGCGTGCTGCTCGTCGGCTTGATGATGGCCTCCTTGCCCACGATGACCGTGCTGTGGATCACGGGCGCCGTCATGGTCCTGTGCGCGCTGTGCGACTTCATCGCGCCCTCGCTGATCTTCCCGATCGACCGGAAAAAACGATAAGGAACTCGCACCGGTGCCTGACCGTGAGGGCACCCCGAAGTTGCGCGCCCCCGACGTGAACTTGGCGTTCCCAACTGTTACCGGAAACAGTCGGCGCTGAGGCGCAATGGCACCGGTGCGACCCGCCCCGGAACCCTGAAAACGCGCGAAATTACCGTCGGAATTCGGCCTCGCGCTAAAGGACTAATCCGCCGCTGGGCCCTCTGGACGGCCTCAGACCCACCTCAGGAGTCCTATGGCCTCTCGTGCGTTGGGACCAATGCCTAGGCCCTGTTGGGACCTATGACCCGCCTCCGAAATCGATTCGGGCGTTATAATCCAATCAGGCTCAACAGGAGATACTCAGATGAAGCGCTTTCGCTCCGTAATCGCCCTCGCTCTCTCGCTCGCCCTCGTCGTCGTTTCCCCGGGCTCGAGCGCTTATCACGCCGCCGCGCAGACCGTCGGCGCCTCCGTCGGTTCGTCGGCCTCGGCGGGCGTCTCCGGCGTTTCCGGCGCGAGCCTCGGCCGCGCGTCCGGCGTCTCCTCGATCCCGATGATGTCTCCGTCGGCCCTGACTCTCTCGCCGGTTCTGTCCGCTCCCTCGATCGTCCCGTCCGCGATGCCCAACGCCGCCGTCGTTTCCGCCGCGCCTGTCGCCGCGAAGACCGCGGCCGCGCCCGTCGCGCTGAAAGCGCTGACGCCCATCTCCGCAAAGGCGGCGACCGAGCGGTTACGCGAGGGAGTGTCCCTTCCGCACGCCGTTAGAAAGGGACCCGCCGTCTCCTCGCTGCAGACCGTCGTGTCCGGCGTCGATTCGAAGTCCGCGGAGACGCAGGCCGCCGAGGCCGCCCTCCAGTTCGACGGCGCCTTCGCGAAGAAGAAGGATGATTCCAGCAAGGGCATGCCCGATCAGGACACGGACGAGAACGGCAACCCCTCCCGCGACGGCGGCACCGACGAGCTCGGCAACCCGCGCCGCACCGGCGGCGAGGGCGGGCCCGACGACACCTCCGATCCCGACTACGGCGGACGCGGCGGCAACGACGGGCTCTTCGGCGCGCTGCGCCACGGCCGCCTGAACGCGTTCGCGGCCGGAGAGAAGGCGAGCGTCTCGCTGCGCGCCGCGAAGAAGGACAGCGGCAAGGGCATGCCCGACTCGGGCGATTCCTACGACGGCACGGGACGCCCCACGGAGAGAGGCGGGGACATCGACGAGCTCGGCAACCCGCGCCGCACCGGCGGCGAGGGCGGGCCCGACGACCGCTCCGACCCCGACTTCGGCGGCGACCGCGGCGGCAACAGCGGGCTTTTCGGCTTGTTCGGCGTCGGCCTGCTCGGCGGCGCCGCGGCGACCGTCGCGGGCCTGTCCCTGGGCTCGCTCGCGATGTTCCCCATGATCATCCTGTCGCTCGTGCTCCACGAGATCGGCCACGCGCGCATGGCCGACAAGCTCGGCGACCCGACGGCCCGCCTGCAGAACCGCGCCTCCTTCAATCCCCTGCATTGGAAGACGCACATCGACCCGGTGTGGACCTTGCTCGTCCCCGCGGCGACCTTCCTGTTCGCCGGCTTCATCTTCGGCGGCGCCCGGCCCGTGCCGGTCGAGCCGCGCTACTTCAAGAATCCGGTCAAGGGCATGGCGCTCGTCGCCCTCGCGGGCCCCGCGGTCAACATGGGCTTGGCCGCCGCCGGCGCGCTGGCCGTGACCGGCGCCGTGGCCGCGGGCCTCGGCGCGGGCGTCATCGCGACCTTGGGCATGTTCGTGTTCCTGAACGTCCTGCTCGCGGTTTTCAACATGATCCCGCTGCCGCCGCTCGACGGCAGCCACATCCTCAAGTCCTTCCTCCCTTATCAGGCGCGCAACGCCATCGACGGCGTCATGGAGCGCCTGGGGCCGATGGGCGTGCTCCTGCCGATCCTGCTGGTGTTCATGGTCGCGGGCGGGGCGATCGTGGGCGCCTCCGCGTTCGTCGCCAAGCTGCTGATCGGCGGCGTCATGGCCGTGACCGGCGTGCAGACCGCGAGCGCGTTCCTGCCCGCCTTGGCGGCTCTTGGCCTGGCGGTCGGCCAGATCGGCGCGAGCCAGTCCGCGAGCCGCGCCGCGGCGCAGCAGGCCCCGGCCGGCCCCTCCGTGCCCGGCGCGGCGTCGGGCGGCGCGAACGCCCCCGTCGACCTCATCGTGATGTTCGGCGAGAAGCGGACCCGCCTCCATGACGCGCACATCACGAACGTGGACGTGAACCTGCCTTCCGGCGTCGAGCAGTACACCCGCCTTCAGCAGGCGATGCTGGCCCAGCTCGAGACCGCCGGCCTCGACGGGTCCGCCCTCGAGCCTTATAAGGCGACCCCGCTCGCCACGTACGCGCGCATCAACGCCGCGACGATCCGCGTCGACGGCTCCTCGGCCGCGCAGTTCACGCGGGAGATGGCGGAGCGCGGCTTTTCCGTCTACCCGAACACCGAGCGCAAGATCATCCGCCCCGTTCCCGTTTCTCCCGAGGACATGGACCCCGGGGCGCGCAGCGCCGTCACGATGGACGAGAACCTCCGGATCGTGAAGGCCGACCTCGTCCAGGCCGAGGCGGAGAAGATGTGGGGCAAGCCCGTCCTCGGCTTCTGGTCCGGCCTGTGGGCCAAGGTCTTCAAGTCCGAGCCGCCCCAGCCCCGGATCGGCGTCATCGATTCCGGCGCGGACGTCTCGCACCCCTTGCTGCGGCGCGTCAAGGAGGTCAAGAATATGACCTCCGGAGAGAACGTCGATGACATCGGCCACGGCTCGTGGGTGCACTCCACCGTCCTGCACATGGCGCCGTGGTCGCGAGCCACGACGCACTACAAGACCTTCCTGAACGGCGGCGCGACCCTCGACGACATCCTCAAGTCCCTGACCCAGGCCGGCAACGACGGCAACCTCGTGATCTCCAACTCCTGGGGCTCCGATGACGGCGACCCGAAGAGCCCGGACTCCCTGCTCGTCAAGAAGTTGGCCGCCGAAGGCCGCATCATGGTCTTCGCCGCCGGCAACGCCGGCTCGGGCAAGAACACGATCGGCTCCCCCGCGATCGTGACCTACAAGGACGCGGCGACCGGCGCGATCCGCGTCGTCTCCGTGGCCGCCGCCGGCCGCGACAAGAAGATCGCCTATTTCTCCTCGCGCGGCCCCGGCTCGCCCACGACCGCGCGCGATCCGAACTACAAAGACCACCGCCCCGATCTGACGGCCGTCGGCTATAACATCGAGGGCGCCTGGCCCGCGGCGCTCAACGAGGCCGACCGCGTGGACGGGGAGAAGGGGCCGGTGAAGGCCATCTCCGGCACCTCGATGTCCACTCCCGGCGTGGCCGGCGCGATCGCGCTGCTCGCGATGATGTTCGGCGTCACCGAGATCGGCCCGAAGCTCGACGCCATCGTCAACGCCGTCATGTCGACTCTGGATAAGACGGGCCAGAGCCCCGACGCGGAAGGCCAGGGCTTCATGAACGTCGACGCCGCGTACCGCAAGCTCAAGGAGATTTTTTCAGCGAAGCCGTGAAGACGAAGGAGCCCGTCCGACGAGGCTCCGGCTCATCTTGCCGCCGGCAAGACTGAGCGCTTGATTCTAAATGCGACCGGCGCCGCAACCATACCGTTACGGAGATTCGTGCCATGACTTCCTCAGCGATGTTCATAGTCGAAGACGACGATCATTTTCGCGAGACCTTCATCGACGTCATGTCGTTGAAGGGCATCGAGGTGACCGGCGCGCGCACCGGCGACGAGGCCATCAAGGCCCTGCGCCAGAGCCAGCCGTCGGTCATCATCATGGACGTCCAGCTGCCCGACGTGCACGGCTTCGACCTGTGCCGCAAGGTCAAGCGACTCGACAACCAGAAGGACACCCCGGTCATCTTCGTGTCGGCGTCCACGCAGTACGCCGACCCGCGCGACCGCGTCGAGGGCCTCCTCGCCGGCGCCGAGCAGTTCCTGCCCAAGCCGATCACCGTCGAGAAGCTGTGGGGCGAGATCGAGCTCGTGCTCGGGAAACATCACTAAGGGACTGTTTCCGGAAACAGTTCGCCCAAAAGAAGAGCCCGCGGGGGAAACCCCGCGGGCTCTTCTGTCTGAACGGCCGCTTTACGCGATCGTGACCTTCTTGTCGAGGTACACGTCCTGGATCGCGTTGAGGATGCCGACGCCGTCCTTCATCGGGCGCTGGAAGGCCTTGCGGCCCGAGATGAGGCCCATGCCGCCGGCGCGCTTGTTGATGACGGCCGTCTTCACGGCCTCGACGAGGTCGGATTCGCCCGAGGACGCCCCGCCCGAGTTGATCAGCCCCGCCCGGCCCATGTAGCAGTTGGCCACCTGCCAGCGGGTCAGGTCGATGGGGTTGTCGGTCGTGAGCTTCTCGTAGACGAGCTTGTGCGTCTTGCCGAAGCCTTTGATCGCGTTGTAGCCGCCGTTGTTCTCAGGCAATTTTTGTTTGATGATGTCGGCCTGGATGGTGACTCCCAAATGGTTGGCCTGCCCGGTGAGGTCGGCCGACACGTGGTAGTCCTTCTCGGCGGTCTTGAACGCGTTGTTGCGCACGTAGCACCACAGGATGGTGGCCATGCCGAGAGAATGCGCGGCCTCGAACGCCTGGGAGACCTCCCAGATCTGGCGGCGGGACTCGGCGGATCCGAAGTACACGGTGGCGCCGACGGCGACGCAGCCCATGTTGTAGGCCTGCTTCATGCTGCCGTACATCGTCTGGTCGAAGGTGTTCGGGTAGCTGAGCAGCTCGCTGTGGTTGAACTTGAGGATGTAGGGGATCTTGTGGGCGTACTTGCGCGCGGTCATGCCGAGCACGCCGAGCGTGGAGGCCACGCCGTTGGCGCCGCCCTCGAGGGCGAGCTTGACGATGTTCTCCGGGTCGAAGTAGACCGGGTTCGGGGCGAAGGAGGCGGCGGCGGAGTGCTCGATGCCCTGGTCGACGGGGAGGATGGACACGTAGCCGGTGCCCGCGAGACGGCCGTGGTCGTACAGGCTCTGGAGCGACTTGAGGACCGGGGTGGGCCGGTCGGAGAGGGCGAACAGCCGGTCGACGGAATCCGGGCCGGGGAGGTGGATCGTCTCCTTGGGGATGGCGGTGCACTTGTGCTCGAGGAGCTTGGCGTCGGCTCCGAGCAAGGCTTCGATGTTCGTGGTCATGGTCAGCGAGTCTCCTTTGGACTTAAAAACGGTTTCTATTATATATACGAAAGGGCCCCGAGCGGGGGACAATCACGGTCATATGCAACGATTGAGCCTGTTTTGCTAATGTTGGGCGATTCGGCGCCGCATCATAGGAGAACCCCAGCGTGAGGAACAACCATTCCGCCGTCGTCGCCGCCGTTCTCGCCGCCTTGCTCGCCCCCCGGACGTCGTCCGCCGCGGAGGACGGCCATCTGTGGGAGGTGACCTCCCGGATGGAGATGCCCGACATGCCCGCGGGGATGATGGGCGCGATGGGCGGACGCACCGCCACGGTGTGCCGCGGCGAGGACGAGCGCGAGAACGTCTCCAAGGACAAGGAGATGAAGGACTGCGAGATCTCGGACCTCAAGCAGACGCCCGCGAGCGTGTCGATGACCGTGAAGTGCACGGAGGGCCGCTCCGGCAAGATGGAGTTCGCCTACAACAAGGCGCGCACCGAGTATAAAGGGACGATGCGCATGAAGGACCCCGAGCACGGCGAGATGACGATGAGGCTCACCGGCAAGCGCCTCGGCCCCTGCGACGCGAAGAAGGCGCGCGCGGAGCAGACGGCGAAGGTCGAGAAGATCAAGGCCCAGGCCGCAGGCGCGCAGGCCGAGTACCAGGAGATGAGCCGCAGGTCCGAGCGCGACCAGCTCAAGGGCTGCGCCAAGGCCGTCGAGAAGATGGACCCCGACAGCCTCGGCATGTGGGGCCACTGCTATAAGAAGAAGGACGCGGACTGCAAGTCGATGGTGGAGACCTACACCAAGCAGCAGCCCAAGGTCGCCGAGGAGTGCACGGCGAAGGCCGCGGAGCTCTGCAAGCGCTACCAGGCGGAGGAAGGCTTCCTCAAGGCCGGCCGGACGCACGGAGAGGCCGCGGCGCGCGTGTGCGGGTTGAACCACGACGACCTGCGCAAGAAGCTGTGCAAGGGCGCGAGCAAGAACGAGTCCTACGAGTTCGTCGGCGCCCAGTGCCCCGACCAGGCGAAGCCCCTGGCCAAGAAACATTGCGCGGGCCGCAGCTACACGGTGAAGGAAGGCGACCCGCGGCGCGTCGAGAAGAAGTGGTTCAAGTTCTGCAAGGCCGTCGCCGGCGCCCGCCTCGAGGGCGACGAGGACGGCGAGGCCGCCGAGACGCCGGCTCCCAAGGAAGTGAAGGATAAGGCCAAGGACGAGGCGAAGAAGGCCGCCAAGGGCGCGGCCGTCGACGCGCTCAAGGGCCTGTTCGGCCGCTAGACGGGAAGGGCCGCGGCATGGTCACGCTGATGTTGGCGCTCGGCCTGGCCGCGGCCGTCCCGGCGGCCGCGGCGAGCAACGCTTATCCGAAGGCGGCGGCGGCCTACGTCGTGCTGCGCGACGGCGAGGTCTTGTGGAGCGGCAGCGCCGATAAACGGCTGCAGCCCGCGAGCCTGGCCAAGATGATGACGGCTTTGCTCGTGATCGAGGAGGGGCGGCTCGACGAGACCGTGACCGTGAGCCGGGGGGCGGCGCGCGCGACGGGCACGCGCCTGGGCCTGCGCGAAGGCGACCGCCTGACGGCCCGCGACCTCCTGACCGCGTCCATCGTGCGCTCGGCCAACGACGCCTGCCGCGCGCTCGCGGACGCGCGCGGCGGAACGCAGGAGAAGTTCGTCGCGCGGATGAACGCGCGCGCCGGCCTCATGGGGTTGAAGAACACGCGCTTCGCCAACGCCTGCGGCCATGACGCGGACGGGCAGTACTCGACCGCCGCCGACCTCGCGGCGCTGGCCGGCGAAGCGGCGAAAAGGCCGGAGTACCTGAGCGCCGCGGGGCTCGAGCGCGCGACGGTCAGGACCGAGTCGGGCCGCGAATTCTCCTTCGACAACACCAACGCCCTGATCGGCCGCTACCCCGGCGCGCTCGGCCTCAAGACCGGGACCACGCCGGGCGCGGGCACCTGCCTGGCCG
>JAUYSH010000087.1 GCA_030696455.1 Elusimicrobiota bacterium
CTCTGCGTCACGGTGTTCGAGTCGGAGTCCTGGTTAAGGAACCCGGTGTCGCTGTTGCCGATCATGGTGCTCAGGCTGATCGAGTTGTTGTCCGCGCCGGTGTCGAGGACGCCCCCGATCTGGCCGCCCCAGACATAGCTCTGCGTCACGGTGTTCGAGTCGGCACCCCAAGCGAAGAGCCCGTAGACGCTGTTGCCTATCACGGTACTCAGGCTGATCGCGTTGTAGTCCGAGCCGGGGAAGAGGAAGGCCCCGCTATCGCCGCCCCAGAGATAGCTCTGCTTCACGATGTTCGAATCGGCGCCAACGGCAACGAGCCCGTAGTCGCTGTTGCCGATCATGGTGCTCAGGCTGATCGAGTTGTAGTCCGCCCCGGTGGCGAGATCGGCCCCGCTCTGGCCGCCCCAAAGATAGCTCTGCGTCACGGTGTTCGAGTCGGCGCCAACGGCATAGAGCCCATATTGGCTGTTGCCGATCGTGGTGCTCAGGCTGATCGCGTTGTAGTCCGAGCCGGTGTCGAGGTAGGCCCCGCGTGAGCCGCCCCAGAGATAGCTCTGCGTCACGGTGTTCGAGTCGGCACCCAAGGCATAGAGCCCGTAGCCCGAGACATGGCTATTTCTCGCGAAGAGCGCCGTGAAGTCGTTGTTCTTGCCGCCGTCGAGAAACACGGGATATTGCGTCGCCGATTTATTGACGGCGGCGCTGAACGCGACCGCCGTAGCGGTCGCGCCGTCGAGCCAGAAGCCGTGCGCGCCCCACACCGTCACCGAGCTGTAGCTGATGGCACTCCAGGAGCTGATGCGCACGCCCGCCGTGTAGATGCCGAGGTTCCCGCTGGTGCTCACCGAGACGCTCGACAAGCTCACGTAGCCCGAGGACGCCCAGACGCCGTAGGGCACGCTCTGGCTGATGACCGCGCTGATGCCCTGGACGTTGACCGAGGCGTTGGCGATCAGGAACGCCGCCGTCGACAGCGCGGGAGGCGAGACCACCGGCGTGAAGCCCGGCGCGGCCTGGATGGTGATCGACGAGCCGTTGTTCGTGAAACCCTGCACCGTCACCTGTTCCGCGTACGTGCCGTCGTCGCCGATCGTGACGCAGACCGGCTCGGTGAGGGTAGTGGGGGTGATGGCCGCGACCGCCAGGGAAATCGTCGCGTAGGTGCCGGGGACGTTGTAGGTCTGCGCCCCCGTGCAGGTGACGGCGGCCCGCGCCGGCGCGGCGGAGGCGAGCAGAAGGGATGCTATGAAGACATTACGCGCGCGGGCGCGCGCGCGCGCGTATGGGGAAGACAATAGAACCTCCCCGGCTCTCAAGCCGAGGAAGGGGAGAACGCCTTGCCGCAAAAGTTCAAGCCATCTCACGCATTTCCGCTGTTGGGCGAGTGTTCCTTATCGGTGCGAATTAGTTGTTGCGGGGAAGCGAAGTCGCGGGGAGCTTCTCAGGGACGGAAGAGATAGCCGATGCGAATCACGGTTTCCACGTGGGCTCCGAAGCCGGGGAGCTTCTTGCGCAGGGCCTCGACGTGCTTGTCCACCGTGCGCGTGGACATTTTTGGCTCCGTGCCCCAGACCTTCTCGAGCAGCATGCCCCTGGTCACCACGCGCCGGGGATGGCGCAGGAAATACGCGAGCAGCTTGAACTCGAGATGCGTCAAGATCACGGACTTCCCCTTGAGTTCGACGCGATGCTCGTCGAGATGCACGATCATATCCCCGAAACGCAGGCTCTCCGACGGAGACGGCGCCTCGGGGGCCGTGGGCGCCCGGCGCAGGAGCCCCGCGATGCGCACGACGAACAACTCCAGGTCCAGAGGCTTGCCCATGTACTCGTCGGCGCCGAGCTCGAGGCCCTTGATCACGTCGGACGTCTCGCGTTCGGCGGCGGTGATGGCCACGATCGGCATCCTCTTCGTGGCCTCGTTCTCTCGCAGGACGCGGATCACGTCGCGCCCATGAATGCCCGGCAGCTGCATGTCGAGCACGCACAGATCGGGCCGGGACTTGGCCAGAGAGTCGAGAAAGCGCCCGGGGGTGGCGTAGGTTTTAACCTCGTAGCCGCTCTTGCCGAGGACCATCGCCAACAGCGCGAGCATCTCGGCGTCGTCGTCGACGACGGCCAGCTTCGCCCTCAACGGGGAGCCTTCTTGAGGGCGCCGGCGACGCGCGCGAGGAGATCTTCCATCTCGAAGGGCTTGAGCACGTAGTCCGTGACCCCGGCGTCGAGGCCCTCCGAGATGGAGACCACGGCCGAGCGCACGGTGCACATGAGGACCGGGACCGCGCCGCCTCCGGGGAGCTTGCGCAGGCGCCGGCACACCTCGATGCCGTCCAGGTCGGGCAGGTTGCCGTCGAGGACGACGAGGTCGGGACGGCGCTCCGCGAAGGCGGCCAGGCCCGCCGCCCCGTCCGCCGCGGTCGCGGTGTCGTAGCCGCCCCGCTCCAGCACGTGCGCGCAAATGACGCGGAAATCGTGCTCGTCGTCGATGATCAGGATCAGCGGGCGCTCACTCACTTTAGGAATCCCGCCGCCGGAAATTCCGCGCACGCCTGTTGGATGGCCCGGCACAGCTCCCGCGGGACGAGCGGCTTCTTGAGAAAGGCCATGGCTCCCAGGAAAAGAGCGTCCTTCTCGACTTCTGGACCGGACTGACTGCTCATCACGATGACGGGGGAACCGGACTTCCGGAGCTGCGCGAGAGCCTGCAGTCCGGTCATGCCCGGGAGCACGTTGTCCGTCAAGATCGCGTCGAAGCGAGCCTGTTCGGCCAAAACGACGGCGGCTTCCGCGTTGTCGACGGCGACGGTCCAATATCCTGCGTCCTCCAGGACGCGGCGGTATTCCTCGAGCTGGATGAGATCGTCTTCGACGATCAGGACGCGGCGGTTGTCGAGAGAATCGAGCAAGGCGTCAAACACGTCCGCCGTGAAGGGTTTCTCGAGGAATAGCCGGAAGCCGGCCTCCCGGGCGCACGCTCTATTATCGGGGTCGCCGGAAGTCAGGACGACGCGGAGCTTGGGACAGGACTTTCGCAGCGACCCGGCCAAAGCGATCCCGTTTCCGTCGGGCAGGTCCGCGTCGCAGAACACGAGGTCATAACATCCCCGCCTGAAGAGCTCGAGGGCCTTGGACACGGTGTGGATTTCATGGGCATCCCATCCCCGCCCGGACAGGTGCCGCCTCAGCGATCGGGCCACGGACGGGTCGCCGTCGACAATGAGCGAGCGCAAGGATCAGATCCCGGACCCGGCCGGAACGACGGTATATCGGTTCCGGGTCAGAACCTCGCTTTTCGCGCCGACGCGAAAGCGAACGCGGCCGTCCGAAAAGACCTGCTCCACCCTGAACGATTCATTCTCCGAGGTGATGATCACGGTGCCGGGCGACACTTTCTGGCCGAGGCCGGGGAAGTCCGACTTGATGTATTCCGGGACTTCGCGCCTGAGGCCGCCTTTGGCGATGTACAGGCCGTTCCCCACCTTGTACTGGATTCGATAGGCGCGATCGCGTCCTCCCCACGAGTTGCGGGCGCCCTCGAAGATGCGCGTGACCGTCCCGATCTCGTTGTCGGGGTCGATCACCGTATCCCCGGTCCAGACGCCGTCTCCATATTCAAGCTCCGGGGAGAGATCGTTCGAGAGATACCCCGTGTCCCCGACTTGGTAGCCGAAGATTCCATGCGGGTACAGAGCGACGACTTGTCCGACCCGGTCTTCTTTATCCATTACCCAGCTTCCTAATCCCAGGGTGACGAAGACCTCGTCGGAATCCGTGGCGGCGCGGGTCTTGTCGAGTCGCGCCCTGCCGGCTTGGACCGTCGCCTGCATGGAGCCGAAGGCATCGCCGAGGGCCGCCTGCGAACCGTTGTCGGCCGCGGCCCAGCTGGAAGCGTACAGCGCCGTTACGGCCAGCGCGATCTTGAGTCGTGAAGTCGTCCTCTTATTTTTCATAGCTGCTCCTCGAAGCCTCGATGAAATCATTGTAACCTCGGGGGCGGCGCTTGGCCTGGGGCAGCAGGGAAGGCCGGCATGGGCGTTCGGCCGTCTCAGCGCGATTGCGCTGGACCCGGCAGTTGGTATCCTGTCGTGAGACTATGGCCGGCGCGCGATGCTCGGGCCAGTTTGCCGAGGACTTCCGTCATCGTCGAATTCGGCGGTAAAAAATGGTAAACGAAGGCATGATCTGTTGGGGGCGGCGATCGCCTTGATGTTCTCCGAAGAGGGCGGCCGTACGGTTCACGACCAGGGGCTCAAGGGCCGCTGAAAAAGACGTTAGTAGGGGGCGGGCATGATCGTTCACACGCCGCGGACTTACGGTCGAAGCTCGACCAACCGGCTCCACCTGACTAATGAGCGGGGAATCGAGGGGGCGCGGGCGCTGCTCGAATCTTTTTATTACGCCTTCAACCACCGGGACATGGACGCGTTCCGCAAGATATGGGCCGAACATGACTCCATACAGTTGAACAATCCCCTCGGCGGGATGCTCCGCGGGTATGAGCCCATCGCCGCGCTGTATCAGCGGATATTCACGGGACCGGCGGCGGTGTGGGTGGAGCTCGCGGACATCGTCGAGTTTCAGACCGGCGAAATGGTCGTCTTCGCCGGGCGCGAGACCGGCGAGTTCTCTCTGGGCGCCAAGTCTCTGGGGCTTTCAATTCGCACCAGCCGGATCATCCAGTGGTTCGGCCCGGGCGTCGGCTGGCGGCAGAGCCACCACCACGGCTCCATCGACGATCCGCGGCTGCTTTCGGAGTATCAGCAGGCCGTCCGGGGCGCCTGAAGACGACGCGGGAGGGCTAAGCCTAAAGAAGCGCCGGAGTTCCGGCGGGAGCGGGCGTCACGATGGCGATCTTGAGGCCCAAGGTCAGGAGCTCTCCGTAGCTGAGCACGCGCGGGTAGGGATGGCCGGAGTCCAACACGACGAACCACCAGCGGCCCCGGTCATGCACGGCGGCGGTGACGGCGACGCCGTGCGCGAACCGGGTATGCAGCGCGCCGATGCCGAAGAAGGCCTTCCAGCGGGACATGGGGAAGTCGTAGCTGCCCAGGACGCCGCCGTAGTTCCGGATCGCGTCGACAAGATCTCTTTCGCCGCGCGGAGTGCGGTTGTAGGAGCGCCGCCAGCCGAGGCGTTCGAGAAGCCGGGTCTCCCCGCTCTCGCTGAGCCCCTCGCGGCGCACCGGACTATCGAGTGATTTTTCGGCGGTCTCCAGGAATCGTTCGTAAGTCATGCGCGAGCGCAGGGGTCTCAAGGCGGGCAGATTCCACAGAGCGTGCATGGCGCAGTCGGACCACTTCTGCACGGCGACGCGTTCCGGGGCGACGGTGCCGGCGACCGAGCCGCGGTCGGCGGCGCGACGGCGCAGGAACCAGTCGCGCACGCCGCTTCCCCTCAGGTCGAAGCCCAGGTCTCGCGAATCGGCGTTGGCCAGGTAGACGTCCAGGCCGAGCTTGTGCAGCTCCACCTTGAGGTGGACGAGGGGCGTCAAAAAGGCGTGGTGGTGGGCCGTCCGGGAGACGAGGCCGTCGCCGTACTCCTCGAGGAGGGCGGTCACGCTCTCCATCGCGCGCGCGATGCGGCCGGTCTTCTTCAGCCTTTCCGTCTCCTCGATGCCCGCGCGCAGGCGCGAGATCTCGGGGTGGTCGGGCAGGTCTAGCCGGCGCTCCAGCCGCGCGAATTCCCCGGGCAGCTCCGAGGATTGGAAAGCGCGTCCGCCGAGTTCCTTTCGCGAGGCGGCCGCGACCGACCTGAGCTCCTCGCGGGCGGCGGTGTAGTCCGCGGCCTCGAGAGCGCGGCTGAGGGGTTCTCGCCGGCTCCGCTGTGAGTGGGGAACCATATCCCAGAGGCGCCGCGAGCGCGCGAGCAGGGCCTCCGTGAGGACGGGGTCGGCCATGACGGCGGTCTTGGGAGCGGGCCGGCCGTCATAACCGGCGCCCAGGCCCGGCGCGAGAGACGGGCCGGGGGCGGCGGATCGAGCGAGGGCGTCGAGCGTCCCGCGCGCGTCGGGAAGCGGGGCCGCGGGCGCGGCCGCCGGCGCGGGCATGGGGGCGGCGGCGAGAGCGGGCGCGGCGAGGGCGGACAGGACGGGGAGGGTGGGTAGGGCGGAGAGAGGATGCGCGAAGAAGGAGGAGGCGATGAGGGCGGGTCCCGAGGGCGGGTTGATGCCGGGCGACAAGCGCAGGGATACGGAGCGCGTTTGGGCCTGAAGGGGTGCGGCCAGGATCGCCGCGGCGGCCGCGGCCCACGAGAACGATCCGGCGAAGGTGACGAGGCGTTTCATGCCGTCCCTTAGGATAGGCGCGGCGCCAAGCCGCAGGGAGGGGCTTCGGACCTAGAGTCCGTTCCCGATGTGCCCTCTTGCCTCCGGGCCCAGTTTTTATGCCGGCGCATCAGCGTCGGGCTTCCGGGTCGAAGAGTCGGGTGGCCTTCCCCTCGACCAGGCAAAGCTCGGAGTCCGCGGCGTTCCCCACGTCTCCGTAAAGGGCGGACAGGGCGACGACGTCGGAGAGATCCGCGAGGTAGTCCCGGAGCTTGGGCTCGGGCGCCCTCAGGATCAGATAGGCCTGGTGGACCGACCGGCCCCGCCCGCGCACCCACTCGTCGCGGTACTTGCGCAGGCGGGACGCGGCGAAATTTGCGGCCGGGCTCGACAGGGGAGGCATGATGAAGCGGGCGGAGAGAAGGCTTCGAACCTTACTGCCCCGGATCTGGGTCAGCGCGGCCTTGGTCAGCGAAGTCAGGCGGCGCCTGAGGTCGGCAAGGGAGAGGCCCAGCATCCGCGACAGCTCGCGCGTCTCGATCCAGCCGCGCGTGTTGGCCAGGATGACGTGACAGGCATAGGTCGTCTCGTTGCGGGACGGCACCGCGTACTGCTCGGGCGTCAAGCGGACGCTTCGGGCGCCGAGGGCCTGGCGCGCCGCGTTCTCCGCGATTTGCCGGCCCGGCGGGGCGGGATCAGGCTGCCGCGCGCGACGCGGGATCGAGGCCCAAAGCGGCGACCAGGCCTTCCAGGCGGGGCCCCCTCGGGAGGCTTCGGCCGAGCTCCAGTCAGACGCTTGAAAAGAGAGTCCTCGCGGACGCGCCGTCGCTTTCTTTCATCAGGGCCTAACGGGCCAGTTGAGCCGAGAGTTCCTCGGCTGTGGGGAGCTTGAGCGCAGCGGCCGACGGATGCCGGCTGATCGCCGCCGCCGGCGCCTGGCGCGAGCGCAGTCGGGCCGTCGCCTGCCTGATCCATTCGCGGTGGTGATAGAGAGAGAGGAACTGCGGGCTGAAGAAATCCTTGCAGTTCAGTTTTTCTCTCGGGATATTGGCGGGCATAAGACCGCTTGTCATGAGGCCGATCAGCACGCCGTTTTGCACGACGGGGGCGCCGCTGTCTCCAGGACAGATTTTCGCGCCGGAGTCTTTCGCGTCCGCGAGGATGAGCCGCGAGTCCTCGCCGACCTTCCGAAATACGATCTGGACCGTGCCCATGCTGTCCGGGGCTTGATCCCTCAAGTCCCCTTCTTGGTGCTGCAGCGAGATGACCGTCGCTTCTTCCGTCAGCACCACGGCGCGCTCGGTGAGCGGAAAAGCGGGCTCCTCGCTTCCCCATTCGTGTTCGAGCCTGACGAGAGCGAGGTCGAAGCCGCTTTGCACTCCCGCGGTCTTGACGTAACCGGAATGGATGATGAAGTCCGCTATGGGCGAGGTGCCGATCTCTCTCGAGCGGGCGAAAGACACGGCTTGGCTGCGGCGCCAGTCGACCCTTTCGAGGCAGTGCGCGCTCGTGATGGCGATATCCTGTTCGAGCAGCGTGGCGATACAGCCGGAGCCGAACGTTTCCGCGAGGTTGAGGTAGCCGACCCGGCCGAATCTCTGCGAGGCGTTCTGACCGATCAGGGCCGAAGCCGGAGACGAAAGTAAAAGAAGGGATATGATCAGAGTTTTCATATATCGAATATGCGCGGAAAGCGGCTGTTTGTCATGGGTCAAATGTCCCAACGGAGGTGGGTCTGCCATTCGCGGTCTTCTCCAGCGCCCGCGAGACGCTGTGCATCAAAACCGCATTCCAGCGGAGCAAACCGTCCCTGCCCGAAGCGCAATGAATCGCGTACATCGCCTTATCCTCTTTGGCCTGGGCCGTCCACGCCGCATCGCTCATCTGTCCGTATTGGGTGGCCCAAAACCGGTCTTCGAGGGCTTTTATTTCGCTTCCCATCTCGGACGCGCGCTTTATCTTCGACCCGACTCTCGCGTTGAGCTCGTCCCCCTCTTGTTTCGCCTTAGCATCGGCATCGGCCTCTATCGCTTCCGCATCTTGTAAGAATTTGTCTCCTAAGTCTCCGCCGAACTGGGCCGCCATCTTTCTGGCATTGTCGGACATCTGCCGCGAGAAGCTTTTGCTGAACATTATCCGTGCCAGGCCTTCCACCAGGTCCTTTTTGGGGTCCCCTAATTCCGACTTCCGGCGCTGCAATTCGCCGAGCCGCAGCATGATGTCCACGGCTTCCTTTCGATCGGAAATCGCCGTTTCCGCCGCGTTTTGCGCGTGAGTTGAAATTCCACCGATCGTCGAGAGAATCATCAGCGCGGAAAAAATCATCGTCTTTCCCATTTGAAATAGCCTCCGGTATCCACCCGACATGATCACAGTGTCGTCCGCGTCAATTCTTTTTGCCCGGGCTGAAGGGGAAAAGCACTCCGATGATCCCGGCGACCAGGACGATCGGAGCGAAAAGCCAGGCGACCACGTCCAGCGCGAGCATGCCGATGCTCTCGCCCGTGCTGTGGAGGCGCGGGCTGATTCCGGAACGACGGTCATGGCGGCGGCCAAAGCGAGGTTCATCATGAGGACATTCTCCCGCGCCATGATGGGCGCTGCCTCATTGTAAGGCGCGCCGGCCCGGCGGGAAACGGCCGTTCGTCCCAGCCTCGCCCGGTCTTTGGGCGGTCACGCGGCGCGTCAGCACGGCGCGTGGAGTTGACGCGGCGCGTCAAATTCCGTCTTTGGGGCCTCATCTCAGTCGGAGGCAGGTCCACCATCACGGATCGATCGACGACCCCGTTTCGCTGGCGCAGTACCAGCGGGCTGGCCGCGGAGGCGAGTCAAGCGGCTTCGAGCGCCTCGCGCGCCTCCTTGAATTCCGCGGCGAGGCTGTCGATCAGGCGCCGGATTTCCCATACGTCCCCGGAGGGAGCCAGGGCCTCGATGCGGGCGGACAGAGACCGCATTCCGTTGGCGCCGATATCGGCGCTGGCGCCTTTGAGGGCGTGCGCGGAGCGTTCGAGTTCGTCGAGCCGGCCTGCGGCGGCGGCGGCTCGCATCGCCGTCAGCCTCTGCTCGGCGTCCTCGAGGAAGCCCGCGATGAGGCCGCGAAAGGGTCCGGCGCCGGTCAATTCCCGCACGCGGGCGAGCACGGCCGCGTCGATCGGCCGGTACCACTTGTCGAGCATGGCCGCGAGGTCCTCGCGCTGGACGGGCTTAGCGAGAAAGTCGTCCATTCCGGCCTCCAGGCATTTAACGCGGTCGGCCTGCAGGACTCCCGCCGTCATCGCGACGATCGCGGGGCGGCCTCGACCCTCTTCCCCGCTGCGAATTTCCTTGGTCGCCGCGAAGCCGTCCATGTCCGGCATCTGACAGTCCATTAAGATGAGGTCGTAAGGCGCGCGGGTCAGAGCCTCGAGCGCCTGCCGGCCGTCGGAGGCGGCGTCGGCCTTGACGCCCAGCGCGGCGAGCTGGAGGACGGCCAGCTTGCGGTTGGTCTTGTCGTCTTCGACGACCAGCACCCTGCAGTGGCTCCTGTCGCGCGAGGGCCGCCCGGCGATGGGAGGAGTCGTAGGGGGAGCCGCGCCCAAGAGCGCCGCGCTGACGCTGTCGAGAAGGGCCGCGCGGCGGACCGGCTTGGACAGGCAGGCGTCCGCGCCGACTTCGCGAAGCAGCTTGGGGTCAAAGGACCTTCCGAGGGGGGCCATGAGGACGATCTTGAGCCCGGGCTGGCGCGCGAGCATGTCCGCGGAGAGGGTCAGGCTGTCGATGCCCGGCATCTCCATGTCGAGCACGACCAGGCGGTAAGGGTCGCCCCCGTTCGCCGCCCGAAGGAGCGCGTCCGCGGCCTCGGCCGGACCGGCCTCGTCGCAGCGCATCCTCCAGGAGGCCAGATGCCGGCTGAGGACGCGGCGGCTCGACGCGTTGTCATCGACCGCGAGGACGCGGATTCCCTGCAGTCCCGGGGGGGTATACGACTCCGAGCGGCCCATTTCTCCGGCTCGCGGCAGTTCGAGCGTCACCGCAAAGACGGAGCCTTCGCCCGGCTTGCTGCGCAGATCGATGCGCCCGCCCATCAACTCGACCAGCTTTTTCGAGATGGCCAGGCCCAGGCCGCTGCCGCCGTACTTGCGCGTCGTCGAGGAGTCCGCCTGGCTGAACGCCGAGAACAGGCGGGACTCGATCTCCGGAGATATGCCGATCCCCGTGTCGCGCACTTCCAGACGCAGACGGACTCTGCCGCCGGCTTCTTCCAACATCGCGACGCTTGCGGCGACCTCCCCTTGCTCGGTGAATTTGATGGCGTTGCTGAGCAGGTTGGAGAGGATCTGCCGCAGCCGTCCGGGGTCGCCGCGCAAGGCGGTCGGCGCCTCGCCGGGGATGAACAGCGACAGCTCCAGGCCCTTGGCGCCGGCGCTCTCCGCGAACAGCTGCAGGGTTTCCTCCGCCAATTTGCGCAGGTCGAAATCCGTCTCCTCAAGGGGCAGGCGTCCGGCCTCGATCCGGGAGAAAACCAGAATCTCCTCGATGATTCCGAGGAGGGCCTTGCCGGCTCCGCGCACGGTCTCGGCGAATTCGCGTTGGCGGCGGGTCAGCGGCGTGTCGAGCAGCAGCCGCGTCATGCCGATGACGGCGTGCATCGGCGTACGGATCTCGTGGCTCATATTGGTCAGGAAGTCGGACTTGACCCGCGCCAGCTCGAGGGCCGCGTCGCGCGCCTCGGCCAGAGCGCTCTCGGCCTTGATCTGCGCCCGGACCACGGCGACCGTGAGCAGGGCGCTCATCAGGATCAGGAGCCCCATGACGAACATCGCCTCGCGCAGCGCCTTGCGCCGATGCGCGAAGCCCTCGCGGGCGGACTGCGTCGCGATCACCCCCCAGCCGTAACCCGGGATCGGCGCGTAGGCGGCGATGCGGTCCTCTTTCTCGATCGGGTCGTAGTGGATCATCACGCCGCGCTCGCCCCGCAGCGCCTTGCGCACGACGGGCTGGCTCGCCGCGTCCGGCTCCCCGGGTCGGGCGGGCGACGCCGGGCGGCCTAGGACCCTGCCGTGGAGGTCGACGAAGTAGACGAATTCCTCGGCTCCCACCTCGACCTGGGAGCTCCACTGCGTGAATACGTCGGCGCGGACCTCGAGCGCGAGTATGCCGAGGATCTTTCCCGCGTCATCCTTGATCGGCGCGGCGGCCGTCACGACGGCCGCGTCGCGCGCGGCCGTCCCCGGCTGTGCCCCGGAAACGTAAGGCTCCCACCGGCGGCTGACGCTTTGGTACCACTCGCGGGTGGAGAGGTCTTGACGGCGAAAGCCCCCGCCCTTCGGATAGACCGCCATCTCCCTTCCCCCGGGGTCGACAAGCAGGAGCCCGGCGACGTAGGGGAAATCGCGCGGGACGGACCTGAGCAGGAGGATCGCGTTCTCCCAGCGTCCGGCGCTTATCTGCTGCTGGAACTTCACGCGGCTGGCCAGAGACTTGCCGAGGTCGATCAGGCCGTCGAGGCGGTCATGGATCATGACGGCGGTCAGGTCGGCCATCGCGAGGCGACGGGAGAGCGTGAGTTCGTTCAGCTCGGCGCGAAGCCGCAGCACGCTGAAGGACGCGATCAGAAAAGTGGGGGCGATCAACAGCACGGAGAGGGCGGAGAGCAGCAATAAGCGCGGCCGCCCCGGCCGGCTTGCGGCTTGCATGAACCACGCCTTGACCCTCGTCAGCATCGCACCGATATTAGCTCATACCGGACGCTCAGCGCAGGACGGCGAGCAGCGCCCGCAGGACCGACTCGGGCGCGCGCCCGCGCAGGTCGCCGGGCAGGCCGACTCGCGCCGGCGCGCCCCGGGTGATCACCGGGCCGATGTCGGAGTTCGGGGAGAACTCGACCAGCAGACGGGCCGGGGCGCCGGCGGACAGCAGCTGAGAGGCCTCGATCAAAGCGGCCTCCAGCTCCGCCTCGCCGTATAGGGCGAGCAGCGGCGCCCACTCCTGGGGCGGCGCGGCCCCGCCCCGGCGCTCGCGGCGCGCGGCCAGGCCGCGCGCGCGCTGCAGGAGCAGCTCCCGCGCGCGCAGGTCCGCTTCGTCGCGCTCGGCGCGCAGGC
>JAUYSH010000094.1 GCA_030696455.1 Elusimicrobiota bacterium
CTGAGGGGTGTGGGGTCGCCGCGCCGTTTGCGCTCGAAGCGCGGTCGACCCCAAGCGAGGCTCAATGCCGAGCGGCCCCGAAGGACATGAAACCGCCGCCGGGCCGACCTGAGCGTTCCCGGCTCGCGCCGAGTCATGTCGGGGGGAAGACCGGAGGGTGGACGGTTGGGGATTGGTCTGCTACAATGCCGCCGATGCCCGCCCCGCTAGAACTTGCCTTCACCGTGCTCGTCGTCGACGACGAGCCGGACGCCCGCGTCATCCTGCGCGGCGAGCTGGAGAAGGTGCCCGGGGTGACCTTGACGGTCGGCACCGCCGGCACCGGCGACGAGGCCCTCAACAAGCTCAAGGACATCCCCTACGACCTCGTCTTCCTCGACTACCGGCTCCCCCCCACCAACGGCCTCGACATCCTCGAGAAGATCCGCCAGCACCACCCGAAGACCGCCGTCGTGATGACGACCGCGGCGGGCAACGAGCAGGCGGCGGTGGCGGCGATGAAGAAGGGCGCGATGGACTACATCACGCAGAAGGACCTGCGCCAGACCGACCTCGGCCAGCTGCTGCGCCGCGTCATCGAGATCCGCGACCTGGTCAACCAGAACATGGAGCTGCGCCAGGTCAACCAGATGAAGAACGAGTTCATCGCGAACGTCTCCCACGAGCTGCGCACGCCGCTCACGGTCGTCATCGGCTACGCGAACACGATGCGCGACGGCAGCATGGGCCCCCTCAACGAGGCCCAGCAGAAGGCGCTGGGCTCGATGATCGATCGCGCCGAGGGGCTGATGGCCACGCTCAACAACATCCTGCGCATCCGGGAGGTCCACGAGGGGCGCAAGCAGCTGCTGCTCAAGCCCGTCGGGATCAACATCCTCGTCAAGGCCGCGGTCGAGCGGGCGGGACGCGAGATCCGGCGCCGCAAGCTGAAGCTGACGGCCGAGCAGCCGGCCACCGAGATCTGGGTGCTGGCCGACGAGGAGAAGCTCGGGGACGTCATCGACAACCTGCTCTCCAACGCGTGCAAGTTCAGCCCGGTCGAAGGAGCGCTGCGCGTCGTCGTCTCGACGGAGAAGGGCCACGCGCGCCTATCCGTCATCGACGCCGGACCCGGCGTCCCGCCCGAGATCCTGCCCCATATCTTCGACACGTTCTCCGCCGCCAACCAGGGCCCGACGCGGGAGTACGCCGGCCTCGGCCTCGGCCTGCCGCTGGCCAAGCAGATCGTCGAGTCCCACGGCGGCCGCATCTGGATCGAGAGCGAGGGCTCCGGCCGAGGGACCACCGCCCGCCTCGAGCTGCCGGTCTCGGCCGAGGACGCGCCCCCGACCGTCGTCGACGGCTCGGAGTCCGTGCGCAAGAAGCGCGTGCTCATCGTCGAGGACAACCCCGACCTCGTCGAGGTCCTCATGCTGTTCCTCGCCAGCGTCAGCCGCAACCTGTCGATCGCGACGGCGCGCTCCGGCTTCGAGGCGCTCGAGAGGATCGAGGAGGAGCTGCCCAGCCTCGTCATCCTCGACGTCATGATGCCCGGCATGGACGGCTTCGAGGTGCTCTCCCGCCTCAAGCGCCTGCCGCCCGAGAAGCGCCCGCCGGTGATGGTGCTGACCGGCTATTCCGACGCGCTCTCCCGCGCCAAGGAAGCCGGCGCCGACGAGGTCATGCTCAAGCCCTTCGAGAAGAACACCTTCGTCAAGAAGGTGCTGCAGCTTCTCGGCGCTTCCGCCCCCGCCCGCTGAGATGGCCCGGATTCTCATCATCGACGACGAGGATTACGTCCGGGACCTCATCAAGGAGGTGCTCCTCGCGCAGGGCCACGAGTTCGAGCTCGCCGACGGCGGCGTCGCCGCGTTCGAGATCCTGCGCAAGAAGACGATCGATCTGGCCATCGTCGACCGCAACATGCCCGGCATGAGCGGCATCGAGGTCGTGCAGCTCATACGCCAAAACCCGAAGACCAGGACGATCAAGATCCTGATGTGCACCGGCTCGAGCATGACGAAGGAGATCGACGAGGCCTTCGCCGCCGGGGCCGATGACTACGTGCTCAAGCCCCTGAGCTTCCCGGCGCTGCTGGGCAAGGTGGCCAAGGCGCTGGGCACGGCGCCGAAATGAAGCGCGCGAACGTCGTCGTGCTGTGCGGGGGGAGGTCCGCGGAACGGCTCGTCTCCCTCGTGTCGGCGCAATGCGTGGTGGCGTCCCTCGACGAGAAACGATTCAAAGTCAGACTGATACACATCGGGACCGACAACGGATGGTTGGAGATCTCATCCGGGCGCCTTCTGGCCGAGACGCCGGGCGCGCTGCATGGCGGAGGAGCTTCGGTGCTTCGCCTTCGGCGTAACGGCATATCGGTCGACCCTTGGAGACTGCTGACATCGCTGGGACCTCGCGATTGTGTGTTTCCAGTATTGCATGGACCCATGGGCGAGGACGGCTCGATGCAGGGATTGCTCGAACTGGCCGGGGTCGCTTACGTGGGCTGCGGCATACTCGGCTCGGCGGCGGGCATGGATAAGGAGGCGACGAAGCGCGTCGCCCAGTCCGCCGGCCTGCCCCAGGTGCCGTGGGCCGTCGCGCGCACGCCGCGCGAGGCGGCCGACGCGGCGAAACGCCTGGGATTTCCTGTCTTCATCAAGCCCGCGCGCATGGGCTCCTCGGTGGGCGTGGTGAAGGTCAAAGGGCCCGCCGGCGTGGCCGCCGCGCTGCGCGAGGCGCTGCGCTACGACGACAAGGCCCTCGTCGAGAAAGGCATCCTCGCGCGCGAGATCGAGACCGCCGTGCTCGGCGATCCGTGGGCGCCGAAGGGCGACCGCTTCGAGCTCAGGGCCTCGCTATGCGCCGAGATCCTGCCCAACGCCGAGTTCTACGACTACAAGGCGAAGTATCTCGATCCCGACGGCGCCCGCTTCGAGATCCCCGCGCGGCTGCCGGCTAAGATCACGGCGCGCGTGCGCGCCGTGGCCCTCGCGGCGTTCCGCGCGCTCGATCTGTACGGCCTGGCGCGCATGGATTTCTTCGTGCACAAGAAGACCGGGGCGGTCTACTTCAACGAGCCCAACACCTTGCCCGGGTTCACGCCGGCCAGCATGTATCCGCGGCTCTGGCGCGAGACCGGCCTGCCGACGCGAAAGCTCGTGGAGGCTTTGGTCGCCCTGGCCCTGCGCCGCGCCGCCTCCCGGCGGCGCATCAGCGTCTCGCATTGACGCCGTGATCGACGCGGCGATCGTCCTGGTCTTCCTTGGAGCGTGCCTCGCGCTGGGCGCGCGCGCGCGCAGAGAGGACGGCGGCGAAGGCTGGATCCTCGCCGGACGGACCTTGACCTTGCCTGTGTTCGTCGCCACGCTCGTGCCCACCTTCTACGGCGGCGTGCTCGGCATCGGCGAGTTCACCTGGAGCGCCGGGCTCTCGAACTGGACCGTCATGGCGCTGCCCTATTACGTGTTCGCGGGGCTTTACGCCGTGCTCCTCGCCGGGCGCGTGCGGGTGACCCCCGGGCTCACCATCCCCGACCATCTCGAGTCGGCCTACGGCCGCCGCATGGCGCTGCTGGGCGCGCTGCTCGTCTTCCTGCTCGCGAGCCCCGCCGACGAGCTCTTGATGGCGGGGACCTTGCTCGGCCACATGACGGGACTGCCGACGGCGGCGGCCTCCGCCTTGGCGGGCGCCTTCGCGCTCGCCTTGATCTGGCGCGGCGGCCTGCGCGCCGACGCCGCCGCCAACCGCCTGCAGTTCGTCGTCATGTTCCTGGGCTTCGCCTTGGTCATCCCCTTCGCGTGGCATGCCGTCGGCAGCCCCCTGGAGATGGCCCGCAAGCTCCCCGCCGGGCACCTGAGCTGGACCGGGGGCCTGAGCTGGCCTCAGCTGATCGGCTGGTGGCTCATCGCGGTGTGGACCATCGTCGACCCGTCCTTCCATCAGCGCTGCGCCGCGGCCGAGAGCCCGGCGGTCGCGCGCAAGGGCATCCTGATCTCGATCGCGTTCTGGGCGCTGTTCGACCTCATGACGACGACGGCGGGCCTGTACGCGCGCGTCGCCCAGCCCGTCCTGGGAAATCCGACGCTCGCCTTCCCGCTGCTGGCCGACTCGGTGATGCCGCCGGTCGCGCGCGGCCTGTTCATCGCGGGCGTCTCGGCCTCCCTGTTCGCCGCGCTCCAGGGCACGGCCATGATCGCGGCCGCGTGCCTGGGCAAGGGCCGCCTGCGCGCCGGGCTCGTCGCGACGATGCTCCTCTCCTTCGTCCTCTCCCGCGCGGTGCCCTCCGTCGTCGGCCTGTGGTACGCGGTCGGCAGCGCCGTGATCCCGGGCCTGCTCCTGCCGATGCTGGGCGTCTATCTGCCCGCGCTGCGCGTGCCCGGGGGCTGGGCGGCGGCGTCTTCGGCCGCGGGCTGGCTCGTCTCGCTTTCCTGGGTCGCGGTCGCGCGCGTCAAAGGCGAGGCGCCTTTCGGCGTCGAGCCGATGTTCCCGGGGCTTCTCGTCTCGGGCGCGCTGTGGGCCGCAGGCTATTTCTCGTCGAGGCGCACGGTGACGGCGGCGCCGAGAAGCACGCCCCACGCGCTGCAGTAGGCCCAGACCAGGACCGCGAGCATCGAGCTCATCGCCCCGTTGAACAGGCTCACGTGCCACACCTTGGGGAGCAGGTAGGCGAAGAGCAAAGACACCCCCGACCAGCCCGCCGCCGCCACCGCCGCGCCCGCGGCGGCGGAGCGCCACGACGGGCTTTTCTGCGGGACGAAGACGTAGGTCGAGGCGAAGGCGGCGAACAGCATCGCGAACGCGGCCGGATAGCGGTAGATCGCGGAGAACGCCGGCGGCAGGAGGCGGCCCGCTCCGAGACGGACCAGCTCTCCCTGGACGAGCGGCAGGATCACGAACGCGGCCGACAAGGCGCCGGCCGCGAGCGCCCAGATGCCGAGCACCCCGAAGGCCTTTCCCCGCAGGCGCCAGCCGCCGAACAGCGGCCGGTCCGGCTCGGAGAACAGGAAGTGCACGGCGCGCGACATCTCGTTGAGGCCGCTCGACGCGGTCCAGAGCGCGAGCAAGGTCCCGATCAGGGCCAGCCCGTGAGACCCCGCGCTGATCGTCTCGGCGAGCGCGTCCGGCCCGAACTTGCTCTCCGGGGGCAGGACGTCGCGCAGGAAAGCCAGGAGCTCCGGCGTGAGGTTGGCCGAGAACACGAACGCGACGCCGCGCGAGACGACGATCAGAAACGGCACGAGAGAGACGAGGAAATAGAACGCCATCGCGGCGGCGAAGCTGGGGAGCATGGGGAGCTTCCCCTGGAGGCGGCGGCCGAGGAGCCAGGACACGGGGACAGCTTACCGCATTTTTCCGGCGGCGCTACGACGCCTGCTCCTCGCCGGCCTTGACCGACTCGAGCTTGAGGATCAGGCGGTCGAGCGTGTCATTGAAGCCGCCCGTGAAGGGCTCGTCGATGACGCGCAAGGTGCCCAGGCGGTTCACGCGCGCCGCCGGGATCAGGCCGCGGCCCGGGGCCTCCACGCGCAGGCGCTCGAGCTGATCGGAGGGGAGCACCTCGCCCAGGGCGAGCTTCCGGGCGAACTTCTCCTCGACGAGCCTCGCGACCTCGGCCGCGTCCCGGCCGACGAGCAGGAACTCCTTGCCGCCGGCGCGCACCGGCTCCTCCACCGAATAGCCGAGCTTGCGCAGACGGTTGACCTCGACGCGCATGATCACGCCGAGGCGCTTGAGGTACCGGTCGCCCGCGTCGTGGCCGAGGACGTCGTTGACGGCCTTGAAGTTGCGCGCGGAGATCATCGCCGCCGCGCCCTTGCCGTCGTAGTCGGCCTCCCACTGCGGCCGCGCCATGTCGATCCACTCGGCGGTCCGCGTGAGCGTCAGGGGATCCTTGAACACGGCCTCGAGGAACACGGCGTACTCCTTCTCCGTGAGCTTCTCCTTGAGCGCGCGGATCTCCGCCGTGCGTTCCGGCCGCGGCGCGGCGGGCGCGGCGTCCCGGGGCGCGACGCCCTGCGCCAGCGCCGAGAGCTCGCGCAGGCGCGTGAAGGTCAAGGTCCCGGGAACCTCGACGACCGCCTCGCCGCGAAGGCCTTCGGCCTTCGCTTTATTGAGGACCCCGTCGGCGGCCTTGAGCGCCCCCTCGAAGCCCCGTCCCTTCTCGGCCGCGATCCCGTAGGTGAAGTCGCCGACCGGGCCGGTGCGCTGCATGCGCGTCATCGCGGCGTCGATCGCCTGCCGCTCCGGCGCGCCCGTGCCGCTGAGGACCTTCTCCGGCGGGAACTCCTCGCGCATACGTCGGGCGAACTCGATGATGTCGTTCATCGAGCCGAACGCGACGATCTCCTCGCCGCCGAGGCGCGCCGCGCGCACGCCGGTCGCCTTCGCGATGGCGTCGATCCTCGGCCCCGCCGAGGCGAGCATGCGGTCTCCCATCTGCTTGCCGGTCAGGGGGCCGTGCACGTCCGCGAGGCCCGCGTTGACCGCGCCGAAGTTGTTCATGTCGAGCATGGCGACCGTCGGCTCCGGCACGCCCGCCAGGAGCTCCTCGGCCTTCTCCATGATGAAGGCCCGGTTGGGCAGGCCCATCAGGCCGTCGGTGTAGAAGACCTCCTCGGCCCGCTTGAACAGCGCGCCCTCGCCGCGCGCCTCGAGCGAAAGCTGCATCTGGCGCAGCGGCGAGCGCTTGTCGGCGACCTGCCGCCCGCGCGCGGCGCCGGGGGTGCGCTCGAAGAAGCCGTCGGCCGTCCCGCGGACGCGGATCGGGCGCCGCCGGAGATGATCGAAGACATCGACGGAGGTTCCGAGGATCGCGGCGGCGTGTACCGCGAGGGCGCGGGCGTTCTTGATCGTCGGCCGCCAGCGCGCGTCGAGCCCGACCCGGGAGTAGGTGCCGCTGTTGAAGTCGAGCCGCGGCCGTCCCGAGGCCGGGTCGACCAGGACCTCGCCGGCGAACAGGACCGGGCGGCCTCCGCCCAAAGCCGCGTGTTTGACGCCCATCTCCTTGGCGTTGCCGGGGACGACGCGTCCGACCGTCATCCCGATGGTCCCGTCGGGACTTTCGAAAATGACGTAGTTGTATCTGATCCCCGGCTTCATGCGCTTCCAGGAGGCCGCGTCGGCCTCGAAGACGAGGCCGTGGTCGCGCGCGACCCGCATGATCTCGGGCGTGTAGACCTCGCCGGGCAGCAGGCCGGGATCGAGCGTGACGCCGGGGCCGCGCCGCTCGAAGCCCGCCGGCCGGGCGACGGGGCCGGCGGCACCGGCGTCCCGGGCCGCGCCTTGGTCGAAGAGTATCCGTCCGGCGTCGCCTCCGGCCTCGGGAGCGTCGTCCGTCTTCGACGCGGCGGTCAGGACATGCCCGCCGATGACGCGCGGCTTGACCGGCGCGACGGCGGAGCCCGGAAGGGACGGGAGCGCCGCCGCCGGAGCCGCGGGCCGGGCCTTGAGGGGCAAGGTCGAGGCCGGGCGGAGGACCGTGGGCGAAGCCGCCGCCGGCTGGGAGGCGGCGGGGTTGACGGCCGCGGGCTGGGCGAGGCCCGGCGCCGGTGCCAGGACGTTGGCCAAGGTCGGCGCGCCCGAGGCGGTCAACGACGGCACGCTCAGCTGGACGGGAGCCGGCGCGCCCAGAGCGGAGCCGATCGCGCCCGTCTGCGCGCCGGGGGCGGTCTTGCCGGAGACGGGCCCTTCGATCTGTCCGGCATGGACGGCGCCGGACAGGACGAATAAGAGGAGGGCTCGGAGGGGGAAGGACCTCACACCCCCAATATAACAGCCCCGCCGGGGTCTCGCCAGAGGAGAAGATCCAACGGGCTTGACCCGGAGGGTCGATTTGACGAGAATGCCTGATGGACCTGAGCGCCGGGGCGACGATCTTCCTGGGCGCCTGCGTGTTCTTCGCGGGGATCGTCGACGCGCTGGCCGGGGGCGGGGGGCTGATCACCCTGCCCGCCTACCTCGCCGTCGGGCTCAACCCCGCCCTCGTGCTCGGCACCAACAAGCTCAGCTCCTCCGTGGGCACCCTCGTCTCCACCTGGCGCTACCACAACGCCTTGAAGTTTTCCGTCAAGGACTTTCTCCCGGTCATCGCGGCCTCCATGATCGGCTCCTGGCTCGGCGCGCGCGCCGCCATCCTGGTCGATCCGTCCTGGATCCGGCCCATGCTGCTCGCGGCCCTGCCGGTCGTGGCCTGGCTCGTCTGGTCCAAGAAGGACTTCGGTTCCGTCGACGACAGCCACCGCCTCTCCGCCGCCGAGCGCACGCGCCGCGGCGTCCTCGTCGCCGCCCCCATCGGCGCCTACGACGGCTTCTTCGGACCCGGCACCGGCACCTTCTTCGCCATCGCCTTCGCCCGCTGGGGCCGCCACGACCGGCTCGGCGCGACCGCGCGCGCCAAGATCCTCAACCTCGTCTCCAACCTCGGCGCGCTGGGAGCCTTCATATGGGCCGGGCGCCTCGACTGGAAGATCGGCCTTTCCATGAGCCTGCTCTCCATCGCGGGCCACTGGGTCGGCTCCCACCTCGGCGTGCGCCGCGGCGCCGCCTTGATCCGCCCCGTCGTGGCGCTCGTCTGCGCGGGGCTGTTCGCGAAGGTGCTCTTCGACGCCGTTCGTTGATATGATATCTCCCGTGACCGAGCGCCTGATCGCCGTCTACGAAGTCCCCGGTCCCGCGGCGGAAGCCGAGAAGACGGCGCGCGCGATCGCTTTTGAAGAGACCGTCGAGGTCCCCTTCGAGTTCCCGCTTCCCTCGCGCATACGGCAGGACATCGTCGGCCAGACCGGGGGCCCGGCCCCCGTCGAGAACGGGCGCTTCCGCGTCGAGATCTCCTTCCCCGCCGCGCTCGCGGGCGGACGCATCGGCGCATTATTGAATTTGGTTTTCGGGAACGCCTCCATCTGGCCGGGCGTGAGGTTGATCGATATTCGTTTTCCTGAGTCCTTCTTATCGGCGTTCTCCGGACCGAACTACGGCGTCGCGGGGCTTCGCTCGCTGCTCGGCGTGCAAGGCCGACCGTTGCTTGCCACCGCGCTCAAGCCCATGGGCTCGACCGAGGTCGAGCTCGCCGCGGCCGCCGCCGCCTTCGCGCGCGGCGGCGGGGACATCGTCAAGGACGATCAGAACATCGTGGATGCGAACTATGCCGTTTTCCGTTCGCGCGTCGGCCGGATCGCGGAAGCCGTTTCTCGAACGAAGTGCCTGTACTTCCCGCATTTGTCCGGCCCACAGGAAGAGCTGGAGGAGCGCCTGCGCTTCGTTCTCGGCCAGGGGCTTAAAGGAGTGCTCATCTGCCCCGCCATCGTCGGCCTCGACACGATGCGCGCCCTGGCCTCCCGGCGCAAGGCCGTGTTCATGGCCCACCCCGCTTATTCCGGCGCCTTTTACGCCGAGCGCTCCCACGGCATCGAGCACTCGCTGTATCTCGGGACCCTGATGCGCCTGGCCGGGGCGGACATCACCGTGTTTCCCAACGCCGGAGGGCGCTTCGCCTTCACGCCCGAGGAATGCCGCGCCATCGCCGAGAGAGGTCGCTCGCCGTTGGGCGGCCTAGCCCCGCTGTTCCCCGCGCCGGGCGGCGGGATGAACCTCGACAATACGGCCGCCATGACCGCGGATTTCGGCGTCGACTCGATCTGGCTCGTGGGCGGCCGTCTGCTGATGCATCCCGGCGGACCGGAGGCGGGAGCGCGGGCCTTCCGCGAAAAGATGCCCTCGTAGCCCGGAAGCTCGGAGAACGGCAACTGTTTCCGGAAACAGTCGACTGACGGCGCCGTCAGTTCATCTCCGGATAAAACGAAACTCATGTACGACATCGACAGCCGCGATCGCGTCGCCGTCCTCGACCTCGCCCCGCCCCCCGACTCGGGCGACCCGCTGCCCATCGTGCTGGCGAAGGACGGCGCCGTGATCCTGTCCTACGTGGCGGGCCGGGAGTTGACCGTCGTGGCGACATTCCCGGCCTGCGCCGCGACTTTGTTCGGGGACCCGCGCGCCAAGTCGCTGGCCAAGCACCCGCTGGCGGAGCGCGGCCTCAAGGCGCACGGGGCCTTCGAGGTCAAGGACTCGTCCTGGGCGCGCGCCCTCGAGGCCCGCGACGGCGCGGGGCGCAAGAAGCACTTCATCTTCACCTTCCGCGACTCCGTCTTCGAGTGCGTCGCCACCGACATCGGCGTGGAGTTCATCCGGGAAGACGACGACACCATCAAGCTGATGTCCAAGCGGCTGTACAAGTAATTCCCCTCGCCGCGGGCGCGGGCGCGGGCCGATGCAACTTTTTTGGCCCCTCAATCGTATGGTAAGTGATGCCCCTTGACGAAATCACTTACTTATGGTATATAACACCATAACCTATGGTTCAGGTCCTCCATAGGTTCAAGCGCAATTATCCCGACGGCAGCATCGAACAACGAGTCATATGGGATGTTCCCCGAACACCCGAGCGCCCCGATGGGATCCGCTATCGACTGGCGTACATACCGGCCGGAGCCGCGAGCCCGGCGGTTCTCTACGACAACCATCACCCGAAAGGCCATCACAAGCACATCCGAGGCGTGGAATACGCTTACGAATTCGTCGATTGGAAGAAACTGATTGAAGACTTCAAAAAGGACAAAGCGGCCCATGAAAATCTTTGAGGTCAAATTCATGACCGAAGAGGAGGCCGACGCCAAGTTCCTGGCGTCGGTCAAGTTGGCCCATACGGGTCAAAAGTATCCGGGCGACGAGGGTGTCTTCTTCACCGGATGGGAAGCGGCGCTCAACGCTTTCACCGACAAGCGCATGGATCTGCTGCGGCTCATCAAGAAGCACTCCCCCCGCTCGATCAACCAACTCGCCAAGATCGCCGGCC
Source organism: Elusimicrobiota bacterium (assembly GCA_030696455.1). Classification (GTDB taxonomy): domain Bacteria; phylum Elusimicrobiota; class Elusimicrobia; order UBA1565; family UBA9628; genus GWA2-66-18. Next base: position 10,829 of record JAUYSH010000094.1, read on the forward strand.
GGAATTTCAAGAATGTCTATACGGACGTTATGCTTTTCAAGCATCTCGGCATCGTCCGCGTGCCCGGCGGCCGCAGGCCCGTGGAGCCGCTGAAGGTGCTCTACGACGCGATCAACCTCCACGCGACCGTCTGATTCTCCGGTTGACGCCCCCGTCGGGGAATTGCTAACATTGCCCTTCTCGCATCCGGCATAGAACCAGGAGCAACCAGCCTCATCAATAACTACAACAGGAATTTCAAGGATACCCGGGATACCACCCGGATCAACAACATGATTCGGGCCCCCATGGTCCGGCTCATCGACGCAGACGGGTCGCAGGTGGGAGTCAAGCCGATCGCCGAGGCGTTGGCCTTGGCCCGCACGCGCGGATTGGACCTCGTCGAGGTCGCCGCGACGGCGACGCCTCCGGTTTGCAAGGTTTTACCGTACTCGAAGTACAAGTACGAGCAGGACAAGAAGGAAAGGGAGTCCCGGAAGAAGCAGAAGGCCGGCCTCCTGAAGGAACTGAGGTTTCGCCCGAACATCGGTCAGCACGACCTCGACGTCAAGGTCAAGCAGATCGAGGAGTTCATCGACGCGCACGACAAGGTGCGCATCACGGTGGTCTTCCGCGGGCGCGAGATGCAGCACCGGGACCTCGGGTTCAAGCTTTTGATGTCGATCCAGGAAAAGCTGGTCGACAAGGCGGCCGTCGAGCAGGCTCCGATGCCTGACCGAAACCGCCTCGTGATGACGCTGATTCCGAAGCCGCACTAATAGCCGCTCAAATAAAAGTAGAGGTTCGTATGCCCAAGTTGAAGTCGCATTCCGGCGCGAAGAAGCGCTTCCGCACCAACGCCGCGGGGAAGTTCAAGCACGAGCATCCCGGACAGCGTCACCTGATGGCCCCCCTCGGCAACAAGCGCCGCCGCTTCCTGCAGGGATCTTCCACGCTGAACGGCACCGACTCGAAGACGATGCGTCGGTTCCTCCCGTACGGCTGAGGCATAGACAACCATGAGAATCAAATCCGGCGTCACCACCCGCGCCCACAAGAAGAAGTACTTCAAGCTCGCGAAAGGAAACTACTCCGCCAAGCGCTCGCGCTGGCGGATGGTCAAGCAGCAGGTCGAGGCGTCCCTGGCCGAGTCGTACATCGGCCGCAAGGACAAGAAGGGCGATTTCCGCTCCCTCTGGATCGAGCGCATCAACGCCGCCTGCCGCCAGCACGACACGACCTACAGCCGCTTCATCAGCGGACTGAAGAAGGCCGGCATCACGCTCAACCGCAAGATGCTCTCCGAAATGGCCATCCGCGACGGCGCGTCGTTCGGCAAGATCATCGCCCTCACCAAGGGCGCGTAAACCTCCGGCCATGACTCGCTCCGACTGGGAGAAATCCTACGCTCGGGCCGAGTCGGCCTTGCGCGACGCCGGAGTCGAGAACGCGGACCTCCTCAAGCTCGAGGAGGTCCGCGTTCGATTTATGGGCAGGAAGGGCGAGCTCACCGAGCTGCTCAAGAGCCTGAAGGACCTGTCCATCGAGGACAAGCGCGAGCTCGGACCGAAAGCACAATCCCTCAAGGCTGCCTTAGATGCCCTGATCGACGCGCGCAAGGCCGCCCTCGAGGATCTCGGCGATGAGGCGGCGTTAGCCGCCGATGCCATCGACCTGACCTTGCCGTCGATCCGGCCCCCGAAGGGGCGCCTGCATCCGCTCACGACGACCTTGCACGAGATCGCGCGCATCTTCCAGCTCATGGGCTACTCCTGGGCGGAGGGCCCGCACGTCGAGGACGAGCGCCACAACTTCACCGCGCTGAACATCCCCGAGAACCATCCCGCGCGCGACAGCCAGGACACCTTCTACCTCCAGGACCTGCCCCTGCTGCTGCGCACGCACACCTCGCCGGTGCAGGTGCGCACGATGGAATCCCAGCGCCCCCCATTGCGCGTGGTCTGCCCCGGGCGGGTGTTCCGCCACGAGCAGCTCGACGCGACGCACTCGGCCGTGTTCGGCCAGGTGGAAGGACTCGTCGTCGACGAGGGCATCGGCCTCGCGGACCTCAAGGGGCATCTGCAGACGTTTTTACAGAAATTGCTGGGGTCCTCGACCAAGACCCGTTTTCGGCCGTCTTACTTCCCGTTCACGGAGCCCTCCACGGAAGTAGACGTCAAATGTTTCTTTTGTCCGGGCACCGGCTGCCCGGCGTGCAAGCATACCGGCTGGATCGAGATCCTCGGCGCGGGCGTCGTGAACCCGGCGGTGCTCAAGGCCGTCGGCTACGACTCCGACAAGTGGTCCGGCTTCGCTTTCGGCATCGGCGTCGAGCGCGTGGCGATGCTCCTGCACGGGGTGCGCGACCTTCGCCACTTCTACACCAACGATCTGCGCTTCCTCAAGCAATTCGATGAAAGTCTCCTATAACTGGCTGAAGGAGCATCTGCCGCTCGAGCTCTCCGCGACGGAGCTCTCGGCGCATCTGCTGAAGATCGGCTTCGAGGTCGCGGGCCACGAGCGGCTGGGGCCGACCTTCACCGGTGTGGTCGTGGGCAAGATCGTGTCGAAGGAGAAGCACCCCAACGCCGACAAGCTCTCCGTGTGCGTCGTCGATGACGGCGCGACGAAGCGCACGGTCGTCTGCGGGGCGCCGAACGTGGACGCGGGGCAGACGGTCGCCTACGCGCGGCCCGGCGCCGTCCTGCCCGGGAACTTCAAGATCGAGGGCCGCAAGCTGCGCGGCGTGGAGAGCCAGGGCATGATCTGCTCGCGCGCGGAGTTGGGGCTGCCCAAGGACGTGGACGGGATCTGGGTCATGGGAGAGGGTCCGGCGCTGGGCGCCGACGTGGGCTCCTTGCTCGGTCCCGCCGACGACATTTTAGAGGTCGAGGTCACGACGAACCGCCCCGACTGCCTCTCGCACCGGGGCCTGGCGCGCGAGCTGGCGGCGTACTTCCGCAAGGAGCTCAAGCCGCTGGGCGGCGGGATGATGGAAAGCGCGAAGGCCTCGTTCCCCGTGACCGTCGAGGATCGCGAGGCGTGCCCGTTCTACGGCGGGCGGCTCATCGAGGACGTCACGGTCGGGGAAAGCCCCGCCTGGCTGAAAGCGAAGATCGTGTCGATCGGCCTGCGGCCGATCAACAGCGTCGTGGAAATCACGAACTACGTTTTGCACGACATCGGACAGCCCTTGCACGCGTTCGACGCGGACAAGCTGAACGGATCGAGAATTATCGTCAGGCGCTCGAAGACGGGAGAAAAATTACTGGCGCTGGATCATCGCGTCTACGACCTTCCGGCGGGGTTGTTGGTGATTGCCGACGCCGAGAAGCCGGTGGCGCTGGCGGGGGTCATGGGCGGCGAGGACAGCGCGGTCACGACGGCCACGAAACGGATCATTCTGGAGGGCGCGTTCTTCAACCCGGCCGAGGCGCGCAAATCGTCGCAGAAGACGCGGCTGAGGTCGGACTCATCCTACCGCTTCGAACGGGGAACGGATCCGGAAGCGCCGCGCGCGGCGGCGGATCGGGCGGCGGGGCTCATCCTGCAGATCGCGGGGGGTTCCGCGGCCAAGCCTTCCGAGGCGACGGCTCCGCGGCCCGCGCGGAGGGCCATTCAGGCGAGCGTGGGGAAGATCAATGCGGTGCTGGGGGCGGATTTTGCCGATCTGGGCGTTAAGCAGGCGCTCGGGGCGATCGGCGACGTCAACGACGACGGCAACGGCGTGGAGTTCACGTATACCGCACCTTCCTGGCGCCATGACTTGCGGACCGTTAACGATCTCTCGGAGGAGGTGGGGAGATTCCTTGGTTACGAGAACATTCCTTACCGCATGGCGCCGATGGCTCCTCGCGCGGCGCGGCTCACGCCGGTCGAGACGGAATCGCGCCGCGCACGCATGCAGCTAGCGGCCCTCGGACTGTGGGAAGCGTACAACTACGATCTTGTTTCCGAGAAAACGTTTTTAGCTTGCCGCCTTTCGGCGGAGGGACAGCCTCGCGTCGCCCAGCCTTTGTCCGAGGACTGGGCCTTGATGCGCTCCTCGCTCCTTCCCGGTTTGCTGAAGAACGCCCAGTACAACCTGAGCCGCGGCGCCGATTCCGTACGCTTCTTCGAAGTGGGCAAGTCGTACGCGATCCGCGGCAAGGAAGTCGATGAAACATGGCGCGTCGCGGGGATATTGCTGGGGCCGGTGCTTGACGCGCGTTGGCAAGGCGCGCGGACGCCCCGCGCGTCTTTTTACGACGGAAAGGCGATCGTCGAGGATCTCCTGGAAAAAGCCGGGCCGATCGCGTGGGCGAAGCTTTCCGAACCCGGCGCCGGCAAAACTCCTTCCGATCCGCTTTTTCACCCTTCCAATTCCCTGCGCGCGACCATCAACGGCACCCCCGTCGCGACCGTCGGTTGGCTGCATCCGCGCGTGGCGCGGGCCCATGATCTCGAGCGGGAGGGCGCGATCGTCTTCGACGCGAACCTCGACTGGCTCGCGGGACGGGAGAGCGCGCCGCCCCGCTTCGGGGATTTCTCCGCGCTGCCCAGCTCGCGGCGCGACCTGGCCCTGCTGCTCGACAAGGCGACGCCTTTCGCCCGCCTCGAGGGCGTCATCCGCGATTGCCTCGTGCCGGAGCTGCAGAGCGTCCTGCTCTTCGACGTCTACGAGGGCAAGAACATCCCCGAGGACAAGAAAAGCCTCGCGATCCGCCTGACGTTCGGGCGCTTCGACCGCACCTTGACCGACGCCGAGGTCGGCGCGGCCGTGGAGAAGATCGTCGCCGCGCTCGCCAAGGAGCTCGGCGCGAGCTTGCGAGGCTGACCCGTGCAGGGACCGCTCCAGAGTCTCAAGCAGCTCGAGGTCCTGGTCAAGCAGGCCTCCGAGTCCCTGCAGAGGCTGGGCGCCGAGAACCGGCAGTTCAAAGACGTCCTTCTCCGCCTCGAGGCCGAAAATAAAACGCTTAAGGAAGAGCTCAAGGCCGCGCGCCTGACCTTGGCCCGCCACGAGCGACTGAAAACGCGCCTGACGCGCCTGACCGACAAGCTCGAGAGGATCGCATGAACGAGAAGGTCGAGGTTCAGATCGGCACCCGCCGGCTCGTCGTCGAGATGGAGGGCTGGACGCCCATCGAGATCAACGCGCTGGCGCAGAAGGTGTCCGAGCGCGTGGGGCAGATGCAGAGCCACAACACGAACGTGGCCGACACCTCGAAGATCGCGCTGCTCGTGGCCCTTTCCTTCGCCGCCGAGCTCGACCGGGAGCGCTCCGCCCACGACCTGACCCGGCGGCTGCTCGAGAACAAGGCCGAGGCCCTCTCCGAGTCGCTTCGCGATTCGCTTAAGATCTCCGACACGAACGGATGAGCGAACTTTTCTCCGCGGGCGCCGGGGCGCTGCCGCTGGCGGCACGGATGGCGCCGCGGAGCCTGGATGAGTTCGCGGGGCAGGCGGCTCTCCTCGGGCCGGGGAAGCTGCTCCGGCGTCTCGTGGAGAGCAAACGCTTCACGTCCGCCATCTTCTTCGGGCCTCCCGGCTGCGGGAAGACGGCGCTGGCGAGGTTCATCGCGGGGCAATCGAATGCGGAGGTGGTGGAGTTGAACGCGGTGACGGCCGGGGTGGCGGATATCCGCAAGGCCGTCGAGCAGGCGAAGTATTCGGCGACCCTCGGCAGGAAAACGTTGCTGCTCGTCGATGAGATCCACCATTTCAATAAAACGCAGCAGGACGCGCTGCTGCCTTCGGTCGAGCGCGGGGACGTGCTCCTGATCGGCATGACGACGGAGAATCCGGGGTTTTACGTCAACGCGGCGCTGAGGTCGCGGGTGACGGCCTTCGAGTTCATGCCGGTGCCGGAATCCGAACTGGAAAAGATCCTCGACAACGCGCTGAACGACAACGACCGGGGGGTCTCGTCATTGCGGGTCATTATGACGCCCGAGGCCCGGGCGCACCTGGTACGGCAGGCTGGCGGGGACGCGCGGCGTCTCCTTAACGCCCTCGAGATCGCCGCGCTGACGACGGCGGCTGACGGCAACGGAGAACGGAGGGTCACTCTATCCGTCGCCGAAGAATCCATCCAAAAAAGACAGATTCGCTACGACAAAAAATCGGACGATCATTACGATCATATCTCCGCTTTTATCAAATCCATTCGCGGGACCGACCCTGACGCGGCATTATATTGGATGGCCAAGATGCTCGAAGCGGGAGAAGAGCCCCGGTTCATCGCGCGGAGGATTCTTATCGCCGCGTCCGAGGACGTCGGTAATGCCGACTTCCGCGCGTTGCTCGTCGCGGAAGCGGCGTTCAGAGCGGTAGAAGTCCTAGGCATGCCGGAAGCTCGGATCACCTTGGCTCAAGCCGTCACCTTCGTCGCCTCAGCGCCGAAATCAAACGCGGCTTATCTCGCCATCGACAAAGCCTCCGCCGAGGTGCGCGAAGGTCCGGCCCGCGAGGTTCCCCTTCCGCTTCGCGACGCGAACATGGACGCCAAGGAGCGCGGCCACGGGCAGGGCTATAAGTACCCTCACGATTTCCCCGGACATTGGACGGCGCAGGAGTACATGCCGGATCCGGTCCGTTTTTACGAACCGACCGACCAAGGCGACGAGAAGCGGATCGCCGAACGGTTGAAGTCGCTTCGCGGCTGACGCCGCGAACTGTTTCCGGAAACAGTTCCTCCCCGGACCTCGCGTGGCCGGCGCTGAATGGCTACTTCCCGCCGCCGAGCTTCGACGTGACGGAAGCGAACGCGGCGGCCGCCTGCGGATTGGCGGCGAGCGCGGCGGCGCTGCGCGGGTCCATCAGCACTCCGAGCGCCTTCGGGTTGGCCATCGCGATGCTCGCGATCGCGGACGGATCGTTCCCGACCTGCTTCAGGGAAGGACATGCGCCGAGCTGCTTGGCCATCTCCGTGCCCGCGAGCGCCGAAACGAGGGCGCCCGAGGTCTGCGGCCGGCCCAGCGCCTGTTGGATGACGGGAAGCACCTTGGTCATGCCGCCGCTGCCCGGGTCGGAGAGATAGGCCTTCAGCGCGCCGCCGCTCTCGCAGTTCTGCTTCACGCCGGGCCGGCTCATGAAGGCGTGGACGACCGTCTTGTTGTTGAAGACCGCCGCCATGACCTTCGGATGGTCGAGCAGCTTGGCCGCGAGAGAGGACAGCAGGCCCGGCTTCGCGCCGAGCTCGCCGAGCCCCTTGGCGTCGGTGGGAATGCCCGCCTTCGCGAGGTCCTGGGCTTCCTCGGCCGGGCTCGGGGGAACGGCGGCGGCGGGCGGCGCCTCCGCCTGCGCCGGCGGAGCGCCGGAGCGGGGCGGGCTCGCCGCCGCTTCGGGGGCCGGAGGATCGTCCTGGGCGGGGGCCTGGCGGTAGAGGCTCGAGGTCACTCCGGGAGGGCCGTCTCCGATCTTGGAGCTGACCATGTCGAGGCTCGTCGTCGGGCGCGCCGCGAAGGGACGGCCGGAGGGGGCGGAGCCCGCGTAGCCCATGTCGAATCCGCGCGACGAGGCGGCCTCCTCTCCCGGGCTGGCGAACATCATCCACGCGATGACGGCCGCGCCGCAGCCCGCGCCGAGGAGCGTCATCTTCTTGATCGTGTCCCAATCCCAGGGCTCGGACTCCCTCTGCTCCCTCCATTCGCTCATCGCGCCACTAGTGTAGCCTTCCGGCGGCTTTCCGCAAGGGGGGTTGGATGAAGTGTTATAATCGGCGCATGAAGCGCCTGCTCGTCGGGACCTTGCTCGCCGGGGGCACCCTCGCCCTATTCTCCGACCGCAGCACGCTCGCCTGCCTGCTCGCCGGCGGCCTGGCGACCTTGCTCGTATTGCAGCTCGGCCCCCGCTCGGTCGTGGAAAAAGCGGGCGCCGTGCTGACCGCGGCCGGGATCGCCTGGCTGGCGGGACCGCGCGCTGCGCTGCCGAGCCAAAGCTTGCTCGGTTTCGTCTGCGGCTGGACGCTCGCCGCGACCGCGCTCGCCGTCTACCTGCACCCGCGCGCGGAGTAGCGGTGGAGCCGACCCGCCGCGTCTTCACGATCTCCGAGCTCAACGCGCAGGTCCACGGCCTGCTCGAGTCTTCCTTTCCGGAGCTGTGGGTGGAAGGCGAGATCTCCAACTGCAAAGCCTACCCGTCGGGACACACCTACCTCAGCCTCAAGGACGACAAAGCCCAGATCAAGGCGGTGCTGTTCAAGGGCGCCTCCTTCGGCGTGAAGTTCAAGTTCCAGGACGGGCTCAAGATCCTGGCCCGCGGGCGCGTCACCTCCTACGAGACGCGCGGCGAGCTGCAGTTCATCGTCTCCGCCGCCGAGCCCCGCGAGAAAGGAGCCCTGCAGCTGGCGCTCGAGCAGCTCAAGGCGAAGCTCCTGGCCGAGGGCCTCTTCGACGCGGAGCGAAAGAAGCCTCTCCCCCCCTTCCCGAAGACGGTCGGCCTGGTGACCTCCGGCCAGGGCGCGGCGGTGCGCGACATGATCCAGGTCCTGAGCCGACGCTGGCCCGGCCTCGAGATCCTCGTCTGGCCGGTGAAGGTGCAGGGCCCGGGTGCTGCGGCCGAGATCTCCGAAGCGATCCGCGGCTTCAACGAGCTCGCCCCGCGGACCGACGTCCTGCTCGTGGGACGCGGCGGCGGCTCCATCGAGGACCTGTGGGCGTTCAACGAGGAGCCCGTCGCGCGCGCCATCGCCGCGTCGGACATCCCCGTCATCTCCTGCGTCGGCCACGAGACCGACACGACCGTCGCCGACTACGTCGCTGACCTGCGCGCGCCCACGCCCTCGGCCGCCGCCGAGATGGCCGTCCCGGAGAAGGCCGCGGTGCTCGACCGGATCGCCGATCACGACGCGGCGATGGCGCAGATTCTCCGCGACCTCCTGTCGAGCCTGGAGCGGCGCCTGAAGTACGCGGCCGCGCACCCTCTGCTGTCCGACCCGCGCCGGCTGTGGGAGCAACGCGTCCAGCGCGTCGACGAGCTGTCGATGCGGCTGCCGGAGGCGCTCAAGCGCCGCCTCGAGACCGCCCGGATGCGCCTGGGCGCGGCAGCGGGGCGGCTCCACGCGATCTCCCCGCTCAACGTGCTCGCGCGCGGCTACGCGATCGCCGCGTCCAAGGGCAAGGTCCTGACGAGCGCGGGTCAGGTGAAGAAGGGCGATCCAGTGACCGTGCGCCTGTCCGAAGGCGAGATCCATTGCGAGGTGTCCTAGTGGCGAAAGAACCCAAGGCGGAGACGTTCGAGAAGTCGCTCGAGTCGCTCGAGGAGCTCGTGCGCGAGCTCGAGGCCGGCGACAAGGGGCTCGACGAGTCCCTCGCGCTGTTCGAGAAGGGCGTGACCCTTTCGAAGGAGCTGACCAAGCGGCTCGAGGACGCCAAGACGAAGGTCGAGGCTCTGTCGAAGGAAGGCGGGAAGCTCGTGAAGAAGCCGTTCGACGTCGAGGACTGAGCGTCCCTGGCCGTTAGAACAGCGTGTAGACGAAAGGCGCCGCGGCGGGATGAGAGGTGAGGCCGACGATGGCGGCGACGGCCAGGACGGCGAGCAGGATCGGGATCATCCACCACAGCCGCTTGCGCCAAAGAAAGGCGAGCAGCCCGTTCACCACCCCCAGGCGTCGGGCGGCGTCGTTGACGATTCCCATGTCTGCCTCCTGGGCGACGGATTCTCCGGCCGGCTCGTGGCCAGGAACGGCCCGATCGCGAGCGCGTCCATGCCGCTGGCGAGGAAGGTCGCCACGGCGTCGGCGGGCGTCTCGACGATCGGCTCGCCCTTCAGATTAAAGGAAGTATTGAGGACCGCCGGCACGCCGGTCACGCGTCCCATCGCGTCGGCGAGGCGGTGGAACAGCGGGCTTTGCGCCGGATCGACGGCCTGCACGCGCGAGCTGCCGTCGACGTGGGTGACCGCGGCCAGCCGCCCGCGCCGGTCCTCCCGGGTGCGCGCGGTGGCGAGCATGAAGCGGTAGGGCTGCGCGGCGGGCGGACCCGCCAGGTCGAACCAATCGGCGGCGGCGGCGGCGCAGATCGACGGCGCGAACGGACGGTACAGCTCGCGGAACTTGATCTTGGCGTTGACCGTGTCCTTCATGCCCGCCGCCCGCGGGTCGGCGAGGATGGAGCGCTGGCCGAGGGCGCGCGGCCCCCACTCCGAGCGGCCCTGATGCCAGCCCACGACCTTCCCGCCGGCGAGCAGTCCCGAGACGCGCTCGCAAAGGTCGTCCTCGCCGCGCGTCTCGACGAAAGCAAGGCCCGCGGCCTTCAAGGCCTCCGACGCGCTCGCGGCGGGATGCTCGGCGCCGAGGTCCGCGCCCTTCATCTCGTAGCGGGAGGCGGTCTTCTCCAGGGCGTGGGCCGCGTACAGCGCGGCGCCGAGCGCCCCGCCCGCGTCGCCGCCGGCGGGCTGGATCCAGACCGAGTCGAACCCCGCCTCGCGCAGGAGCCTCTCGTTGGACACGGCGTTCAAGGCCACGCCGCCCGCGAGGCACAGGCGGGGCGAGCCGGTGCGGCGGCGGGCCTCCCGCGCCAGGCCGAGCATGAGCTCCTCGCAGACGAGCTGAACGCTGGCCGCGACGTCGCACAGGCGCTGGTCGGCCGCGGGATCGCCGGACCCGGGCGCGCGGGCGGGGCCGAAGGCGTCCTCGAACTTCTTGGAGAAGGATCGCGCGGGATCGCGGTGGAAGGCGAACCAGCCCAGGTCGAGGCGGAAGGAGCCGTCGGCGAACGGCTCGATCATCGCGCGGATCGCGCCGGCGTAGCGCGGCGCGCCGTACGGCGCCAGGCCCATGACCTTGTACTCCCCCTCGTTGACCTCGAAGCCGAGGTAGGCGGTGAAGGCGGAGTACAGGAGGCCGAGCGAGTGCGGGTAGCGCAGCTCGACGTCGAGAGAGAGGTCGAACGGGCCCCCGGGGCCGGCGCGGCGCCCCCGGCCGATCGCGGCCGTGGCCCACTCGCCGACGCCGTCGACGGTCAAGGTCGCCGCGTCGTCGAAGGGGGAGCAGAGGAAGGCGCTGGCCGCGTGCGAGAGATGATGCTCGCAGTACAGGATCTTCTCCGGCGCCACGCCGAGGGCCGCCTCGAGCCGGGGCCCCACCCACAGTCGCTCGTCGATCCAGGCGCCCATCGCGCGGCGGAACAGCGCGCCCGAGGACGGGAAGGTCGAAACGGCGCCGGCGAGTATGCGCGTGAGCTTGCGGAAGGGCTTCTCGTAGAACACGACCGCGTCGAGGTCCCCGGCGGTCAGGCCCGCCCGCTCCAGGCAGAACGCGATGGAGCGCGCGGGCAGGCGGCGGTCGTGCTTGAGGCGGGAGAAGCGCTCCTCCGGCGCGGCGGCGACGGGGACGCCGTCGACGACGAGGGCGGCCGCGGCGTCGTGATAGTCGAAGCTGACGCCGAGTATGTTCAACCGGCCCCCTCGAGGCGCGACTTCGGATCGGGGTTCTCGGCCGGGGTCCAGGCGGTGGAGGGCGCGCCGCGCACGCCGAGCAGGTCCACGCCGAGCACGCGCAGAGTCAGCGCGACGGGCCCGAGGACGAGCCAGTAGACGACGGTGAGGAGGACCGCGCCGAGGGCCGCCGCGACGCGGACCGCGCCCGCGAGCAGGCGCCGGCGCGCGTCAGCGAGGATCGCGCGCAAAGAGCCTAGACGGGCTCGCCGGTGAGGTCGTACTCCTCGGCGCCCGTGATCTTGACGTCGGCGAAGTCTCCGACGCGCAGGAAGTGCTTGTCGGCGGCGATCAGGACCTCGTTGTCCACCTCGGGGGAATCCTGCTCGGTGCGCCCGATGAAGTGCTTGCCTTCCTTGCGGTCGACGAGGACCTTCACGACCTTGCCGATGCGCGAGGCGTTGATCGCCAGCGAGATGGGCTGCTGCGCGGCCATCACGGCCTCGGCGCGGCGCTTCTTCTCCTTGGCGGGCACGTCGTCAGGAAGGGAATAGGCGTGAGTGTTCTCCTCGTGCGAGTACTGGAAGACTCCCAGCCGGTCAAAACGTGTTTTTTCGACCCACGCGATCGTTTCCTCGTGATCGGCCTCGGTCTCGCCGGGATAGCCCGCGATCAAGGTCGTGCGCAAGGCGATGCCGGGAACCTTCTCTCGGATAAGCGACACCAGCTCTTCCGTCTTGGCCTTGGTCGTGCCTCGACGCATCGAGGTCAGCATCCTGTCGGTGATGTGCTGCAAAGGCATATCGAGATATTTACAGATGTTGTCGCGCTCACGCATGACGTCGAGCACATCCATCGGGAACCCGGCGGGGAAGGCGTAATGCAACCGGATCCAGCCTATGCCGGGGACGTCGGAAAGGGCTCGTAAGAGGTCCGCCAGACGCCGTTTGCCGTAAAGATCCAATCCATAATACGTTGAGTCCTGAGCGATAAGTAAAAGCTCTCTCGTGCCCGCGGCCGCGAGGCGTTTTGCTTCCGTCACGAGATCCTCAATCGGCGTCGAGACGTGCTTCCCCCGCATCAGCGGTATGGCGCAGAACGAACAAGGACGGTCGCAGCCCTCGCTTATCTTGAAGTACGCGTAATGCCGCGGCGTCGTGATCATCCGCTCGCCCACGAGCTCGTGCTTGTAGTCCGCGTTGAGCGCCTTCAGGAGCCTCGGCAGGTCCCTTGTGCCGAAGTACGCGTCCACCTCGGGAATATCCTTCTCGAGATCGTCCTTGTAGCGCTCGGACAGGCAGCCCGTGACGAAGAGCTTGTCCAATCTTCCGGCTTTCTTCGCCGCCGCGTAATCGAGGATGGTGTCGATCGACTCCTGCTTGGCGTTGTCGATGAACCCGCAGGTGTTGATGACGACGACCGAGGCGTCGTCGCTGCCGCTCTCGTGCTCGACGTCGATCTTGTTGGCCCGCAGCTGGCCCATCAGCACCTCGGAATCGTAGAGATTCTTCGAGCAGCCGAGCGTGATGACCTGGACCTTGTTCTTCTTGAGGGTTTTCGTGCGCATGAGAGAGGAGGGAGCGGGCTTCGACGAGGATTATACCACTTTCACCGCGGGGCGGCGGTCTTGCGCGCGGGCATCTCGGAGAGCACGGCTCGGTAGTAGAGGCCGAAGCCGGCCATCCAGGCGAGCACGATGACGACGGCGAGCGCCCGCCCCATCCAGGGCTGGAAGCGCGACGCAGGCGTGACCGGCAGGCTCTCCAGCTTCTTCTTGAACTTGGCGAAGATGATCCCGCACGCGGCGCAGTCGACCGCGCCCGCCGGAGCGTCGACGCCGCAAATCGGACATTTCACGTCGATCAGTATACAAATAACCTATATGGGCAATAAGCTTTCTTGGCTTGTCGGCCCCAGGGGCAGGTGTTATACTGAGCTTCTGCATGCCTGAGGGAACCGCCGACTGGATCGAGGTGCCTTTTCGCGCTCTCAAGGAGCACGAGGGCCTGCGCCTGGACACCTTTCTCGCCGCGCGCCTGGGCAAGAAGTACTCGCGCATGGCCGTGCAGAAGCTCATCGACGACGGCCTCGTCTCGCGCGCCTCGCGCCCGGTCAAGGCCGCGGCGCGCGTCGGCGAGGGCGAGACCGTGCTGATCCGCTATCGCCGCGTCGCGGAGCCCCCCGTCCCCCACGAGACCATGCCGATCCTCCATCAGGACGACCGCATCGTGGTCATCTCCAAGCCCGGCGGGACCTTGAGCCATCCGACCGACAAGGTCCTGCACAACACCGTGACCCATCTGCTGGCCAAGCAGCTCGGGCGGAAGGTGTACCTCGCCCACCGGCTCGACCGCGAGACCAGCGGCGCCATGGTCCTCGCCCTCGATGTGGACGCCGCGCGAAGCCTCTACGAGCAGTTCGTCGGACGCGGCGTCCAAAAGGAATATCTCGCCGTCGTGTTCGGCTCGGTGGAGTGGGATGTTAAAGTCGTCGACGCGCCGTTGGGCGCGGAGGGCAAGGCGATCCGCGTGCGCCGCGCGGTCGGCGGCGCCAACGCCCAGAGCGCGGTCACCGAGTTCAGGCGCCTGGCGACGGACGGCCGGCTCTCCTTGGTCTCGGCCAGGCCCCGCACCGGGAGGCTGCACCAGATCCGCGCGCACCTCGCTTTTCTCGGGCACCCGCTCGTCGGCGACAAGCTGTACTGCGGGGACGGCGAGGCGTACATGAAGGCCGTGCGCAAGGAGGTCTCCCGCGCCGACCTCGACGCGCTCGGCGCCGACCGGCAGCTCCTGCACGCCTGGCGCCTCTCGTTGAAGCATCCGGACGACGGCCGGGCGCTCTTCTTCGAGGCGCCGGTCCCGCCCGATTTTCCGTTGAGGCCGTCGTGAAAGGCTTCAACCCGGTCGTCAAGGACGGCGTCGCCTACGTTCAATTCGCCTACGACGTGGGACCCGCCATAGACCTCGACGCCGCGGAGAAAAGCGTCACCGCGAGCACGGAGCGGGCCCCGATCCCCCACCAGCGCCGCGCGCCGAAGTACTTCGAGTTCCAGCCGTATCCGCTGCGCGTAACGCGGATGAGCGCGACGCAG
>JAUYSH010000104.1 GCA_030696455.1 Elusimicrobiota bacterium
CGACGGCCGGAAAGCGGCTGCCGTCCTTGCGGATGTAGGTCAGCTCGTAGATGTCCTCGATGCCGCGCGACGCCTTGAACACCAGCGCCTCGAAGCCGGGCGCGATGGTCGTGCCGAGCTCGAGGCTCAACGCCGCGGCCCGCGCGATGACCTCCTGCGGATCCGAGATGTCGGCGGGGGTGATCTTGTTCATCACGTCGGCGGCCGCGTAGCCCAGCATCCGCTCCGCGCCGACGTTGAAGATCTGGATGACGCCCTTCGCGTCGGTCGCGATGCTCGAGAAGTTGGCGCTGTTGAAGATCGCGCTTTGCAGGGCGCCCGTCTTGATCAGCGCCTCCTGCCGGCGCACCTCGGTGATGCCTTCATCCGCGCCCGCGCCCTTCGTTCCGGCCGAATTATCGATCAAGATTCCCCCGCCCTCGCCTTCCCACCGCGCTACGTCCGCGGCAAGCGCTATTCCGCCGGTCTCGGCCGCCACGTCAGCTCGCCTTAACGTCGTCCTTCACGCGCCATGGCCGGCCGGAACCGCCGGGCGTCACGTTCATGGAGCGCTCCACCTTGTCCTTGAGCCGCGGCCAATCGAAAGGCTTCGTGATGAACTCGTCCGCGCCCAGGTCCAAGGCCCGCTTCGCCAATTCGACGTCGTTCTCGCCGGTCAGCATCAGGACCGTCATCGCCTTGACGATGTCCGGCGCGGCCGCGAGCACCTCCAGGCCGCTCATTCCCGGCATGGTCATGTCCAGCAGCATCAGACGCGGACGCTGCGAGGCGAGGATGAGCAGGGCGTCCCGTCCCGTCGGCGCCTCGAGCACCTCGTAGGCCTCGCCCAGAGACTGGACGAGCGCCCTGCGCATCTCGGGATCGTCGTCGACGACCAGCAGCTTATGCCTCATATCGCTCCATCCACTATACGCCCTTGTCAGTCCCGGGCCCATGCGGAGTTATACGCGGTCGCGTGCGGAGAAGACCGGATGCGCCGGGACTCGGGCGAGGCCATCGGCTAGATCTTCTCGGGGAACTGCTTGATCATGCCGTCCGCCAGGTCGTCGGCCATCGTCAGGATCTCGGAATAGGCCTCGTCGAACGCCGCGATGTCCTCCTCCCACTTCTTCCCGAGGCGGGCCGTCATCTGGCGCGCGGTGAGAGCCAGATGGTGACGGAACATCTCCTCGTAAGCTTGCTTCGGCCAATGGGGATTGGCGGCGTCGAGCAGCGCGGCGAGCTCCACGGCGTTTTCTTGCCAGAGCCGATCGGCGGTCCGGCGCTTGTTCTCGTCGCCTTTCTTGAGGGCGGCCAAGAGGTCGGCGCCGATCAGCACGTGCTCCTTGACGAGCCGGCCGAGCTTGGCTCCGGTCTCGTCGCCGTAATAGGGCACGAAGGCCGCGCCGATCTCCCGCTGGTTGCGCAGAAGGCGGCTTGCCGCGGCGGCCGTGTCCGGCGTGCCCGCCGCCGCCGCCACGATGTACGCGCGCGTCCAGATCGCGTGCTCCGCCCACAGCTTGCGCATGGACTTGCGAAAGGCCGTCCGCTTGTTCTCCGCCGCCATCGGCGCCTCGACGAGGATCTCCGCCCCCGCGGCCCCGCGCGGCGCGCCGCCGAGCGCGCTCACGGCCAGCAAAGCGGGGATCAGCCTCGCGGCGTTCATCGTCGTTCTCATGTTCATCACTGGCCTCCCGCGGCGACCGGCTCCGCCGGCGCGGCCGCGCGCAGCGCGTTCTCGGCCTTCGCCCAATCCACGTTCAGGAAGAACTTCTCGATGTATTCGGACCTTCCGCCGGCGCTGCCGTCGACCATGTAGGCGTGCTCCCACACGTCCATGACCACGATGGGCGCGAACCCGGCGGGATGTCCGTCCTCATGCGACTCGATCCAGAAATTGACGAGCGCGTCGCGGCGCGGGTCGTGATAGAGGATGACCCAGCCCGAGCCGCGCATCATCCCCACCGCGGCGAACTGCCGCCTCCAGGCCGCGAAGCTCCCGAAGCAGAGGGCCAGGCACCGGGACAGCCTAGAGCCCGGCTCGAGCGGGGTCCCTCCTCCCTTGAGGATCCCGAAGTAATGCTCGTGAAGCAGCATGCCGTCGTATTCGAAGCCCTCTCGCCGCTTGAGCTCCGCGAACTCGGGGCCGAATTCGCCTTTCTCCGTCAAGGCCGCGAGCTTCCCGCCGAGGAGGTTGACGTTCTTCACGTAGCCCTCGTACAGCGTCCAGTGCTGGGAGATCTGCTCCTCGCTGATGCCCGTCAGGCGGCGCGGGCGCAGCTCCTTTC
The DNA here is from genome assembly GCA_030696455.1 of Elusimicrobiota bacterium. Taxonomy (GTDB): domain Bacteria; phylum Elusimicrobiota; class Elusimicrobia; order UBA1565; family UBA9628; genus GWA2-66-18. The sequence goes on from JAUYSH010000104.1 coordinate 2,268, forward strand.
GCGGCTCATAGATGGTCGTCATGGGCCCATCATAGCCGCGCCGGGCGGCGCGGCCCATTCGGAATAATGCGGTCAGAGCAGGGTAGTATTACCGAGGCGCCGCTTCAGTTTGCGCGCCGCGTCGCGCAGCGCCGTGCGAAGGCCTTCCTCGACCGAGGGATGGTAGAAGGGAAGCGCCAGCATCTCGTCGACGCTCAGGCCGCGCTGCAGCGCCCAGGCCATCAGGTGGCCGAGGTGCTCGCCCGCGGGACCGGCCATCTCGGCTCCGAGGAACCGGCCGTCCAAGGCCCGCGCGTAGACATGGAGCAGGCCCCGGTTCTCCCCGAGGATCAAGGACCGGGCGTCCGTCTCGAAGCTCGCCGCGCCGGTGACGAAGCCGCCCCGTTTCAGCCCGGCGCGGGGCGAACCGACGAGAGCGAGATTGGGCTCGCTGAACGTGATCGACAGCGGCGCGCGCCGGCCGAATGTCCGGGGGCGGCGGCGGACGGCGTTGAAGCCGGCGATCCGGCCGTCGTCCACGGCCTCGTGAAGCAGAGGCCGCAGGGCGCTCGCGTCCCCCGCCAGGTAGATCGGCCGGCCGCGCACCTTCAGCGTTCCCTCCTCGAGGGGCGGAAGGCCGCGCTCGTCGAGCCGGACGCCGATCGACTCGAGGCCGAGGCCGTCGAGGTTGGGACGCCGGCCCAGGCTCGCGAGGATCAGGTCCCGGACGTAGGCGCGCCCGCCGGTCCGGACCTCGATCTTGCCGCCGCGCGCGACCAGGCGCACTTCGACGCCGAGGCGTATCCGGAACTCCCGGGAGAATTCGCGCAGGGCGCAGGCGTTGACGGCCGGATCGGTGAGGTTTCCCACGCCGCGCGAGCGATCGAAGGCCATGACGTCGCAGCCGAGCCGGGACAAGGCCTGCCCGATCTCGAGGCCGATCGAGCCCAGGCCGATGACGCCGATGCGGGCGGGCAGGTCCTTGAGGTCGAAGAGAGTGTCGGTCGTGACGACCTTGGCGCCGAGGGCGAGGAACTCCTCCGGCACCACCGGGCGCGAGCCCGTGGCCAGGATCACGCGTTCGGCGAGGAACGTCCGCTCCCCGACGCGCAGGAGGTTCGGCCCGGCGAACCGGGCGCGGCCCCGGATCAGCCGCCGGCCCAGGCCTTCGGCGGCCAGTATGGGTCCCTCCGTGAAGCCGTCGCGCAGCTTGCGCACCCAGGCGAGCGCCTCGGGGATGTCCAGGCGCAGCTTCCCGCCGCCGCGCAGCCCCCGCCCGCGGGCGCGCGAGGCGCGATGGAATTCGTTGGCGGCCTGGATCAGGGCCTTCGACGGCATGCACCCCACGCGGGCGCACGTCGTGCCCAACGGGCCTTCGTCGATGAGGACGAAGCTCTTCGCGGCCTTGCGCGCCTCCCCGAGCGCGGCGAGGCCGGCGGAGCCGGCTCCGACGATCGCGACCTCGACGCGCTCGAGCCTACGCAAGCGCCGCGTCCATCGTGATCTTGGCCGCCGCCCCGAGCAGGCGGGAGATCGGGCAGCCGGCCTTGGCCGCCTCGGAGGCCTTGACGAACGCGGCCGCGTCCGCCCCGGGGGCCTTCACGGTCACGTCGAGATGGACCGCCGTCACGGTCCAGGCCGTTTCGACCTTGTCGAGGCTCACCGTCGCGGTGACCGCGATGCTCGCGGCCGTGATCCCCTCTTCGGCGAGGCGGCCGGACAGCGCCATCGCGAAGCAGCTGGCGTGCGCGGCGGCGATGAGCTCCTCGGGGTTGGTTCCCGCCTCGGAGTCGAAGCGCGTCGCGAACCCGTAGCCGACCGCGGACAGCGCGCCGCTTTCCGTCGAAATCTGGCCCTTCCCGTCCTGAGGACCGCCTTCCCACACCGCCGACGCGTTTCGTTTCATGTTGTTCTCCTTGGCGGCGATGATACCCCCTTCGCCGGTCCGAGGCTATGCGGAATTATACCCGGGACGCCGGGTAGAAGTCCGCCCCCTCTCAGGGCCGCTTGCCGCGCACCGAGTCGAATTTGACGGCGTACAGCGCGCCCCTCTCCCTCTCCTTGATGCGGACCACGGTTCCCTTGATCTCGAGGACTCCGGCGCCCAGCAGGCGCAGCCGCGCGCGAATAGGCTCGCCCTTGGCGAAGACGCGGGTGGAGGTGAAGCTGACGCCCAGCGCGGAGACGTCGACGAGACGGGCGTCGGACGGCGTGAAGCCCGAGGCGTCGAGCAGCTCCAGCACCGAATCGTGCGGCTGGCGCGCGGCGCGGCGGGCTTCCTTGGAGTATCGGGTCATGCGCGAAGCATAGCCTCTTCCTTCGTCCCCGTCCATGCGGAGTACTACCCGGGTTCCGTCCGGCGTGTTTATCTTGAGATAATCATGCGGCCGATTCGGTCTAGGACCGAGCATGTCCGGAAAAGGCCGGCTCCAACGTCGAGCCCCCATAGACCGGGAGGAAGCCCCCATTGTGCCGCGGCGCGCGGGCGGCTATGATGAAGGGGAAGGTGAGAACTATCATGAGCTTGAGAACCGCGGGTCTGGCGATCGTCGCCCTTTTGATCCTGCTGTGGGCCGTCGCCCGCTACCGGGACGTCGCCCGCGCGGTGCCGCCGGCGCCTCCCGCTCCCGTCGCCGCCCCGGCCCCGCCGCCGCCCGCGCCGGTCAAGAAGGCGCGCGTGAAGGTCGTCGCGAAAGCTCCCGCCCCGCCCGCCGCGCCGGCGAAGATACGGGGCGCGAAGCTGCGGGATAAGGGAGAGGCGTTCGGCGGCGGAATGCCCGATCAGTAGCGGTTGAACCACTCGAGGAAGGTCGCCGCCCCCGTCCCCTCCCGCCCCTGATCCGTGACCTCGGACTGGATCGCCCAATGCGGCGCCAGAGGCTTGCGCAGGGTCAGCTGGCGGCTCTGATCGAAGTCGCTGCCGAGGGTGAGGTTCGCGCCTCCGGGCAGGCGGAGCTTGACCGTGGTCGTCTTCGACGCGGGATCGTAGCCGACGTGCTCGATCGGCGTGGCCCCGAACAGATACAGCGAGGCGAGCCCGAACGCGCGGCTCTCCAAGGCCGTCTCCGTGTTGCTCACCGAGGCGGTCTGCTCGGAATCGAGCTCCCCGGGGCCCTTGCCGAAGATCAGCAGGGCGATGACGGCCTCGCGCTTCATCGGCGGGACGCTCGTGAACTCGATGCGGGGCTTGGCGGTGGTGCCCAGGAGCAGGATGCGGATCTCCGCCGACGGCGTCGCGTAGCGCACCAGACCCTCGAGCGCGGCGGGCGAGGCGCCGGAGGAGACCGCGATGTTCAGGTGGTCCACCGTGGCGCGGCGGCGGAAGAGCTCCACGCCGAAGCTTCGGACCTCGACGCGCCCGGCGGCGGCCGCCGGAGGATAGGTCAAGGCCAGGTCGAGCGCGATCGGCACGGGATCCTTGGCCAGGTTCGAGAAGAGGATCAAAGGCTTGCCGGTCTTCACGGCGAGGCGGCCGCGCACCGGCGGGACGCCCGCGCCGGCGGGCGTCTTCGCCGCGACGGGAGCCGCGGCCGAGGGCGGGGGCGGGGCCGTCCGGATCCGCTTGTCGGAGAAGACCTTCGGCGCGCGGCCGACGTCGAGCCGGGGCAGCTCGAAGGCGGCCTCCTCGAGGATCAGCTCCCCCTCGTGCTCGAAAGCCCGCGCCGGTGAGAGGGCGTCGGCCGCGGTCACCGTCCCCGCCGCCCGGGCGAGGAGGCGCTGCCGCGCGCCCGCGAGGTCGGTCGAAAGGACATAGCTCGCCGACGGCCGCGCGGAGAAAGGATCGCCCCGGCTCTCGACGGCGAGAGACAGCGGGCCCTCGAGGACGTGGACCGGCGCGGGAATCGCGTGCGTCGTGCCGCGCAGGCGGGCGACGAGATCCTGGAACCGCGGGATCTTGAGCGACGCGCTCACCTCGTGGCTCGCCGCGGCCTCTTTAAGAGGGCGGTCCCGGCGCCCGGCGAGCCTCACCGCGGCCTCCCCGGCGAGCTCGTACCAGACCTTCACCGGATCGAGCTTCGCGGCCAGCTCGGCCTCGTACCGGCCATCGCCGGCGCGGGCCTTGACCGTTACCCGTCCCGTCACGGTTTTCAGCGAGCCGAGGGAGACGGGAAGCGCCTGCGCCAGAACCAGGCCGTAGCGGCAGGACAGGTCGACTCCGGAGGGGCGCTCCTCGCCGGGGGCGAGCGGCAGGACGCCCTCGCAGGCGACGAGCCGCATGCCGCTGAGCGGCCCCGTCAAGCCCGCGAGCTCGGCGCTCCCCGAGACGGCGTAGCGCGCCGGCTCGCGCCGCGCGCGGAAGGCGGCCCGCGCCCGTCCCGCGGCGCCCAGGTCCGCGGTGCCGACGAGGTCGACGTAGGTGCCTCCCCCTCCGTCGAGAAGATCGGTCTCGGCCGTCAGCTCGGCCTTCAGGCGGCGCGAGCCCGCGGCGTCCTTGATGCGCACGTCGGCTCCGAGCGCCAGAGGCCGGCGCGCGCCGGAGGTGAGAGCCGCGCGCAGCGAGCCCGACACCGAGGCGCTCGCCGTCGCGACGGTGAAGGATGACAGCTCGACGCGCAGCGCGTCGACCGGCGTCGCGAGCGCGGCGGCGGAGAGCCCGCCGGGCGACGCCGGGGCCCGCGGCGCGCGAAGGTCGAGGCGAGCGTCGGCCGAGACCGCGACGAGGCGTTCGACGCGCTCGAGGCGCGGCCCCCGCGGCGAGTAGCGCACGGCCGCGGCGAGCTCGAGCTCGGAGAAGCAGGCGGAGAACGCGCCGCGCGGGTCATCGACGCAGAGGCCTTCCGCGCGCAGGGCGTAGCGGTGAAGCCCGCCGCCCGAGGCCCGCGCCGAGACGCGCAGGCTCGACCAGCGGGGCGCGTACGCCTCGCCGAGGAAGCGGATGGCCGCGGCCGCGGTCCGGTCCGTGATCACCGCTTCGGGCTTGAGCAGGAACAGGGCCCCGGCGGCGGCGAGCACGGCCAGCGTCGCGCCCGCGGCCGCGCCCAGGCGCAGGACCCACGCGCGCCTCAAAATTCCCTGCCGTAGCTGAAGAAGAACTGCCAGTGGCGCGGGCCCGCGGCCGTGGCCGGGGCGCGCCTCCAGACGAGGCTGCGCGCGAGGGTCGCGCGGAAGGCGCCGATGAAGGTGGCCCAGCGGGCGCCGAAGCCCGGCGCGTAATACACGTCGGGATCGAGATGGAGGGACCCGCGCCCCGCCATCGCCGCGTCGAGGAACACGAGCGGCTGGAGCTTGAAGGGCAGGAGGTCTCCCGCCCTCAGCTCGAGGCCCTGGTAGACGCCCGACAGGAAGCCGCCTTCGTCGCCGAGCTCGCCCGGGCCGACGCCGCGGAAATCCGCGTTGCCGCCGATGAAGAACCGCATCGCGGGCGGCAGCTCCCGCAGGGCGGCCTCGCGGTCGCCGACGACCGTCGTGCCGGCCCAGCCCCGCAGGCCGAGCACGGCCAGCGGAGGATCGAACCGGCCGAGGTTCCAGAGCTTCTCCGTCCCGAGGCGCGCGCGATGGGCCGTGAGCGCGGAGTTGACCCCGGAGACGCGCGAGGCCGTGTCGAGCTCGGCGCGCCAGCCCGCGATCGGCTCGCGCAGTTGATGCTCGAAGAGATGGCTCGTCGCCGCGACGCGGGTGTTGAAGGTCTGGAAGTACGAGCCGCGCGGGCCGATGCCGCGCCGCGTGTCGGCGTACTCGAGCGCCGGGCCCGCGAGCACCTCCAGGTGCAGGCGCTGGTCGTCCCAGGTGAACGCCGGCGCCAGCGAGATCTTGGCGGCGATCGTCTCGAAGCGCGGCTCGTCGCTGCGCGCGGCGGACGCATTGGGCAGCAGGTAGGCGCGGGAGGAGGGGCTCGCGTACAGACGCATCCGGGCGTCGAAGGACTGCTCGCGCCGCGAGGCGAAGAGCGTCGCCTCGGCGGTGCTGGCGCGCCAGCCGATCCGGGAGTGGTTCCAGCGCGCGCGAAAGCGCGCGAAGCCCTCCGTGTCGATGCCGATGCCGAGGCGGATCAGGCGCGGGGGAGCGGCCGTCGCGCGATGCCTGATCCGCACGCCCTCGCTCGAGCACGACACGTCGTACGAGGAGCTCAGGAACAGCGCCTCCCGGACGACGCGGCTCGAGGTGACGGAGAGCAGGCGCTGGTCGAGCGGACGGTCGCGGCGGAAGGCCTCGAACCGCTTGAAGATGCCCGGGTCGATCCCCTCGATGACGGGCTGCTCGATGGGCTCGGCCGGATGCACGATGCCCCCCGCGAAGCGCGCGGTCACCGTCCCCGTGAGCGCGTCGGCGCTCATCTCGACCTCCGGGCAGGCGTAGCCGCGGTTGCCGAGCTCCGAGGCCACCGCCGCCTTGACCACGTCGAGCATCGCCGGCGTCAGCGGGGCGCCGACGACGCGCCGGCGCTTGCTCAGATCGACGCCCGCCGGCAGCCCTTCGCCCTCCAGGCGCTCGATCGTCGTGATCCTTCCGGGGTCCACGACCAGGCGGCCGCCTTCGACCGTGAAGACCGGATACTGGTAGCCGCGCTGCTGCAGGAACGCCGTCAGGAAGCGGCGCGCCTGCGCCCACGGCACCTCGCCCCAGGCCTCGCTGGCGGGATCGCCGCACACGAGGCGCCGCTCGACCGCGTTCAGCGTGATCCGGTCCCCCGTGAACTCGACGCCGGGGCAGTCCTCGGCGGCGCCCGCGCCGCGGGGCGGCAGGAGGAGCAGGGCGGCGGCAAGCGCCGCCCGTTTAATCCCGGGCATCCGGCTCGTCCGCCGCCCGGGTCTGCGCCGCCAGGCCCGTTCGCCTCAGGATGGCCGAGAGCGCGAACCCGAACAGGACGAACGCGGTGAAGAGGATGAACCCCGGCTGCAGAGCCGTGTCGTTGGTGGCGATGATCTCGACGTACGCGGCCTTGATGCTGATGCCCTGGAGCTGGGTGTTCAGCACGCCCTTGAAGCCGACGTAGGCGATGAAGATCGCGACGACGGTGACGTCGGCCATCGACCATTTGCCCGACCGGAACGCGAAGAAGTTGACGAGCTTGTTCTTCCGCGTCTCCGGGCCGCCGCGCATGTAGCGCTCCATCGAGATGAGCTTGCCGATCGGGAAGGCCACGCTGAACAGCAAGAGCAGCAGGCCCACCGTGATCGAGTCGCCCTTCCCGGTTTCAAGGAGCACCGAGATGACCTGCAGTATGCTCTTGCTGCGAAAGAACAGCACCTGATCGCGGAACTGAAGGTGCTTGTCCCAGAGCAGGAAATCCACGCTCTTGATGCGCGCGTCGAGATCGATCATCGGCAGGGCGAGGCCCACGACGAGGAGCACGAACGCGAACGCCGCCGACAAGGTGAACAGGGGCCTGTGCAGCTCGATTTTTTCGCGCGCGAGCCACCACGCGAACAGGAAAGCTCCCGCGCTGAGGAGCATCAAGGCGCAGTAGCCGTTGATGCCCCGCTCGAGATCGCGCAGCGCGTGCTCGGCGGCCCGGTTGAAGGCCTCGGTGTTCGCCGCGCCGTAGCGCGCCAGGAGGGCGCGGTGATGAGCCCGGTCGGCCGGCAGATCCGCGGCCTTCGCGGCGTAGGCGTCGAGGCCGCCTTGCGCCAGCTTCTTGAAGCTGCGAGTCTGCGCGGGGGTCTGGAGATCGGCGACGATGGCGGCCGTGAACGTCGGCACCTGCTTGCGCAGCTCGGGGATGCTGACGAAGGCCCAGGCCGCGAGCTTTCGCATTTTGCCGGACCAGGTGGCCTGGTGCTTGCGGATCGACTTGTCGGCCTCCGTGATCAAGGTATTGAGCGCCTTGGAGATCTGCACGCTGAGGGCGGCTTCCTGCCTTTTGGACAGCTTGAAATCGCCGATCTGGCTCGCGAGTATGCCCTGGATGTTCTCCTTCCAGGCGTCCACGGAGAGGAGCCCGTAGCGGATGCTGTTGACCTCGCCGTAGTCGAGCTTGAGCGCCTCGCGCTGCGCTGACAGCCGGTAGATGCCGGCGCCGAACAGCGCGTTGGCGGCCAGGACTGAAACGAGGATCAGCAGCATCCTCGTCCGGTCGCTCAGCTCCCGGAAGAACGGCATCAGCGCTCCGTCGGGGCGAGGCCGAAGCGGCCTCCGATGACGGGCCAGATCCGCAGCAGCGCCAGCAGCATCGCCGCCAGGACCGGTCCGATGAAGACTCCCAGTATGCCGAACAGCTGGATGCCGCCGATGATGGCGATGAGCCCGACGAGCGGGTGCATGTCGGCCCTCCCCTTGAGCACCAGGGGACGGACGACGTTGTCGATGAGGCCGGCCGCCAGCGCGAGCGCGATCATCAAGGACATCCGGACCGGAGCCTCCTGAACGTAGAGATAAAGCACTCCCGCGAGCGAGGCCGGGGCCGTCCCGACCATCGGGATCCAGGCGAAGATGAACGTCACTCCTCCGGCCAGGAACGCGCCCGGCACGCCGAGGGCCAGGAATCCGATCACGATGAGGCCGGCTTGGGACGCGGCGGCGGCGAGCCCGGCCAGGACCGCCGAGATCGTCGTGTCGCGGAAGGACTCGACGAGGCGCTTCTGCACGCTTCGGTCGAGCACGCCCAGGCCGAGAAGCCAGTCCACGAACCTCTCGCCGTCGACCAGGAAGAAGAAGAAGGCGACGAGGGCCAGGACGAGCTGAAGCAGGAACTCGGGCGCGCCTTTGGCGAGCGTGAGGACGGCCGCGGTCGTCACCTGCCCCGCCGTCTGGATCGCGGACATGAGCCGGATGTTGATCTTGCGCGGATCGCCGATCACCGTCCGCACGACATCCGAGCGGCTCAGGGCGGCCGTGAGGGCCTTCGGCGAGAACTCCTTGAGGTCGGCCATCTGCCGGCCGACGGTGATTCCCTGCCGGACCGCCAGATACGAGAAGCCGGTCAACGGCGCGACGACGAAGAGCAGGACCAGCGCGGTGACCGCCGCCGCCGCCGACCTCGGGCCCAGAAGCTCCCGCAGCCGCTGATGCACGGGCTGGACGAGCATGGCCATCGTCCCGCCGAGGAACAGCGACAGCAGATACGGCCCGGCCATCCAGGCGACGACGGCCACGCAGCCCAGGAGGGCCCCCAGATAGGTGACGAGATGAAGGCGCTTGGCCGCGGCTTCCATCGCGGGCCTAGCGCGCCTTATCCGCGGCGGCGGCTTGGATGCCCGCGCGCGTCGTTTGCAGGTGCGAGAGCACGAACCGATCCCCGGCCGGCGTCGCCTCCTCGGCCTGGTCCACGAGGTCGAGCGCTTCGACGTAGCGCGCCTGTTTGAGGCGGATGCCCGCCAAGGTGTCGAGGATGTAGGGGCGGAGGGAACCGGGACGGGAGAGCGCCTCGCGCGCCAGGGCCTCGGCCTCCTCAAGGCCGCCGCCGCGCGCGAGAAGGGTCATCGCGAGGTTGTTGCAGGCCCCGGGGTGGCCCGGGGAGGACTTCAGCGCTTTGCGGAAGGACTTCTCCGCGTCCTCGAGCCGTCCATCCGCGAACGCGACGTTGCCCAGGGCGAGCCAGCCTTCCGCGAAATTCGGATCGCGGCGCACGGCCGCCTCGTACTGGGCCACGGCCTCGGCCTTAAGCCCCTGCGCCTCGTAGCTGGAGCCCAGACGGACGTGCTCCTGCGGATCCAGGGCGTCGCCGGAGCGGATGCGCGGCGGCAGGTGGCCGCAGCCCGCGGCCAGCAGGCAGGCCAAAGCCAGCGCGGCCGGCGGGAAGCGGCGAGCTACGACCGCGGCTTGATCAATAGCGCCCATCGTTCGGTCCTCTCCCACGCCTTGTCGAACGTCTTGTAGGCGATCCGGCGGTCGCGCTTCCTGCCGGAGTGCGCGATGATGACTTGCCGCGAGTCGTCGTAGCCCGTGATGACCAGATAGTGGCCGATCGGATAGGCGCGAAGGCCCACGTTGAGAAAAGCGATCACGGGGCGGCCCGCGTCGAGCTCCTTCTTGACCTCGACGAGCCCGCCCCCGCCCACGTCGGCGGCCAGGCCGCGCTCCTGGGCGGCGAGCAGCATGTCCACGGTCAGCGCGCCCTTGAGGTGCGCCCGGTAGATCTCCTTTTTCAGCTCGGCCGGCTCGGCGGGCTTGCCCCAGAATCCCAGGACGCTCGCCAGAACGGAAGGGCCGCATTGGTCGGTCCCATCGGGAAAGAACGGGACCGCCAACCGGACCGTCTTCCCCTCCGCCGAGGGCCGAGCGCCCGGCCCGGCGCAGGCGGCGAGTAAGACGACCGCGAGAAGAAAGCCCGCCGTGCGCATGACGCCCCCTTTAGACCCGCTTGACGAGGAACAAGATCAGAAGGACGAGGACGACGACGACCAGGATCGCCTCGATCAGGCCGCCCGCGGCGAGCGTGTCGACGTCCTTGGCGAACTTGTGAAGCTGCTGATCGGAGAGCTTGCTCAGCCTCAGCTCGATCTCCTTGTCCGTGAGCCCCAGCGCCTTGAGGCGCTCGCGCACGACCTTGGACTCGAGCGTAGTCTGGATCGTCTTCATGTCGCCCGCGCGGTCCGTTCTGGATGTGCCCTGCGCGGGGGCCAGCATGGCCCGGCCTTGCGACGGCATGCACACCATGGTCACGCTCAGCATCAGCGCGAAACAGAGGGTTCTTGATACGTTTTTCATGTGATTTTCCTCGCTGCGTCGTAAGACGAAGAGCCGGCGGGTCGTCCGCTCCTGGGAAGGACGACGGCCCGCCGACCGAATTCCTTTAGTCGACCGTGATGTCGAAGATCACGCGCATGTTGGACTTGGCGGCCGCCGAGCCCTGGTCCGCTTTCTTCGGCGAAGCCTCGTACGAGGTCGGGCGCGTCTCGCCGTAGCCGATCGTGGTGATCCGGTTCTGGGCGATGCCGCCTTCCGCGACGAGGAAGTCCCGCACCGCGAACGCCCTTCTCTCGCTCAAGCGCTGGTTGTACTCCGGCGTGCCGCGCAGCGAGGTGTGTCCCTCGATACGGACGTTGGCCTTGGGATTCTCCTTGAGCAGCTGGACGTTCTCCCGCAGGGCCGCCATGCCCTCGGGCCTGAGCGCGGATTTGTCGAAGTCGAAATGCGAGTCCTCGAGGACGATCGACTTGAGCACGACCGGCTCCTTCTTGACCGGCCGCGAAGCGGCGACCGGCGCGACGACGGGCGCCGCGACGACGGCGGCGGCCGCCGGCGCCGCCGCGACGGCGGCGGTTTTCTTGTCATCGGAGCAGCCGAACTTGTAGGTCAGGCTCAAGCGGTGACCGATCCCCAGGTCGCCCGTGGGAAGCATCGCGTAATCGAGAGCGATCGAACGCGTGATCGTGTAGCCCAAGCCCCAGGTCAGCCCGGCCAGCGCGCCCAGCTCGCGGCTCGGAAAGCTGAACTGATAGCCGCCGCGAAGGGCCAGGACGTTGGCTTTCTCCTCGACGTTGCCGATCAGGTACTCCGTTCCCAGCTGAAGGCGCTTCATGGCCTTGTTCTGCAGCTCGCTCGAGGCGGCCAGCAGCCAATGCTTGTCCACCTTATATCCCGCGCCCAGGCGCAGGCCCGCGGACAGGCCGTCGCCGCCGACCTTGGTGCCGAAGTTCGAGTAGCTGGCTCCGAGGTCGAGCTTGCCGGTGGCTTTCCACAGAACGCCCAGGTCCGCGGACAACGCGTTGTAGCCCTGGCCGGAGTACGCCGAGCGATTTCCCTTCAGCGTGAAGCCGCCGGAGACGTTGCGGAACAGCTCCTTGCCCCAGCCCACGCTCATCGAGTAATCTCCGGCGCTGTAGTTGCCGGTCTCGTTGCCGGCCGCGTCCGCGCCGGTGAAGCTGCCGTAGTTGACGTAGCCGATGGAGGCGGCGATGCCGCCCATCGAGCCGCCCTTCCCGTCGTCCTTGACCTCGCCCAAGGGCATGCCGAAGACGAAGATCTCCTGCAAGGTCCCGCCGAGACCCGAGTTATGATGAACGGCGAGCTCCTTGCACCGCATCCCGCCCAAGCCCGCCGGGTTCCAGAGCAAGGACGCCGAGCACTGGTCGACCGCGACGACCGCGGAGCCCATGCTCATCGCCCGCGCCGTCCCCCCGGACTGCTGCAGGGGCAGAGCGCGAGTTCCCGCGCCGTAAGAAGTTTCCGCCGCCGACGCGACGCCGCACAGCGACGCGGCGCACAGAACTCCCAAACCGATCGATGATATTTTCATGGCCATTCCCCTTAGTGCTTCACGACGAATTTCTTGACCTTGGAGCGGGTCTTATCGCCGTTGTTGTAGGCCCGCTCAAGGATGTAGAGATAGACGCCCGGCGCGAGCCGGGCCGTGTTGATCGTCGACGTCTGGGCGCCGGCCGCCTTCGTGTCGTCGACCTTGACCGCCAGGTCGCCGATCGCGTTGTAGACGCGGATCTTCACGTCGCCGGCGGCCGCCATGCAGTAGGAGAACGTCCCGACGGCGCCGGTGGCCGGCGACGGGTAGAACAGTCCGTCGGTGCAGCCCGGAGCGGACACGCCGGGCCCGCCCGCGGGGATCACCATCGCCAGGACGCCGGCGCCCGACTGGGTGACCGAGACGGATCCCTGAAGCGAGACGAACCGGCCGACGTTCAGGCCGCCCGCGCCGCTGCACACGATGGCGATGTCCTGCGCGGCGGTGTTATTGATGAAGGTTCCGGGAACGGACCTCGTCGCGGCGTCGTCGTTGGTGATATCGACGGCCGTGGTGACCCGCCAGTAGACGTTGGCCGGCTCGATGCCGCCCACGAGGAGGACGTCGAAGTTGGTGAGCGAGACGGCGGTGTCGACGTGAAAGATGACGATGCTCGTGGGGGTCCCCGTGATCGTCACCGTGTCGTTGGTTTCCGTGATGTCGCCCGCGCGCGTGAAGACCGTGACGCCCGCGCCCACGAGATACGCGGGGTCGAGGGTGTTGGCGGGCAGCACGACGAAGGCGGCGCCGCCCGGAGCGAGCAGGTCGTTCCAGAGGGCGTTCCCTTGGGCCATGCCGTTGACCGCCGTGGTGTCGTTGGCATGGTAGTTGGTCGCGCTCGCGTCGGTGGTCGTCAAGGTGATGCCCGGGCTCGTTCCCACCCGGTTCACGACCAGAGGGTTGGCGCCGAAGCCGGTGAGGGTGACCGCGGGATTGGCCAGCAGGTTGAAAGACACGAGGGTGCTTCCCATGGTCTGGGCGGACACGCCCGGGACGGACCCCATGACGAACATCATCGCGACGAACAGGCGGCTTATGTGTCGAAGGGATTTCATTTTTGTCTCCAGATATTTCTTCATGCAGGCAGTATACGGTCCGCGTCGGAAACTTAATATTCGGAGTTCTACGCGGCGAGCGCGAATACTACGGAGAGGCGGCCGTTTCTCGTCGTAGAGAGAACTGACGGCGCCGTCAGTCGGTGTTCTCGAGCCAAAGAGCAGCGCCCCCGCCTTGGAGGCGGGGGCGCGATCCGTTCCGAAGCGAGCTTGCGAGCCGGCGTCAGCCCTTCTTCTGTCCCGGGGAGTTGAACTTGACGGTCAAGCTCAGGCGATGCGAGGACCCGAGGTCGCCGGAGGGCAGCAAGGCGTAGTCCAGGATGATCGAGCGGGTGAGCGTGTAGCCCACGCCCAAGGTCATGCCCGCCAGGGCGCCCAGCTCGCGGCTGGGGAAGCTCAGCTGATAGCCGCCGCGCAGCGCCAGGACGTTGGATTTTTTCTCCACGTCGCCGATCAGGATCTCCGTTCCCAGCTGCACGCGCCGCATGGCTTCCTTTTCCTGAAGCTCCGTCGCCGCGGCCAGGAGCCAGTGCCTGGTCACGCTCCAGCCCGCGCCGAGGCGCCAGCCCGAGGCCAAGGGCGCGCCCGCGATGCCGCCGCCGATCTGAAGGTTGGAGTACCCCACGCCGAGGTCGAGCGAAGGCACCACGTTCCATAAGAGGCCCGCGTCCGCGGAATAGGTCTGGAAGGTCTTGTTGCCGAAGCTCGAATGATTGCCCTTGAGCACGACGCCGCCGGAGAGGCCGGCCAGCAGCTCCTTGCCCCAGCCCAGGCTGCCGGAGAAATCACCCGAGCCGTAGGAGCCGGTGCGCCGTCCGAGCTCGTCGGCGCCCGCGAAGGTCCCGTAGTCGACGTAGCCGAGGGAGGCGGCAAGGCCGCCCAGGGCGCCGCCCTTCCCCTCATCCTCGACCTCGCCCAACGGAATACCGACGACGAGGATCTCCTGGATCGTCCCGCCGAGGCCGGAGTTATGGTGCAGGCCGACCTCCTTGGAGTCCATGCGCCCCAGGCCGGCCGGGTTCCAAAGCAAGGACGCCGAGCCCTGGGACACCGCGACGACCGCGGAGCCCATGCCCATCGCCCGAGCCGTGCCGCCCGACTGCTGCAGCGGCAGGGCCTGCGCGCCGTCGCCGTACGTTTCCGCGGCTCCGGCGGCGCCGCAGAGAAGGGCGGCGGTGAGGATTCCCAGCCCGATCGATGATTTTTTCATGAGATTCCCCTTAATGCTTCACGACGAATTTTTTGACGCCCGAGCGGGAGACGTTTCCGTTCCCGTAATCCTTCTCGATGACGTAGAGATAGACGCCCGAAGCGAGCCTGCCGGTATTGACGGGCGAGAGCGCGGCTCCGGCCGCCTTGAAGTCCTCGACCGTGGTCGCGATGTCCCCGACGGCGTTGTAGACCCGGATCCGCGCCGTGCCCGTCAGCGTCATGCAGTACGAGAAGTTCCCTCTGGCGCCGGTCGCCGGAGAAGGGAAGAAGAAGTCGTCGGACCCGCAGTCGGCGCCCGTCCCGGGCGAGGCGACGTAGGAGTAGTTCGTCTGGCACGTGCCCACGCTGTTCGTCACGACGAGGGGCACCACCGCCAGGCTGCCGCGAGGCGGCACCTTCGCGATGATCACGGTCGACGAGGCGTTCACGGAATAGGACAGGGCGTCCGTGCCGCCGAACGCGACGGCGCTCGTGCCCGTGAGGCCGGTGAACCCCGTGCCGGTGATGGTGACCGAGGTTCCGCCGACCATGAAGCCGTTGTTCGGATCGACGCTGAGCGTACAGGCCGCGGCCGGGGCGCCGAACGCCAGGACCGGGGCGATCTTCACGACGAAGCCGTCGGTCGCGTTCTCCGTGCCGGTCGCGTTGAGCAGCTCGACTCCGGCGGAGCCGTCCATCAAGGAACCGGTGGTCGCGGGGAAGGTGTTCGACGGCGTGATGCCCGCCACGTAGATGTTCTGGAGGGAGTCGATGGCGATCGCGTTCGCGATCTGCTGGCCGAACGTGCCGGGCGACCCGCCCAGGTAGGAGAAGAACGGCCGGGTCAGTCCCGTCGGGCCGACCGCCGCCACGAAGGCGGCCTGATCCGTCGTCGTGTTCGTCTCCACGGCGCCCGCCACGTTGCGGCTGACGCAAGGAGCGGAGCAGTCCGCGAGCGTGTCGTTCCCGGCGACCGCCCAGTTGGCCGATTGGGTCCAGCCGGCGATGTAGGCGTCTCCGTTGGAGTCCAGAGCCAAGCCGAGGGCTCGTTCGGCGCCGCCGGCGGCGCCCACGTGGGTCGCGTACACCATCTCGAGCGAACGGTCCGCGTCGACGGCGGCGGGATTGAGCCTCAGGACGAACGCGTCATCGGCGCCCTGAAGATCCTTCTGGTAGACGGCGGGGCGCACCGAGATCGGCTGGTTGTAATAGGCGGTCGAGGGGAAGTCCGTGGTGGACACCGTCCACCCCGCCACGAACACGTTGTAGGGCGCGTCGCCGTTGTTGTTCAGGGCGATGGCGGTCGCCTCATCCTCGGTATTGCCGTTGATATAGGTCGCATAGAGCAGGCTCGTTCCCGCCGCGTTGACCTGGGCGACGAACGCGTCGGCCCACACGCCCGCGGTTCTCGTCTCCGCGAAGTGCCCGGCGAGCGCCGCGGCCGGCCAGGCGTCCGAGGTCGTTTTGCCGGCCACCCAGGCCCGGCCGAGCGCGTCGACGGCGATGGCGTTGCTGTTGGTGACCACGGTCGAGGGCCCCAGGTACATCGAGTACGCCACGCCGCCCGCGCCGGCGGGGTTCACCTTGAACACGAAGCCGGCCTGCGACGCCGCGCCCATGGTGTTGTAAGGAGCGGCCGCGCCGCCGGCCATCGGGAAGTTCGTCGCGAACGTCGTCCCCGTCACGTACGCCGCGCCGGCGGCGTCCACCGCGATCGCGTTTCCGGTGTTGGTCAGCACACCCTGGACGCCGCCCCAGCACGTCGAGTACACGAGATCGGGGATGTTCGCCGGCTGCGTCAGCTCCGACACGAAGGCGAGGGAGCCGGTGTTGACGTCGCACGTCTGCATCGCCGGTCCGGCGACCGGGAAGGAGGTTCCCGCGCCGGCGGAGGCCGTGACGCCGGTGATGTAGACCTTCGGCGTCGCCGAGAGGGTCTTCTCCAGGGCGATGCCCTTGGCCTGGTCGTCAAGCGCGCCGCCCAGCCATGCCAGCCACATCAAGGTCGAGCCGTCCGCGCTGAGCTTCGCGACGAACGCGTCCGCGCCGCCGCGGTTGGCGCCGATCACGGCCGGAAAGGTGTTGGTGGGCGCGGCGAAGCCGCCCGAGTTGCTGGCCGAACGCGCCCAGCCGGTCACATAGGCCTGCTTCGACGCGTCCACCGCGATCGCGGTGATCGCGTCGTTGACGGTGCCGCCGAGATAGGTCCCGTACACGATCTGGGGGTCGATGACGAGCGTCTTGCTCTTGATGTAGTCGCCCACCACGAAACGGACGTGCTTGTCGCCGACGAGCATGAATCTGCCGCGCACCGAAACCCTCTGGCCGTCCATGAGCTGATACAAAGTGGGCGCCTTGAAGGTCACGTCGCCGCCCGCGACTTTAAGGATCAGGTTTCCCCGGGCGTCCAGCCGGAGGCTCTTGGCGCCCTCGAAGCCCATGAGGATGCGCCCGGGGTTGGCGCCCGGCGCCACGATGAAGTCGTGCTCGACGTTTCCCTTGTTGGAGTAATAGACCACGTCGATGCCGGGATAGACCGAGCTGAACTTGACCTTGGCGAACTGCCTCACGCCGATCTGCCACTTCGAGCGGTCGCCGCCGAACATATAGCTCGTGCGCCCGGGCAGCTGATCCATGCCCCGGGCCGCGGGGCGGGCGTTGGCGCCCTTGAGCTTCATGCGCACTAGGACGGGCTTTTTGGTCGAGGCGTATTTCTGGGCGGGCAGGACCATGACCGCCTCGGTCGCCGTGAGGTACAGGTTGTAGTTGGAGGCGCGCGCCGTGAACTTGACCGAGGCGTCGGCCTGCCCCTTGTTCTCCTCGAAGAACAGCGGGACGGTGGATAAGACGCCCTGGGCCGGGGCTTTCGCCGCGGCGGCCGGGATCGCGGTTCCCTTATTAGGGAGCGACGGCGCGAGCGCCGCCGCCGCGTAGGCCGAACCCGGAGAGCCGGCCATGAAGGCCGCGGCGACGATCACACGGCTGAGGCGGGGAAGGAAATTCATTTTGGTCTCCGGGAATGTGTTCATGCGGGCAGTATACGCGCGCCGTCCGCGGGGGCCTATTCGGAGTTATACGCTGCGGGCGCGAAAATTACGGAGAACGTCCCGGCTTCACGGCGACGGAGAAGCGCTGGGAGCCTGAGAAGTATTCACGCTATCCACAGGACAACTGTCGTCAACGACAGTGCCATCGTGGGTTTGCAATGATACCCGCATCGAGGAACGTTTCGACGCCCGAGGGGAATTCCGTAAATTGGAGCCGGCGCCTCCCGCGGGGGCGCTAGAGCGCGGTTAATCCGTGGGAGATGGCGTACTTCGTGAGGCCGGCGACCGTGAGGATGCGGAGCTTGTGCGTCAGGTTCTCGCGGTGCGTCTCCGCGGTGCGGACGTTGATCCCGAGCTTGGCCGCGATGCCTTTGTTGGAAAATCCCTCGGAGAGCAAGGTCAGCACCTCGAGCTCGCGGGCGGTCAGCGGGACGCCGCCGGGAAGCTGCGCGGAGGCCTCCGGCGCGGCGGCCAGCAGGGCGTCGGTCATGCCCGCGGGAAAATGCAGGCCGCCGCGATGCACGGACTTGATCGCCGCGACGAGGTCCACCGGCGGCTGGTCCTTGGTCACGTAGCCCTGCACGCCGCAACGGGCCATCTTCACCACGTATTCCTCGCTGGAATGGATGCTGAAGGCGATGAGCCGGGTCTTGGGGACGAGGCGGCGCAGGCGGCGGGCCAGCTCCCCGCCGTCGATGTGCGGCAGGTTGACGTCCAGCACGATGACGTCCGGCGCCAGCTTCTTGACCTTACGCAGGGCCTCGTTGGCGTCGCCCGCCTCGCCCACGACCGCGATCCCGTGGTTGCCGAGATAGTTGCGCACGCCTTCGCGCACGACCGGGTGGTCGTCGACCAGGAAAACCCTGATAAGGTCCGGCGTCCTATGCGCTGCGCTCATGACCCGCATAGAATAGCGCGGGGAACGGAGCCGGCCAATGCGGAATTCTACGCGAGGCGGGCGGAGGATTACGGAGAAGGCTCAGGCTTTGTGCGAGCCCAGCGACGTCAGGCCGCGCTGAAGTGCGTACTTCGTGAGGCCGGCGACCGTGGCGATGCCGAGCTTGTGCGCGAGATTCTCGCGGTGCGTCTCCGCCGTGCGCACGCTGATCCCGAGCTTGACCGCGACGCCCTTGTTCGACAGGCCTTCGGCGAGCATGGTGAGCACCTCCACCTCGCGGTCCGTCAGCCCGGCGCCGCCCGCCTTCGCCGGGGTGGACTCCGGCGCGGGCGCGAGCAGGGCGTCGGTCATGCCGGCCGGAAAATGCAGGCCGCCCTCGTGCACGTGCCGGATCGCCTCGACGAGGTCGATCGGCGGCTGGTCCTTCGTCACGTAGCCCTGCACGCCGCAGCGGGCCATCTTCACGACGTACGCCTCGCCGGCGTGCATGCTGAAGGCGATGAGCTTGGACATCGGGATCAGGCGGCGCAGGCGGCGGGCCAGCTCCCCGCCGTCGATCAAAGGCAGGTTCACGTCCAGGACGACGACGTCGGGCGCGAGCGCCTTGACCTTGCGCAGGGCTTCCTTGGCGTCGCCCGCCTCGCCGACGACCGTGACCCCGTGGTTGACGAGGAAGGAGCGCACGCCTTCGCGCACGAGAGGATGGTCGTCCACGAGGAAGACCCGGATGCCGCCTTTTGTCACGTCGCTCGCTCGTTTGATATCAGTAGGATACCGTAGCGCGAGCGCCCCCGCTATGCGTAGAACTACGCGGTATCCGGCGGGCCCCGCCGCGGGCGCCTAATCCCGGGGCGGCGGGGCGGGCGGCAAGGTCAGGGGCGTCAGGCCGTGCTGGATGGCGTATTTCGTCAGCGCGGCGATGGGCGCGATGTTGAGCTTGCGCGAGAGGTGCTCGCGATGCGTCTCGGCGGTCCGCACGCTGATGCCGAGCTTGCGCGCGACCTCCTTGTTGGCCAGGCCCTCGGCGAGAAGGACGAGCACCTCGCGCTCGCGGGCGGTCAGGACGGTGTTCTGCTCCCCGAAGGCGGGCTTGGAGGCCGGGGCGAGGATGGCGTCGGTCATGCCGGGAGGGAAATAAAGGCCGCCCTTGTGGACGCGACCGATGGCCTCGACGAGCTTGGCCGTGGGCGTGTCCTTCATGACGTAGCCGTGCACGCCGCAGCGCGCCATGCGCACCACGTACTCCTGGCTGGAATGGATGCTGAAGGCGATGAGCTTGGCCCGAGGGACCGTCACGCGCAGGCGCTTGGCGAGCTCCCCGCCGTCCACGCCGGGCAGATTGATGTCGAGTATGATGACGTCGGGCTCGACCTTCTTGAGCTTGCGCAGCGCCTCGGCGTCGTCGGCGGCCTCGCCGACGACCGCGACGCCCTCGGCGGTCAGATAGGAGCGCACGCCCTCGCGCACGGCGGGGTGGTCGTCGACCAGGAAGACCTTGACCTTGGCGGCGGCGTTCTTCTTCATGCGGTGTGTCCTCTCGTGGCCGACAAAGGCGCGTGGATGGTGAGCGTGGTCCCCGCCCCGGGAGCGGCGAGAACCTCGATCGAACCGCCGACCGATTCCGCCCTCTGGCGCATATTCCCGAGGCCGAAGCCCCGTCCGGACGGCCGCCCTTCGCCGCCGGGCTTGAAACCGATCCCGTTGTCGCTCACGCTCAGGATGATGTCCTTGCCTTTCACGGACAGGTTGACCCCGGCCATCGTGGCCTTGGCATGCTTGCCGATGTTGTTGAGCGCCTCCTGCGTGATGCGGAAAAGCGCCAGCGCGAGATCGGGCGGAATGGACTCCGGTATGCCTTCATCGCGCACCGTCACGCGGACCCCCGAGCGCTCCTTGAACTCGCGGCAGAGCGTGAGGAGGGCGGGATACAAGCCCAGGTCCACGAGCTCGGCGGGCATGAGGTTCTGCGAGACGCGCCGGATCTCCGCGATGGCGTGATCCAGGAAGCCCCCCACCTTGGCGATCTTCGCTTCGCCGTCTCCGCTCAGGGTCATATTGCCCGGCAGGGCCTGGAGGCGGAATTTGACGCCCGAGAGGATCTGGCCGACCCCGTCGTGAAGCTCGCGGGCGAGGCGCTTGCGCTCCGTCTCCTGGGCGGAGATCACGCTGGCATGCAGCAGGCGGAATTCCCGCTCGGACTTCTTCTGCGCCGTGATGTCGCGCTCCGTGGTGGCGACCTCGACCGGCTGGCCCGCGGCGTCGCGCAGCACCGTGACGGTGATCAGCACGTCGAGGATGCGTCCGGACTTCGTGCGGCGCTGGATCTCGATCGGCGCCGCCGACTTCTGGACCAGGTCCCGCGCCCGGATGAGCTTGTTCTTCGGCATGAGCCGGCGGATGCTCATCCCCAACGCCTCTTTTTCGGCGTAGCCGTACATCTTCTGCGCGCCCTTGTTCCACGCCGTGATCCTGTCCTCGAGGTCGCAGACGGTGACGGCGTCGTTGGAGTCGAGCACCACGGTGGCCAGGCGCAAGATTGATTTTTCCGCGAGCTTCCGGTTGCGCTCGGCCTGCTTGTACGCCGTGATGTCGCGTTCCGTCGTGGCCACCTCGACCGGTTGGCCCGCGGCGTCGCGCAGCACCGTGACCGTGATCAGCACGTCGAGTATGCGTCCGGACTTCGTGCGGCGCTGGGTCTCGATGGGCGCCGCCGATTTCTGGACCAGATCCCGCGCCTTGATGCGCATGTTCTTGGGCATCAGCCGCCGGATGCTCGTGCCCAACGCCTCTTTCTCGGTGTAGCCGTACATCTTCTGCGCGCCCTTGTTCCACGCCGTGATCTTGTCCTCGAGGTCGCAGACGGTGACGGCGTCGTTGGAGTCGAGCACCACGGT
>JAUYSH010000113.1 GCA_030696455.1 Elusimicrobiota bacterium
GGGGCCGCCGCCGCTGCCGGCGGAAGGCGCGGGCGCCCGGCCGCCGGGCGAGGGCGGCGGCGGCGCGGCGAGGCCTCCCGAAACGGGAGCGCGTCCCCCGCCCGGTATGTCCACCGAGGAGCCCGCCAGGCGCGGAGGAGAGAACGACGCGTCGGCGCTGCGCGGCTGGGGCGAGGGCGCCTCGGCGCCGGGCAGCCCGCCCACGGAGCCGGCGGGCGCGGGGCTCGAGAACAGCCGCGTCGCCGCGTTCGTCATCATCCTCTCCGGCGGGGCCAGGCCGTCCGCCGGGGGCGAATGCGGCCCGGGACGGGAGCTCGGAGCCGAGCCGAAAGGATTGTAGCGCGAGTGCCAACCGGGGCCCGCGGAAGGCGAGGCCGCCGGACGGTTCGCCGCGAATTGAACGACGAGGACCACCAGGCCGATGATGGCGACCAGCGCGCCGGCGGCCTGGAGCCGTTTGTCCTCTTCCACCTCTGGAGGTTAACAGATGCGCCCCCCGCCCGCCAGAGGACTGCCGGCCGGAACGGCTCGCCGCCGTCGCGCCGGACCTGCTATGATCGCTTCTTCCGGCCCATGCCCTCCCGCGCTACAGACCGACGCGCCGCTTTCTTCCTGGCCCTGGGCCTCGTGCTCGCGGGCGGCGCGCTTCGCTTCCAGCAGGCTTGGTCCTACCGGGAGGCCTATCTTCCCGACGCCGCGCGGGAGGAAGGCTACTATGAAGCCGGCATCGGCCTGCTCAGCTACCAGGCCTATTCCGTGGGGGTGCCCAACGACCGTCCCCACTCCTGGCGCGGCCCGATCTACCCCACCTTCATCGCGCTCGTCGAGTCGTTCTCGCCCGAGCCCAGCCCCGCCCGCGTCAGGATGACGCAGGCGGTCCTGTCGACTTTTGGGATAATCCTGGTCTTCGCGCTCGGCGCCGCGATCCATTCGCCCGCGGCCGGCCTCGTCGCGGCGGCCCTCCTGGCCTTCGACCTCCGCACGGTGGAGGCGGTGACGAGCCTCAACATCCACGGCTTCTATTCCTTCCTCCTGCTGGCGGCGTGCGCCGCCCTCGCGCTTTGGAGCGAACGGCCGACGGCCAAGTCGACTTTTCTCTGCGGCGCGTTCATCGGGTTCACTTTGCTCTGCCGGAGCGCGCATTTCCTGCTGGTGCCGCTCGCCGCCGCCGCCGCGTGGTTTTGGCGGCCTTGGCCGGGACCCCGCTGGGGCGCGCCGGCGCTGTTGGTCCTGGGTGCCGCCTTGGCCTTGGCGCCGATGACCGCGCGCAACCGCGCCGTGACCGGGCGCTGGCTGATTTTTCCGGACACGAACGCCGGCGCCATGGCGCTCTTCGCGACGACGATGGGACGCGGCCTGGAGAATGTCAGCGTCGAGCGCGCGCTGGAGTTCGCCGAGGCCGCCGAGCCCGGCTTCCGGGAGGCCCACCGAAAGGAAGCGCTCTATCCCGCCGTATTCCAGCTGGCCTTGAACCGCATCGCGGGCGATCCGGCGCGGTTCGCGGGCCAATGCCTGCGCCGGCTGGGCCTGCTCGGACGCGAGCTGTGGCTGCCGCTGCTGCTCGGCGCGGCCGGCCTGGCCCTGCTCCGGCGCAACCGGCGCTATCAAGCCGCGATGCTGGCGGCCGCCTCCTTCGGCGGCTACGCCGCGGCCGGCGGCGGGGCCGAGCATCAGTCCGCGATCCTGCCCGTGCTCTTTCTCGTCTCGGGCTGCGGCGCGGCCGCGTGCCTCGACCGGCTGCGGGGCCGCGCCGCGACGGCGCCCCCCGAGCTGCGCGGCTGGCCGCGAGGCGTGCTCGCCGCCGCCGTGGGCCTGGGCCTCGTCCTGTACGCCGCGTTCCTGTTCGCCCTCGCCGTGGAGGCCCGCCGGCGGCTCTGGCGCGGCGACCCGCCGTCCCTCCTGAGAGAGGACCGTGCGCTGACCTTGCTCGCCCGCCTCGCCGAACGGCGGGAGGAGCCGGCCGCCTCGCGCTACCGCTTGGCCCTGTCCCGGAGCGCCGGCCGTTGGGCGGCGCAAGGGGACTGCGTCAAAGCGGGCGAGCGGCTCAGCCTCGCCCGCCGGTTCGATCCGAGGCTGTCCGGCGGGGCCGCGACGCTGGCGGCCTGCCGCGCCGCGGCCGCGGACCCGCGCGAGGCCCGCGCCATCGTCGAGAGCCTTCGCGCGCGTCCTCCGGCCGAGCGAGCCGAGTTTCGGGAGGCCTTGAATCGCCTGGCCGACGCGCGTCCGCGGGCGCGGGCGGCCTCCGCCATGGCCGACGCGGACGTCCGCGCGGAAGATTTCGAGCACGCCCTCGAGCGGCTCGCCGCGGATCCACGGCCGGACGACGCCGACGCGCTCATCGCGAAGGCGCGCGCCCGCGCGGGGCTCGGACAAAAACGGGCGGCCGAGGCGCTGCTCGAGAAAGCCGCCGCCCTCTCCCCCGGACGGGAACAGCGGCACGCGGCCGCTCTGCTGTATCAAGACATGAAGCAGTACGATCGGGCGCGGGCCCTCTTCGGGGCGCTCGCGGCGGAGCATCCGGGCGACCCGAGCCTGCTCACTTCCTTGGCCGCCTGCGAGCATCTCTCGGGCGCGAGCGACCGGGCCGAGGACTCCCTTCAAGAAGCCCTCCGGACGGACCCGTCCTTCCTCCCCGCCTATCTGACCTTGGGCTACATCTACGAAGAGCGCGGGCTCCACGACCGGGCCGCGGCGCTGTACACGCGGGCCCTTTCCGTGCCGCGCGCCGTCGACGGCGATCCCATGCGCGAGGGCCTCAGGCTCGCCTTGCGCCGGGCGTCCGCCGCGAACCGCGAGTAGCGCGTCAGCCCAGCGGTTCGACCGCGCCCCCGAGGCCCGGCTTCGGCGCCGGCTCGAGCTCGTGCTCGCCGACCAGCTCGCCCACGCGGCGGCGCTCGGCCTGGGACAGAAAGCCCACCGCCACCAGGATGAGCGCCAGCGACGCCCAGTCCGCCGCGCTCGGGAAGCGTCCTTTAAAGATGAAGTAAGAGATCAAGGTCGCCGTCGTCCCCGCCACCAGCGAGGTCAGGCGGTTGACCAGCCCGGCGAAGGTCGCCGTGCGGCCCTTGAACATGAAGATGAACACCGAGAAGAAAGCCACCATCCCGTACACCGCCCCGGCCAGGTTGGCCGAGACCGCGCTCGGGTGGGGCGTCGCCAGCGCCGCCTGGAACGCCCTCACGGGCGCCGCCGACGAGGCGCTCATGTACAGCGCGAACGCCGCCAGCGACATCGCGACGCTCGCGGCCATCTGCTCGATGGCGAAGAACCACTTGTTGTTCAGCGCGGTCCCCTTCGGACGCGTGTTCTTGTAGTAGTTCATGATGTAGATGCGCAGGGAGTACGCGACGATGTACGCGCCGAGCACCGTCATCGCCGCGCCGTTGCTCAGGAAATCGAAGTCCCCGCTCTTGGCCAGGAAGACCTGAGTGCCGGCGGCGGCCACGGCGAACACGACGGCCGCGTTCTCCTGCCAGTAAACCGTCTTCTTCAGGATCCCCTGACGGATCTGGATCTCGTCGACGGCCCGGCTGATGACGATGACGCTGGCCCGCATGATGACCATCGCCACCATCACCGACTTGAGCAGCATGTACATCAAGGTCGTCGTCGGGATCACGATCGCGGTGCAGACGCCCGAGGGGATGATGTAGGCGAGCTCCGGCGGCACACCCTTCACGCCCGACCGGTACCAGCCGCCCGCGAAGATCACCAGCAGACAGACCAAAGACCCGCCGAGCGTGGTCCAGACCAGGAACTCCATGTCCGTCATCGCCGGCCTCACGATCGCCGCGCCGCCGGTGAAGCACTTCGCGGCCACGCCGAAGATCACATAGAAGAAAAAATAGCCCAGACACAACTGGATGAGGCGGCCCGTCGAGCCTTCGGTCGTCTTCCACATGAGCGCATCGTACAATACTGAAGCCGCGCGCGGGCGTCTTTCGCTACCCTGGAGCAATCGCCAAAAAGCCGAGCCGCGACCTCTTCGAGCGCTATTTCAAGCGCCGCGGCGCTGCGCTCACCGCAGGGCGAATTCCAGAGGCTCGTCGGGATCGGCCGCGATCTGACGGTCAAGCAAAAATGCCCGGGCCGCGCATTTTAAGCTAAAATAAGCTCCCACCTCACCGCGCCCGTGGTGAAATGGATATCACAGCAGCCTCCGAAGCTGCGGGTCCAGGTTCGATTCCTGGCGGGCGCACCACTTTCCCCGGCTCCCACTGGCGCATCCGCCGTCCCGGGGCTATACTCCGGACGATGCCCCTCATCCGTCGAGCGCTTCCCCTCCTGCTCGCCGCGGCCCTATCCGCCTCGGCTCGCGCCGGCGTCGTCGCCCCCGCGGGCCCGGTCTTCGCCGCTCCCGCCGGCGCTTGGGCGGGCCCCCTCGCCGTGGTCTTCACCGATCCGTCGCTTTCGGCCCTCCTGCCGCCGTCCCTCGGAGCCGCGCCGGCGCTCACGCCCAACGACCTGCGCGCGACCGCGCCGCTGATCCAATCGCTCACGCTCGCCTTATCCGTGACGCCCGAGGCCTTCGTCGCCATGAGCCTCGCCGAGCGCAAGGGCGCTGTCGAGCTCGCCGCCGAGGACGCCAAGGAGGCGGTCCGCGCGAAGGCCTACGAGCTCTCCGAGACCGCGCGTCAGCTCTCCCGGCCCGGCCGCCCGATGGATCGCGAAGGCCGCGCCGAGCTGTACGCCGCCGTCGCCCAGCTCATGGAGATGCGCGATTTCTACGGCCCGTGGCTCGACGCGGGCGGACAGGCCGCCGTGGAGGAAGGCTACGCCCTCGCCTCGCGCACGGCCTGGGAGGTGCGCACCTTCCTCCTCCAGCGCGACGCCGGCCCCGTGGTCGAACGCGCGGCCCCCCCCGCCGCCCGCCCCGAGCCCGCCAAGCCGGCTTATGTCCTCGCTCCGTCGGGCACCGCCGTCAAGCTGCGCGCGGACATGGAGAACAGCAAGAGCGGCTGGGGGCAGAGCGACCTCGACACCCTCTACACCGGCTACGGCTTCGTCCTCCGCCAGGGCGGCAAGCACCGCATGTATTACCACCCCGTCTTCCCCCAGCTCCACGCGAGCGTCTCGCGCCAGAACGATCTCCCGCCCGGCTACGCGCACAGCGCGATGAAGCTCCTCGTCGAGCTGGATCAGCTCGCGGGCGAGCAGAACAAGGCCGCCGCCGTCCCCGCGACGGGTCCTCCCGCGACCTTGAACCTCGCCGACCTCGCGATCCTCCTCTCCCAGCCCAAGGAACGCGCGCCGAGGGCCGAGCCCGTCGCCTCTTCCTCCCGTTCCCGCGCTCCCCCCGCGCGCCCGGCCGCGACCGCCACCGAGCGGTCCCTCCCCGACCGGCCCGCGCCGCCGCGCATCACCGCCCGCCTGGCGCCCGCCGAGCCGAGGGCCGTCGAGCCCAAGCCCGAGCCGCCGGCCATCGAGGCCGCGCCACAGAAGTCCAAGGGGCTCATCGAGAGGCTCATGGGCATGTGGGGACGATCCAACAACAGATCGAATTAAGGGCGCTCGTGATAGGCGGACCGGGCCTGCAGTGTTTGTCGGGATTCATATCTATCCACAATCCGAGAATAAAGTTTTATATTCAACAAGAAATCCAGTAATTGACTAATTTGGTCACCATGTTAGGGACCAGTCTAATTAGCGTTAGGAGGCCAAAGTAACGTGAAGAACATCTTACGGGCAGCTCTTGGATTGATCGGCATTCTCGGCATGGCGTCATGCAAGAAGCCTTCTCCGTATTTGACTGCTGGGACAAGTGATCGGTTTTCTGTTGGCCAGGTCTGGACATACGAAACCAGACCCAGCGAAAGTGATTCGCGCCTGGTTATAGGACGGATCGATAGCATTAACGGACAGAATATCATCCACATTAAAATCACAGGCATATCGCTCAAAAACCCCATGAGGCCCGGCGCCCCTCAATCCCAACTTCCGCACGCGCCGATTTCCGAAACGGCTCTAATGAATTCCGTCATCGCCAAAGTCGACGGGAGTAATGATTTGAGCGGATTCCATGCGGGGTATGATGATTGGCATGCCGCATTCATGAAGGGCAAAGCTGGTTGGTTTACGATTTCCGTCGCCGACATTTCAGCTACGATCGAGGAAGCAATGGCCAAATTGCCTCCTAACCATTCGCTTGACCGGCCGGCGGCCCGGTGAGGAGTTGCCTGTAGCCGCCGCCGGTCAGCGTCTGCGTTACGGTCTAGTTGTATTTCTGGAGACGAATTGACGAAGGAACAGAGGGGCCGCGTGCTGATCGGCGTCATCCTGGGGACCTGCGTGCTGGGGCTCGCGGGCATCAACAGGTACCCGGTCATCGACGACGGGGAGCTGGTCGGGGCGTCCGCGGCGGCGACGGTCCTCCTGCTGGCTCCGCTGATGATCCCTTCAATCAAGCTGGCGGCGATGAGCTTCTGCGGCCTCGACGTGCGTCCGGGGAACGACCGGGGGTGGCAGGTCGCGTTCCGCTGGTCGATCCTGGTTCTCGGGGTCTTCATGCCGGTGACGGTGCTCGTCGGGGTGGTCAACGGGCGGCTCGACTCGGGCGACAGCGTGATGCGGGAGCAGAGGGTGCTGGCGGTCAACGCGCCGGCGCTGCGCAAGAGGTCCACGGCGCTCGTGGAGTCCTGGCGCGAGGGCGAAACGAGGGAGTCGATCCCCGTTCCATACTATTTCCTGGAGCCGCTGCACGCCAAGGGCTCGAAGCTGCGCGTGTTCACGAAGCCGGGACGGTTCGGCATCGAGTGGGTGGAGCGGGTGGAACTGGTGGTCGCGCGGTGAGGCTAGCCGATTGAAGATTTTAAAACTGCTGCTCGTCTCGATGGCGCTGGGCCATGTCGGCCGCCCTTTTTTCCTGAGCGAGAACGCGGACAAGGTCGCCGTGGTCTGCCTGATGATCCTGCTGATCATGACCGCGGTGAGAGAGGCGGAGAAGCAAGCGCCGATCCATCCGACGACGAACCGGCTGCTCGCGCCGCTGCGGCACCGCTTCGTCATGCCCGCCGCGATGCTCTACGCCATGAGCTGGGTCTATGCCCACACGACGCTGAGCCGGTTCGTCCTCGACATCCTGCGCGGCTAGGGCGCGCTACTTCGGAGGGCGGGTGCCCGGGGCGCGGCCGAGGTGCTTGAAGATGAGAGCGGAGGCGGCCTTGAGCTTGCCGTCATCGACGCCCGGGTCGCAGCCCGCGGCCTTGAACGCGGAGACGAGGGCCTCGGTGGAGACGTTGCCGGAGGCGCCCGGCGCGTAAGGGCAGCCCCCCGCCCCGCCGGCGGAGGAGTCGAAGCCGGTGATGCCGAAGGTCTTCCAGGCGACGATGGAGTTGGCGACCGCGCGGCCGAAGGTGTTGTGGAAATGCAAAAACACGCTGTCTTTGGGGACCGCTTTGAGCAGGAGGAACAGCAGCTTGCGCACCTCGTCCGGAGACGCCTTTCCGATCGTGTCGCCGATCGAGAACTCCTGCACGCCGATGCCCGAGAGCATCTTGACCACCTCGACGACCTTCTCGGGCTTGACCTGTCCCTCGAACGGGCACCAGAACGCCGTCGAGACATAGCCGCGCACGGGAAGCTTGGCCTGGCGCGAGCGAAGCACCACCGGCCGGAAGCGCTCGATGGATTCATGTATCGTTGCTTTTATGTTTTTCTGGTTGAAGGTCTCCGACGCCGCCGTAAAAACCGAGACCTTGTCCACTTTGCAGGCCAAGGCGAGGTCCAGCCCTTTTTCGTTCGGCACCAACGCCGAGTACATCACTCCCGGTTTTCTTTTTATACGCGCGAACACGATCTCGGAGTCCGCCATCTGCGGGACGGATTTCGGATTGACGAAGGCCCCGGCCTCGATCTCTCTAAGACCCGTTTCGGATAACGCGTCCACGAACGCGACCTTCGCCTCGACGGAGAGCGGATTCTTCTCGTTCTGCAGGCCGTCGCGGGGGCCGACCTCGACGAGGCGGGGCGTCGGACGGACCGGCGGTTTTACCGGGTCCATTCGGGAGGCCGTTTTTCGAGGAAGGCGGCGAGGCCTTCCTGGCCCTCGGCGGAGGAGCGCAGGCGGACCAAGGTGTCGACGGTAATGCCGATCTGCTGGTGCAGGCCCAGGCGCTCCAGGCGTGGAAGCAGGGCCTTGGCGGCGCGGACGGCGTTGGGGGCGCACTTGAGTATGTTCGCGGCGATGGCGTCGGCCTTGGCGGACAGCTCGGCCGCGGGGACGACCTCATGGGCGAGCCCCATGGAGACGGCTTCCTTGGCGCCGAACACTTCGGCGGTCAGATAGTAGCGGCGGGCGTTCGCCGGGCCGATCTTCGCAAGGACCCAGGAGGAGATGACGGCGGGCATGATGCCCAGGCGGCATTCGGAGAAGGCCATCTTGGCGTCCTCGGCCAGGACGGAGATGTCGCAGGCGGCGAGCAGGCCCAGGCCGCCGCCGAAGATGTTGCCCTGGGCGGCGACGATGACGGGGACCGGGCATTCGTCGACGGCGGAGAGCATGTCGGCGAGCAGGCGGGCGTCTTTCTTGCCTTCCTCGGGTGACAG
Source organism: Elusimicrobiota bacterium (assembly GCA_030696455.1). Taxonomy (GTDB): domain Bacteria; phylum Elusimicrobiota; class Elusimicrobia; order UBA1565; family UBA9628; genus GWA2-66-18. Next base: position 8,545 of record JAUYSH010000113.1, read on the forward strand.
CTTGCCCGCCTCCTTCATCCAGTTGACGTCGGCGCCGGCGCAGAAATCCTTGCCGCCGCCGGTGACGATGACGGCGCGAACGGCGGGGCTGCTCGCGAGCTCCCGGAACACCAAGGTGAGCGAGCGCAGGGTCTCGGCGTTCATCGCGTTGCGCAGCTCGGGGCGCGAGAGCGTCACCTTGGTGACGGGACCGGCGTGGACCTTCAAGTGCTGGTACTCCATGGTCACATCCGGAAGACGGGGCGGTGCAGCTCGCCGATGGGCGCGTGCGCGGCGGCGGCCAGGGCCATGGCGAGGACCGCCCGCGTGTCGGCGGGGGCGATGATGCCGTCGTCCCACAGGCGGGCGGTGCCGAAGTAGGGATGGCCCTCGGTCTCGTACTGGGCGCGGATCGGGTCCTGGATCTTGGCCACCTCGCCTTCGGCGAGGTCTTGATTAGTCCGCTTGAGCTGCTCGCGCTTGATGATGGTCATGACCGTGGCGGCCTGGTCGGCGCCCATCACGGACACGCGGGCGTTGGGCCAGGTGAAGAGGAAGCGGGCGCCGTAGGCGCGGCCGCACATGGCGTAGTTGCCGGCGCCGTTGGAGGAGCCGACGATGACGGTGATTTTAGGAACCCGCGCCGTCGAGACCGCCTGCACGAGCTTGGCGCCGTGCTTGATGATGCCGGCCTGCTCGAAGTCCTTGCCGACCATGAAGCCGGTGATGTTCTGAAGGAACAGCAGCGGGATCTTGCGCTGATCGCAGAGCTCGATGAAATGAGCGCCTTTGAGGGCCGCCTCCGAGAACAGCACTCCCCGGTTGGCGAGGATGCCGACCGGGCGGCCGTGGATCTTGGCGAAGCCGGTCGTCATGGTAAGACCGTAAAGAGATTTGAACTCGTGGAAGCGCGAGCCGTCGACGATGCGCGCGATCACTTCTTTCGGATCGACCGGACGGCGGAGGTCGCGATTGACGAGGCCGTACAGATCATCGGCGGGGTAGAGCGGCGCCTCGCCCTGGCCCAGGTCGAATAAGGGAGCGTTGAGGTTGGCGACGATCGAACGGCAAATTTGCAATGCATGCTCATCGTTGTCGGCCAGATGGTCGGTGACCCCGGAGGTGCGGCTGTGCATGTCCCCCCCGCCGAGCTCCTCGGCGGTGCTTTCCTCCCCCGTCGCGGCCTTGACCAAGGGCGGGCCCCCGAGATAGATGGTGCCTTGATTCCTCACGATGACGCACTCGTCGGCCATGGCCGGCACGTAGGCGCCGCCGGCGGTGCACATGCCCATGACGATGGCGATCTGAGGGATGCCGAGGGAGGACATCTGCGCCTGGTTGTAGAAGATCCGGCCGAAGTGCTCCTTGTCGGGGAAGACCTCGGCCTGCTTGGGCAGGAACACCCCGCCGGAGTCCACGAGGTAGACGCAGGGGAGGCGGTTCTCGAGCGCCACTTCCTGGGCGCGCAGGTGCTTCTTGATGGTCTCGGCGTAATAGGTGCCGCCCTTGACGGTGGCGTCGTTGGCGACGATGGCGCACAGGCGGCCGCTGATCACGCCCAGGCCGGAGATCATGCCGGCGGCGGGGACCTCGTCGTCGTAGAGGCCCATCGCCGCCAGGGCCGACAGCTCGAGGAAGCA
>JAUYSH010000013.1 GCA_030696455.1 Elusimicrobiota bacterium
TTTCGTTCGAGCCTTTTGAGTCCTCATATATATTGGTGCCAGGCCCCCCATAATCCCATTACTCGTGTAATGGTATATGGGGAGGCCTGGCACCACCCTTACAACGGAATGTTGCCGTGCTTCTTGGGGAGGCGGGCGACCTTCTTCCCCTTCAAGAACTTGAACGCCCGGATGACCTTCGGGCGGGTTTTGCGGGCTTCGATGACCTCGTCGACGTAGCCGCGCTTGGCGGCCTGGAAGGGCGAGGCGAACTTCTCGACGTACTCCTGCACCAATTCGGCCCGGCGCTTCTCGGGGTCCTTGGCGGCCTTGAGCTCGGCCTTATAAAGGATGCTGACGGCGCCCTGGGGGCCCATGACGGCGATCTCGGCGCAGGGCCAGGCGTAGTTGACGTCGCCCCGGATGTGCTTGGAGCTCATCACGTCGTAGGCTCCCCCGTACGCCTTCCTCAGCACGACTGTGACTTTAGGCACGGTCGCGCGGCAGTAGGCGTAGAGCAGCTTGGCGCCGCGGCGGATGATCCCGCCGTGCTCCTGCTCGAGGCCGGGCCAGTAGCCGGGGACGTCGACGAGGGTCAGCAGCGGGATATTGAACGAATCGCAGAAGTTGATGAAGCGCGCGCCCTTCTCGGAGGCGTCGATGTCGAGGGCGCCGGAGAGCACCTGCGGGTTGTTGGCGATCACGCCGACCGACTCGCCGTCGAGGCGGATGAAGCCGACGACGAGGTTGCGCGCGAAGCCCTTCTGCACCTCGAAGAAGCGGTGGCCGTCGGCGAGCTCCCAGATGACGTCGTGGATCTTGTACGCCTTCTTGGGTTCGAGCTCGCCGACGCGCTCGAGCACGTCGCTCTCGCGCTTAGGGTCATCGGAGGGCATGACCGGCTTGGCCTTCTCGCGGCAGTTCTGCGGCAGGAAGTCGAGGAGCTCGCGGATCTGGCGGAAGCAGTCCTGCTCGGAGCCGGCGGTGAAGTGGCACACCCCGGAGAGGCGCGAGTGCGTGTCGGCGCCGCCGAGCGTCTCGAAGTCGCAGGTCTCGCCGGTCGCGGCCTTGACCACGTCGGGGCCGGTGATGAACATGTGGCTCGTGCCCTCGACCATGAAGATGAAGTCGGTGAGCGCGGGCGAGTACACGGCGCCGCCGGCGCAGGGCCCGAGGATGGCCGAGATTTGAGGAACGTAGCCGGAGGCGTCCACGTTGCGGTAGAAAATCTCCGCGTAGCCGCCGAGGCTCTCCACCCCCTCCTGGATGCGGGCGCCGCCGGAGTCGCACAGGCCGATCACGGGCACGCCCGCGGTGATCGCCAGGTCCATGGCCTTGCATATCTTCATCGCGTGCGCCAGGCCCAGCGAGCCGCCGACGACGGTGAAGTCCTGACTATAAAGGCAAACAGGCCTCCCGTTGATGCGGGCGAAGCCGGTGACCACGCCGTCGGCCGCCATGTACTTCTTGTCGAGGCCGAAGTCCGTCGCGCGGGTTTCGACAAGAGCATCGATCTCTTCGAAGCTGTCGTCGTCGACGAGCATCTCGATGCGCTCGCGCGCGCCGAGCTTGCCCTGGGCCTTCTGCGCGGCGAGGCGCTCGGGGCCGCCGCCCGCCTCGACCTTGGCCTTCTTGTCGAGCAGCAGCTGGGTTTTAGGGGAAACGAGGGGACGTTCTTTCTTGTCGCTCAATGGCTTTCCTCGACGAGTTCGATCAGGACGCCGCCCTGGTCCTTCGGGTGCAGGAAGGCGACCTTGTGGCCCCAGGCGCCGGGGCGGGCGGCCTTGTCGATGAGCAGGGCGCCGGCGGCGGTCTGCCGGGCGAGCTCAAGCGCGATGCTCGGCACGGCGAAGGCGACGTGGTGCTGGCCCGGGCCGCGGGTCTCGATGAAGCGGGTCACGCCGGAGCCCGGCGTCGTGCCGGCGACGAGCTCGATCCAGGGGCGCTCGCCCATGAAGGCGACCTCGACCTGGTAGGCGTCCATGCGCTCGCGGTGGGCGAGCTTGAGGCCGAGGGACTCGTAATGGCGGATGCCCTCGTCGAGGTCGGCGACGGCGACGCCGACGTGGTGGAGCTTCACTTGTAGAACTCCGTGCGGCCCGTCTCCACGTCGTACATCGCCCCGACGATCTTGAGCTCGCCCGACTTCTCGAGCGCGGCCAGGATCGGGCTCTTCTCCCGGATGGTGCGTATTCCCAGGAGAACGTTCTCGCGCGCGACGCGCGCGACGAAATCCGGGTTGCTGGAATCATGCGGCCGCCCGTCGGCGGGCACGGCGTCGACCGCGGGCTTGATCCGCGCGAGCAGGCCGGTCAGGTTGCCGAGCTTGACGCCGTCGCAGGCGCCCTTGACGGCGCCGCAATGCGAGTGCCCGAGCACGACGATCAGCCGCACGCCGGAGACCTTCGCGGCGTACTCGAGGCCGCCGAGGGCGTCGTCGTCGGCCACGCCTCCCGCCACGCGCATGGAGAAGAGGTCGCCGAGCCCCTGGTCGAAGATGATCTCCGGGTCGACGCGGGAGTCGATGCAGCCGAGCACCGCGGCGAAGGGATGCTGGCCCTTGGCGGAGGCGCGAACCTCCTTGAGATAGGCGTGCGGGCGGCTGGACCCGGCGGCGAAGCGCATGGCGCCGGTCTTGAGCTTGTTGAGGGCCGTGCCGGCGGGCACGGCGGGCGCGCCGGCGTGGGCCGCGTCGGCCCGGACGCGGGGCGCGGCGGCCAGGAGCAGCAGGCCGGACAGGATCAAGGTTTTCATCACGCCTCCAGGAGCCTGCGCCCGACGCTGGCGGGGTCGGTCTTGCGCAGGACCATGTCCTCCAGGATCTTGTCGGTCACGCGGTCGAGCGCGCTTTTGATGACGCGGCGCTGGATCCAGAACTGGAGCTCGGTGGCGTGCTGCCCCTTCAGGCGCGCGCGCCCCTCTCCGGACTTGCGCAGGTGCGTCCAATGGCCGTCGAGCGCCGCGGCGAGCTCGACGATGCCCTCGCCGTTCTTGGCCGAGGTGGCCAGCACGGGAGGCTCCCAAGCTTTGACCGCCTGGCCGGCGGAGTGGCCCAATCCGAGGGCCGCCTTCAGGTCCGCGACCGCCTTGTCTTTGCCGGCGAGATCGGCTTTGTTCACCACGAAGATGTCCCCGATCTCCATGGCGCCGGCCTTCATCGCCTGGATCTCGTCGCCCATCGCGGGCGTGGTGACGTAGAGGACGGTGTCGGCGACCGAGGCGATCTCGACCTCGTCCTGGCCGGTGCCGACGGTCTCGACGAGGATCTTGTCGCAGCCGAGCGTCTCGAGGACGTGGATCGCGCCGAAGATCGCGTAGGTCAGGCCGCCGATCATGCCGCGGGAGGCCAGCGAGCGGATGAACACGCCGGGGTCGACGGCGTGCTCCATGACGCGCAGGCGGTCGCCCAAAAACGCCCCCCCGGAGATCGAGGAGGACGGGTCCACCATGAGGACGCCGACCTTGAGCTTCTTGGCGCGGTAGTGGGCGATGAGGCGTCCGGTGAGCGAGGATTTCCCGGCGCCGGGCGGGCCGGAGACGCCGACCTTCTGGGCGGAGCCGGAGGCCTTGAAGAATTCCTTGGCGAGGGCCTCGGAGCCGGGGGCATCGTTGACGACGGCGGTCAAGGCGCGCGAGGCCGCCGCGTGATCGCCGCGGCGCACGCGCTTGACGAGCTCTAACGGCGAGATTTCACCTCGCAACGGCCAGCTTCCCCTTCAGGTAGTCGACGATGGTCTGCAGCGGGGTGCCGGGGCCGAAGACCCCGTCGACGCCCGCCTTCTTGAGCACGGGGATGTCCTCGTCGGGGATGATGCCGCCGCCGAACACGAGCACGTCCTTGAGGCCCTTTTTCTTGAGCTCCTTGCAGATGGCGGGAAACAACGTCAGATGGGCGCCCGAGAGAAGCGACAGGCCGACCGCGTCGACGTCCTCCTGCATCGCGGCCGCGGCGATCATCTCCGGCGTCTGGCGGATGCCGGTGTAGATGACCTCGAAACCGGCGTCGCGCAGGGCGCGCACGATGACCTTGGCGCCGCGGTCGTGACCGTCGAGGCCCGGCTTGGCGATGAGAACTCGAAGCGGCTTGTCCATTACCACGTTCCCCCCTGAGATTCGAGCACGGCGGCGAAAGCGTCGACGATCTTCGGATCGAAGCGGGTGCCCGCGCCGGCGCGGGCCTCCTTGATGGCCTGCGCTCCGAGAGCGGCGTCGCGCAGGCCCGCGGAGCGCAGCTCCTCCATCTTCACGACGAGACCGAGGATGCGGGCGCCCAAAGGGATGTCGTCGCCCTTGAGCTTGCCCGGGTAGCCGGTGCCGTCGAAGTTTTCCTTATGATGCCGGATCATGGGAATCGCGCCGTCGAGCATCTTGATGCCCTCGAGCATGCGCGCCGAGAACGCGGGCAGCATCTCATCCGACGCGCTGGTCACGCCGAGGTCGGCGAGCAGGCGCGGGCTCTTGAACGCGACGTAGCCGATCTTGTGCAGGGTCCCCGCGTAGTAGAGCATGCGGTAGTCGTACTCCTCGACCTCGAGGGCGCGGCCGATCGCGCAGGCGAGCTTCGCCGCGCGCACCGGGTAGTCCTCAAGTCCGGGCCTAGAAGTCTCGATCGACGCGGTCAGCAGCTCGAGCACGTGCGAGAAGAAGTTCTTCTGCTCGGACATGATCTTCGCGTTGACGATCGCCACCGAGGCGAGGTTGGCCAGGCTCGACAGCAGGCCGATGTGGCCCTCGCCGTAGCCGCCCTCGCGCTTGTTGAGCACCTCGACGACGCCGACGAGCTCGCCGCGGAACATCATCGGCACGCACAGCAAGGAGCGCGTGACGAAGCCCGAGGCCTTGTCGAACTTTCCGGCGAAGCGGGGGTCGCTGCGGGTGTCGTTGACGACCTGGGGCTGGCGCTCCTGGGCGACCCAGCCCGCGATGCCCTGGCCGATCGGCAAGGTCATCGTCTTGAGCGCCTTGGCGTGCGCGCCGGAGGCCACGCGGAAGAACAGGTGCTTCTTGTCGTCGGTGACGAGCATGATCGCACTCGCCTCCGAGTCGAGCAGCTGCTCGGCCGCGGCGCCGATCTTCTGGAGCAGGAAGTCGAGGTCGAGGGTGGAGTTCAGCGATCCGGCGATCGAGAAGAGCTCGAGCGCCAAGTCGACATTCATGTCCGGCCCGGCCGCGTTCGCGTTGGTCTGTGCCATGGCTAGTCCGTGCCTCCGATGACTTCGCGGCAGGTCGTCAGCCCGAGCTTGACCTTCTCCAGGCCGTCCTGCACGATCAGGCGCATCCCTTCCTTCATCGCTTCCCGGCGGACGTTGTCGGCGGCGACGTCCTTGAGGCAGAAAGTGCGCAAAGTGTCGGACATGATCAGGATCTCGTGCATGCCCACGCGGCCCTTGTAGCCGAGGGTCTTGCAGTTCTCGCAGCCGCCCTTCGGCGGGCCCATGAGCTTGATCCCCTTCGGGAGCTCCACCTTGTTCTCCTCGAAGATCTTGATCTCCTCCGGCGTCGGATCATGCGGCACCTTGCAGGAGCACAGCCTTCGCGAGAGGCGCTGGGCGAGCACGGCCTTGATCGTCGTGGCCACCATGAAGGCGGGCAGGCCCATGTCGGTCAGGCGCGAGATCGTCGAGGCGGCGTCGTTGGTGTGGATGGTCGAGAACACCAAGTGGCCGGTCATCGCGGCTTCCATGGCGATGTGGGCGGTCTCCTCGTCGCGGATCTCGCCGACCATGATGACGTCGGGGTCGAGGCGCAGGAAGGAGCGGAGCGCTGCGGCAAAGTCGAACTTCTTGTCGCCGCCGAGCTTGATATCCGGGTTGACGGGAACCTGGATGAGGCCGTCGAGGTTGTACTCGACCGGGTTTTCCGCGGTCAGGATCTTGATATCGGGACGGTTGATGTGGTTGAGGCAGGCGTACAGGGTCGTCGATTTACCCGAGCCGGTCGGTCCGCAGACGACGATGAGGCCGAAGTTCTTCTTGCCGCCGATGCCCTTTAAAAGACCCAGGAGCTTGTCCAGCGTGTCCTGCAGAAAGCCCATCTTCATGATGTCGACCTGGACGCTGGCGCGGTCGAGAATACGCATGACGCACGACTCGCCGAAGACGGTCGGCACCATCTCGACGCGGAATTCGATGGGCTTCCCTTGCGCCAGGATCTGAATACGTCCCGACTGCGGGATGCGGCGCTCGGTGATGTTCATCGAGTTCGTCATGATCTTGATCTTCGCGACGATCGCGTTGCGGTAGCTCCAGGGCACGGAGAAGGTCCCAGGCAGGAGCATGCCGTCGACGCGGTAGCGCAGGTTGATCTTCGAGGTCTTGCCGGTCGGATCCTCAAACGGCTCTATATGGATGTCAGAGGCCTTCATCGACATGCAGGTCAGGATGATCGCGTTCACGAACTTCTCGACCTCGGGCGCTGAGGCATCGACCTCGCTGATGTCGGACTTCGGCGCTTCCTTCTGGACCTCGATGCCCTCGCCGTCGGGGACCGCCTGCGCCTCGTTCTTGGCGACGTCCGTCATCAGGCGGTTGAGCGCCTCGCCCTCGCCGCGGCCGTAGGACGCGTCGAGCGCGGCGAGGATGTCGGTCGGCAGGGCGAGGTAGGGCTGGATCTCGAGGCCGGTGCGCAGCTGGATGTCCTCGGAGGCGAAGAAGTCGCGCGGGTCGGCCATGGCGACGAACAGCACGCTCTCCTCCTTGGCGAACGGGATGGCGACGTGGCGCCGGGCGACGGCCTCGGGGATGATCTTGGCCGTCTCGGCGTCGACGTCCATCTGCAGGAGGTCGACGGCCTTGACCTGCCAGTCCTCCGACAGCGCCTTGAGCAGCTGCGCCTTGCCGATCAAGCCCGCGTCGATGGCGGCCTGCTGGAAGCTCTTGCCGGACCGGGCGGACTCGTCGGCGGCCTTCTTGAGCTGATCGGCGTCGAGGAGCTTGCGCTCCGCGAGGACCTCCGAGACCGTCTTGCGGCGCTGCAGGCCTTTAACCGCCATGATATTCTCCAAAGACGGAACGCAGGGTCCCGAAGATCTCGCCGAGGGTGGCGCGCGACTCGACGGCATGTAGGATGTGCGGGAAGAGGTTCTGATCGGCGGACTTCGCGGCCTTTTCTAAACGCGCGAGCGAAGCGAGCGCGGCCTTGGAGTCGCGGGACTTGCGGAAGGCCTTGAGGCTCTTGATCTGATCCTGCTCGAGCTTGGGCGAGACCTTCAGCCGCTTGGCGGAGGTCGAATCCTTCTCGTCGACCTTCAGGGCGTTGACGCCCACGATCTTGCGCCGCCCCTCTTCGACGTCGCGCTGCCACCGGTAGGAGGCCTCCTGGATCTCGCGCTGGGGCGCCTCGCCCTCGATGAGCTTGAGCATGCCGCCCTCCGCCTCGATCGCCGCGAGCTTGGCGCTCACGCGCGCGTCGAGCTCGCTCGTCAGGGACTCGATGGCCCAGGAGCCGGCGACGGGATCGACGGTGTCGGTCACGCCGGTCTCGTGGGCCAGGATCTGCTGGGTGCGAAGCGCCAGCGACGCGCTCTCCTCGGAGGGAAGGGACAGCGCCTCGTCGTAGGAATTGGTGTGCAGGCTCTGGGCGCCGCCGAGGACCGCGGCCATCGCCTGCCAGGCCACGCGCATCGCGTTGTTGAGCGGCTGCTGGCTCGTCAGCGTGGAGCCGCAGGTCTGCACGTGGAAGCGCAGCGACTGGGTTTTGGGGTCCGTCGAGCCGAACTTTTCCTTCATCACGCGCGCCCAGACGCGGCGGGCGGCGCGGAACTTGGAGATCTCCTCGAGGAAGTGGCTGTGGCAGCCGAAGAAGAACGCGAGCTTGGGCCCCATCGCGTCGATGGGAACGCCGCGCTTGACGAGGCTGTCGATGTAGACGACGGCGTTGGCGAAGGTGAACGAGAGCTCCTGCACGGCGTCTGAGCCGGCCTCGCGGATGTGGTAGCCGGAGATGGAGATGGGATGGAACTGCGGCGTGTTCTTGAACGACCACTCCATGGTGTCGGCGCACAGGCGCAGGCTCGGCGTCACGGGGAAGACGTAGGTCCCGCGCGCGATGAACTCCTTGAGGATGTCGTTCTGGAGCGTTCCTTTCAGCGCCCCTAAGGAAACGCCGCGCTTCTTGGCCACTGCGACGTAGAAGGCGAGCAGGACGGAGGCGGTCGCGTTGATGGTCAGCGAGGTCGAGACCTTGTCGAGCGGGATCTTGTCGAAGAGCCGCTCCATGTCGTCGATCGTGCCGATATGCACGCCGACGCGCCCGACCTCGCCCTTCGCCTTGGGGTCGTCGGCGTCGAGGCCGATCTGGGTCGGCAGGTCGAACGCGGTCGACAGGCCGGTCTGGCCCTGCTCGAGGAGCCAGCGGAAGCGCTCGTTGGTCTGCCGCGCGGTGCCGAAGCCCGCGTACTGGCGCATCGTCCAGAGGCGGCCGCGGTACATGGTCTTCTGGATGCCGCGCGTGAAAGGATACTCGCCGGCATGCCCCAGCTCGCCGGGGGTCACGGTGTCCGGGCCGTAGTAGCGCTGCATCTCGATGCCCGACGGCGTCGGGAACTCCGGCAAAGCCGCCTTCGGCGCTTCTTTCATGATTTCCTCATCTCGAGCTTGTCCCCGACGCGCACCGAGCCCTTGAGCACGCCGCCCTGGAGCTCCAACACGCTGCGCGCCGACAGCACCCACGGCGACAGCCGCCACGGGCGCAGGTCCTCGATCACGCGGCGGACCGTGAGATCCGCGTCGAGGAAGAGGACGTCGATCGGGAATTTCATGAAGAACGTGTGAATCATCGGGCACGGCACGATCCAGAGGCCCTCGTCGGCCGCCAGGGACTCGCGGCCGAGCAGGCCTTGGCTGCGCGAAGCCGGGGTGTCCGCCTTGAGCACGCGGACGGCGACCGGCTTGGCCTGCGTCCGATTAAAAGCTATCAAAAATGCCTTATCCACGCGAGTAAAAGCATTCTACTTATTTTGCCCGTCCCTCCTCGAAGGATTGCGAAAGGAATAAGGAGGACCTTCAGCGCCCCGGAGAATCGGCCTTGACAGTCGATGAGTCGCCTGTTACAATAGGTCTAGACTGTCTAGCTATATTCAGGGGGGATATCATGTCTTCCGATTGGCAGCTTCAGACGGCGAAGAACCGCCTCAGCCATGTCGTCGACCTGGCCGTGCGGCGCGGACCACAGACCATCACGCGGCACGGGAAGCCGACAGTGGTCGTTCTGTCGGTCAAGGACTACCAGCGCATCAAGGGCGCCGGACGCCGGCTGTCCGAGTTTTTCGCGCGTTCCCCCCTGCACGGCCAGCCGTTGAGCCTTGACCGCAGCCGCGACACGGGCCGGGACGTCCATTTGTGAAGTATCTCCTCGACACGAGCGCCGTGTCCGAGCTCGTCCGGCCCAAGCCCGAGGCCAAGGTGGTCCGGTGGATCGACGAACGCGAGGAAGGGACGCTCTTTTTGAGCGTGCTGATTTTCGGGGAGCTCCACAAAGGCATCGCCCTCCTTCCTGACGGGCCGCGCAAGAACCGGCTTCGCAATTGGGTCGACGAGGAGCTCATGCTCCGTTTCGACGGGCGGATTCTCGAGGTGGACTTGGAGGTGGCCTGCGAATGGGGGCGCCTGCAGGCGCGGGCCGCCTCGCGCGGCGAGCCGCTCCCCGTCATGGATAGCCTGATCGCGGCGACCGCCGTCGTCCATCATCTCACGGTCGTCACGCGCAACGTAAAGGATTTCGCGCGCTGCGGCGTCTCGGTTCACGACCCGTGGGCCGGCTGAGGGCGCGGACGTCCGCCGGGGACCGAGCCGCCTTTTTGAGTATTGATTCCTCCCTCTGTGGTTTTGAGCAGGAACTTGATCAAAACCCTCGTCGAAGGATTGCGAAATGAAAAAGGCGGTCGAAGAAAACGCTCTTTGATTCCACGCCCGACTGTTTCCGGAAACAGTCGGGATTCTCAGCGCAGGACGGAGAAGCGGCCGGACTTCGTGCCCTGAGAGGCGGACACGACATAGACGTAAGTCCCCGAGGCGACGGGCTGCCCCTCGCTGTTCTTCACGTTCCAGGTGAGACTGTTGAGTTCGCGAACAAATGCGCCGTCCAGGGTGTAAATCTTGATTGAAACGTTTGTCGATCCCTGGAGCGAGGGCGGAAACGCAAAGGTGATATTCTGGTGGGTGCCTCCCCGATAAGGGTTGGGAAACGCGACGACTTTCTCCTCGCCTTGGAAATCCGCGAGTTGCCCCTTGATCGCGAGTTGCATGGCGAGGAAGGCGTTCAGGCGGCCGGCGCCGAAGGAGTTCCCGCCCGCGGTCTTGAAGACCGAGGATGCGCCGAGGCCGACGGGATCGGCTGATTGCCGAAGCGTCGAAATGACCTGCGATTCGGTGAATGCCGGCTTTCCCGACAAGATCAGCGCGGCGGCGCCGGCGACATGGGGCGCGGCGAACGAGGTGCCGCTGATGCCGTTGACGGTGCCATCGCCGACATCGGTCGAAAGGACGAAAGAGCCGGGCGCGGCGAGCCCGTTGGCCGCCAGTTCGGGCCCCCGCGACGAGAACGACGCGATGCCTCCCGAGGAATCCGTGGCGGCGACCGGAGTCGCCGCAGGACAATTTCCCGGAGAATTCACCGCTCCGCCGTCGTTGCCGGCGGAAACGATGACCGGAATGCCGTCGGAAACCGCGCCGGCGATCTCGGCGGCGGTTCCCGCGGCGCAAGCGCCCGCGCCGCCCAAGCTCATATTGATCACGAGCCGGCCGTAAAGAGGATTTCCGACCAAGGTCCTCACGTGAGCGATCGCGTTGACGATGGCGGCATCCGTCGTCGTGCAGGAATTCGGGGTGACATTGCCGCAGTCCGCCGTGCAGGTTCCGGCGGCGAAAACCCGAAGGGACAAGAGCTTGGCGCCCCAGGAGACCCCGGCGATCTGGCTGGAATTGTCGGAAGAGGCGGCGGCGATTCCGGCCACGCGCGTCGCGTGATTGCACGCCACCGTCGGAGCGTCGACCGTCGCGCAGGAGGCCGCGTTGCAAAAACGATGGGAGAGGCCGGCCATTTTGCCGCTCAATTCCGGATGAGTCCCGCTGATTCCCGAATCGACGATCGCGATCGTCGTCGTGTTCGTCTGCCCTATGTCGTAATCCCACGCGCCCTTGGCGTTGATCTGGTCCAAGCCGTACTGGGACGCGAACAAGGTGTCGTTTGGAACGCGATTGAAGCTATAGACGGCGTTCGGCTGAACGTCGACGATAGGCGTGAGGCCCGCCACCCTTTGAAGGCCTTCGGCGGTGGTGAGGCCGGGGGCCAACTGGATCAACTGCCAGCCCTGGCTTCCGACCGGGGACGAGCCCGTCGCTCCGAGGACGGCGAGCGCGTTGTCCCGCTGGACGGAGCCGGTCCCCGTGGAGAATTTGACGATGAGCTGCCCTTTGACGACCGTGACGGGCCGAGCGACGCCGACGGCGGACGGGCGCATGAGCGTCTCCGTCTCCAAAGCGCGCGCGGGGACTGAGATCAGCGCAAGAACAAGGGCGGCCCCGGCGCGCTTAAGCACAGCCGGCCCCGTTCTCCTTCTTAATTATGCCGACGACCTCGTAGATGTCCTCGATGTCGACTTCGGCCCCGGACTCCTTGGTGCCGAAGGTGTCCCCGTACTTGGCCCAGACCGCGCGGATGCCGGCGGCCTTGGCGCCCTTGACGTCGCGGTCGGGCCAGTCGCCGACCATGTAGGTCTCCTCGGGCTTGGTGCCGAGGACCTCCAGGGCCTTGCGGAAAGGCTTGGGGTCGGGCTTCTTGACGCCGAAGTCCTCGGAGGTGATGATCTCGTCGAAGTAGTGATGCAGGCCGAGGCTGACGATGCGCAGCCACACCTCCATCTTCGGCGCGTCGGACAGGACCGTGAGCTTGATGCCCATCTTCATGAGCTCCATCAAGGTCTGATTGACGCGCGGGTACAAAGTCATCGTGCCGTTCTTGGAGCGCCGGTAGGCGAGGATGCCGCTGGCGAGGATCTTATAGTCGATGTGCCCGAGCTTGGCCTTGAGGATCTTGTCGAAGATCTTCTGGTCCTCGATGCCCTCTTTCCAGTAATGCTCGAAGAACTCCGTGACGAGGTCTTCCTTCTTGCCGGGCAGGCCGGCGTCCATCATCCCCTCGACGGCGGCGTCCACCGCCGACCGCTTCATTTTCATGAAGTCGGTCAAAGTATTGTCGATGTCGAAGATGACGCCCTTGATCATTCCTTGACGCGCTCGACGTACGACGACGTGCGGGTGTCGACGCGGATCTTGTCGCCTTCCTTCACGAACAAGGGGACGTTGATCTCGAGGCCGGTGTCGAGGGTGCAGGGCTTGACCATGTTGGAGACGGAGTCGCCCTTGACGCCGGGGACGGTGGAGGTCACGGTGAGGACGACGTTGGCGGGGAGCTCGATGCCGGTGAGCTTGTCGTCGACGTAGACGGCGAGGACCATCATGTTCTCGCGCAGGAACTTCACCTGGTCGCCGAGCAGCTCCTTCGGGTAGTGGATCTGCTCGTAGGTCTCGTTGTCCATGAACACGGCGCTGCTGCCCTCGTCGTAGCTGTAGGTCTTCTCGCGCTTGGTGACGGGGACGTCGCGGAACTTCGTGCCGGAGGCATAGGAGCGCTCCATGACGGCGTTGTTGGCGAGGTTGCGCAAGGTCGTCCGGTAGACGGCCGCGGACTGCGATTTCCGGTGATGCTGAAAGGAGATGATCTGAAGGATCTGGCCCTCGTCTTCGAACACGAGGCCGTTGCGGAACTGGGAGGTGTCTATCATCCCCCCATCGTACCAAAAAGCCTCCAAACCGTGCTACAATCAAGTTACTCACCTTATGAGCGCCCACGAACGACTCGCCGAGCTCAAGGACTCGCTCGACGCCAAGACCCGCCTCATGCAGGACGTGGCGCACGAGCTCAAGAACCCCCTGTCGGTGATCCAAGGCTACGCCTCCTACCTGACGAAGGAGAAGGCCGCTCCCGAGGAGATCCAAAAGGGGCTGAAGGCGATCCTCTCCAACGCCGAGCGCTTGATCGGCCTCGTCGACCATCTGCAGGAGGCGGTGCGCCTGGAGTCCGACGGCTTCAGAGTGGAAACGCGCCCGTACGAGGGCGCGACCTTGCTTCAGGAGTCCGTCGAGTCGGTGGAGCTCGAGGCCGCCCGCCGCGGCGTGCGCCTGCGCTGGCGCAGCCCCATCGGCGACACCTTGCTCGTGAACGCCGACCCGCGCCGCGTGCTGCAGGTGCTGGGCAACCTGCTCAGCAACGCGCTGAAGTTCACGCCCCAGGGCGGCACGATCGACTGCACCGCCCAGCGCGACGGCGAGTTCGTGCGGTTCAGCGTCATCGACACCGGTCCCGGCATACCCGCCGACGAGCTGCCGATGCTCTTCGACCGCTTCTACCAGACGCGCGACAACGTCCAGAAGCGCAAAGGCCTGGGGCTCGGACTGTCGATCTGCAAGGGCCTGGTCACGGCGCACGGCGGCCGCATCTGGGTGGAGAGCCTCCCCGGCGTGGGCTCCGCGTTCAACTTCACCTTGCCCGCCGTCTTGACTTCGACCTCCGCGCCGCGGTAGAATCGCGGCACTGGGTCCAAGGGCCCGGCGAGGAGGTAGGTCTAATGGTCCGAATCCTGTCCGCAGTCTTGGTGCTTTCCGCCGTCACCGCATCGGCGAAGCCGGCGATCCCGTCGTTCGAGCATTCCGCCGCCCAGCTCCAGGCGTCCGTCGCCGCCCTGCGCGCCGCGCAGGTCCAGGCGAAGGGCGCGAGCTCCGGCCCGCAGATCTCGGCCATGACCTGGGACCTCGAGCGCTACGGCCGCGACATCTCGGGCATGCGCGACGACCTGCGCTGGCTGCAGCAGCGCCTGCGCCGCCAGGGCAACGCCCAGCCCGGCCGCCCCGGACAGCCCGGCCAGCCCAGCGACCCGTCTTTGCGCTGGGACGTCCAGCGCCTGACGCGCGACCTCGCCCAGCTCTCCCGCGACGCCCAGTGGCGCCTCAACGACCTGCGCTTCCTCGCCTCCTCGGCCGAGAAGGACGAGACTTTGGTCCCCGCCGCCACGCGCCTGCTCGACGCCGCGCGCCGGCTCAAGAGCGACACGAACTGGTTCGCGATGGACGCGCGCTTCGCGTACTGGGACTTCCAGCGGGCGGGGTACACGTTCGAGGCTATGGATATCGATAGGAATTCGCGTGACGTCGATACGAACGCTCAGAACCTGGAGACCGAAGCGGACCGGCTCTTGGCGAAGGTTCGGCCCTAACGTTTAAGCGCCGTGTTCTTTTCGGCCGGCGCGGATGAGCAGGACCCCGAGGTTGTACCGGGCCGACGCGAATGACGCGTCGTTCGCGCGAAGCGCGACGACTTCTTCGAAAAGTCTTATGGCCGCGGCGTATTCCCCCTTTTTCGCCAGGATCGACGCGAGGTTCACGCGCGCCTCCGCGTCGCGGGGTTCCAGCGCGATCGCGGCCATCAGATGAGGGATCGCCTCGTCGCCGCGATCAGCGACAAGCAACGCCACGGAAAGGTTCGAGTTCGGGAGGTAGGCGGTCGGCATAATGCTTACCGCGCGAGTCCACAAGGTTATGTCATTTCTCCAATGACGCGCCTGCAATGCCGTCGCCGTTCCCAAAGCCATCGATACGATCAGCAGAACGCCGGCCGCGGCACGCGGCCGGCGAACCTCGAGCAGTTCCAACATGAATCCGAACGCCACGGCGAAGGGCATGCACGCGAGATAGGAATAGCGGTCCGCCGCCGCCTGCCGTCCGTTCTGAAGCAATCCGGACACGGGGGCCAGCGCGAGCAGGTAAGCGAACCAAACCGGGACCGCCCACGCACGCACACGCCGGTGAAAACAAAGCCCCGTCACGAGCAGCGCTGATAATGCTCCCGGGTACGATCCCAGTCGTATGTCGTTGACGTTCAAAGGTAAGGCGTAGTACGGAGAAAGATTGAACGGCAAGAATGTCTTACTCAAATAAAACCAGCCCCCCGACAAAGAGACCAGGACCCGGTCCACGGCGCCCAGATCCAACCCCCGCAGATCCCCGGTTTGAAATCCCCCCAAATTTTTGACCGCCGCAAAAATCCCGATGAGCGCGTGCGGAAGCAGGCTCACGACGGTCTTGAGCGCGGGCTGGCGCCGGAGGAAGACCTCGATAAAGAATATGAACGGCAAAACCGCTATCGAGGTTCCCTTCGAAAGCACGGCGCCCGTGAAGGCGAACGCCGACAAGAAGCGCCGGTCGTGGAACCAGGCTAAAATCGACGCGACGGCGAACAATCCGGAAAGCACATCGCGTCGTTCCGTGATCCACACCACCGACTCCACCCGCAACGGGTGAAGGGCAAAGAACAGCGCGGCGCCTGCGGCGCCTAACGGCAACTGCGTGGAGGACTCGCGCGGGAGCAATCGACGGCACGCTAAAAAGAAAAGGCCGGCGGTGATGGCGTGGAGCGTGATATTTGTTCGCCGGAACGCGTCCGGATCGAGCCCCCAAAGCTTAAAGTCGACGGCCCAGGAAAACCATGATAATGGCTGCCACGGACCATAATGGCGAGTGCTCCACATCCACTTCAAATGGTCCCACGACAATCCCCGCCACTTGTCGTTGGTCAGCAAATTCGCCGCGTCGTCCCACTGGAGGAAGCTCGCGGGGGGCGACGCGGCGTAAAAGACAGAGAAAACGACAACGGATACCGCAACGGCAACGATTGTGGACTCGTTATGACGGACCTTCATACGCCCCGTTTCCTTACCCACAAACGACCACACCCTGATGGCTCAAAATACCGATCGAACGTTTCCGTAACGCCCTTGGGCAATCTTTCGAGGCATGAGACGCACCTCACCGCGGCTCGAGTCCTAGGCGAAGCCAAAGCCTCCGCGTATTGCTTCTCGATGATCGAAGGCTCGTAATACTTTTGACTGTCCTCGGGTATGAACCATATAAAAGCGGCATGAGGCCTATGAAAAGAATCGCCCGACCATGAGTCCCAGACCGCCGCTCCGTTCGGAAGCAGATCCGTCGCGCAGCGCCAGCGTTCTTTCTGAACGGCGTTTCCGTATCTTATCAGCCCGACCGCGTGCGCCGCTGGAACCAGGAAAGAGACCGCGAGCGCCGTAGCCAGGACGAGTCCGCGATCGCGAGTCTTCGCCCACAGGAGCGCTTCGCGGGAGGCAAACCCCGCCAAAAACGGCGCCACGAACAAAAGATGCTGAGGGTAGGCCGAAGGCGTCACCCCGAGCCCCGCCAGAGCGGCGATCAGCGCCCCCGCCTCCTCGGGCCGGTCGCGCCAGCGGCGCAGGCCCCACAGGCCGGCGGCCCACATGAGCGGATCCGAGAGCAGGGACGGCTTGAGCGTCGCGCTCCACGCGACGCCCGCGCCGGGGAAGCCCGCGTTGTAAAGGAAGTAGTACGACCACAGTTTTCCCAGGCCGCCGCGCGCCGCGAAATAGGCGAGGACGGCGGCCGCGACGACGGTCCCGGCCAGCGCGGCGCCGCCGAGGACGCGCGCGCGCTGTTTCGCCGGGAGGCGCCAGGCCGCGCCGAGCAGCAGCCCCGCCGCGGGGAACGCGGCCTTCGGGGTGAACCACAGCGCGAGCCCGAGGAGCAGGCCCGCGACGGGGCCCGATTCGCGCCCGGGGCGGGTCAGGGCGTACGCGGCGCCGAGGACGAGGAGCATGCCCGGGACGTCGGGACGGATCTCGAGGGATTTCAGCGCGAAAGCGCTGAAAGCCGCGAGCCAGGCGGCGGCGAGGACGCCCTCGAGCGGGGACGCGCCGCGGCGCGGACGGGCGACGAGCAGCAAGGACCCGAGCCAGAAGAGCGAGACGAGCAGGCGGCCGGCGAGCGCCTTGGCCTCGGGGTCGTGCGGCGGATCGACGACGGGAGCCAAAGCCGCCCAAAACAGCGGGCCGTGATGCGCGAAGAAGTCGCGGAACGGGAGGTTGCCGCGAGCGACGAGCAGGGCCGCGTGGAGATGCACGAGTTCGTCGGTGTCGTAGTAGCGGTGGAGCGTGAGGCCGGCGCGAAGCCCGGCCGCGCCGAGCAGGGCGGCCGCGAGGCCGGCCCAGGCCCAGCGTCTCAGGGACATAACGCGCGCGCGAGCGCGCGCCAGGCGTCGAACGGGATCTCCTCGGCGCGCGCCGCGGCGCCCACGCCCGCGGCGACGAAGGCCGCGTCCACGTCGGCGCGCGACCGGCCGATAGCCTTCGCGAGCACGCCCGCGGCCATCTTGCGGCGCTGGGAGAACGCGAGCTTGGCCAGGCGCCAGAACGCCTTCTCCTCGGCCGCGGGCAGGCGCGGCGGCTCCCGGCGCGTCAGGATGACGACACCCGATTCGACGTTCGGGATCGGCATGAACGCCTCGCGCGGCACCTCGAAGGCCAGCTCCGCGTCCGCGCGGGCCAGCACCGACAGCGACAGCAGGCCGTAGTCGGCCCCGCCGAGCTTGGCGACGATCCGCTCGGCCACCTCGAGCTGGAACATGAGGACCGCGCGGCTCCAGTGGTCCCAGGTCAGCAGCCGCTGCAGGATCGGCGTGCCGACCGCGTACGGGAGGTTGCCGACGACGATCCACGGCCCGGGTTCGAGCGCGCTCAGGTCGAGGCGCAGGAAGTCCTCGTTGATCGTGGTGAGGCTCTTCGCGGCCTCGGGGCCGACCATGCCGGGGAGCTTGCCCGCGATGATCTCGTCGAGCTCGATGGCGGTCACCGCGGCACCCGTGGCGAGCAGGCGCCCGGTGAGCGCGCCGCGCCCGGGCCCGATCTCGAGGATGCGGTCGCCGGGCCCCGCGTTGGCGAGGCCGGCGACCCCGTCGCGGGCGCCTTCGTCGCGCAGGAAGTGCTGGCTTAAGCGCGCGCCCATGTCAGACCCCCGCCGCGCTGCCGCCGCGCCGCCGGCGCAAGAGGTCCTCGCCGATCTTCCACACGTCTCCGGCGCCGAGGGTGAGCACGACGTCTCCCGGGCGCAGGTCGCGCGCGGCGTCGAGCGCCCCGGGGAACGCGCGCGCGTTCACGCCGGTCCTGCGGATCGCGTCCACGATGACCTTGGAGGTGACGCCGGGGAGAGGCTTCTCCCCCGCCGCGTAGATGTCGGTCACGTAGACGAGATCCGCGCCCTTGAAGGCCGAGCCGAACTCGCGCGAGAGGAGCTTGGTGCGGCTGAAGCGGTGCGGCTGGAAGATCACGACGACGCGCTCGGCCTTCCACAGGCCCGCGACCGCCGAGAGCGTGGCGCGCACCTCGGTCGGGTGGTGGCCGTAGTCGTCGACGAACTCGACGCCGCCCGCCGCGCCCAGGCGGTCCATGCGCCGCCCGACGCCGCTGAAGTCGGCCAAGCCGCGCGCGAGGCGCTTGAGGTCGAAGCCGAGGAAGTGCCCGGCCGCGAGCGCCGCCAGCGCGTTCGACACGTTGTGGCGGCCCGCGACGCGCAGGTGCATCGTTGATATTTTCTTGCCGTTGTGCAGGACGTCGCAGGTCGAACCATCCTTGCCCATACGAACGTTGGTCGCGCGCCAGTCCGCCCCGGCGCCGAAGCCGAAGGTCACGACCGGCCGGGTCACCCGGGAGCGGATGGAGCTCAGCACCGGATCGTCGTGGCAGAGCACGGCGGCCCCGTAGAAGGGAAGGCGCTGCAGGTGGGCCACGAACGCGTCCTTGAGCGCGTCCATGGTCTTGTAGTGGTCCATGTGGTCGTTGTCGATGTTCGTGACCACCGCGACGAGAGGGGTCAGGAACAGGAACGAGCCGTCGGACTCGTCGGCCTCGGCGACCAGATACTCGCCGACGCCGAGCTTGGCGTTGGAGCCGATGTTCTTGAGCTGGCCGCCGATGATCATCGTCGTGCCCGCGCCGGCTTCCTTGAGCGCCATGGACACCAGCGAGGTGGTCGTGGTCTTGCCGTGCGAGCCGGCGACCGTGACCGTCTTCTTCATCCGCCCGAGCTCGGCCAGCATCTGAGCCCTCAAGACCACGGGGATGCCGCGCTTGCGGGCGTAGGCGACTTCGGGGTTGGCGGCCGCGACGGCCGACGAGACGACGACGACCTGCGCTCCGGCGGCTTGCGCCGCCGAATGTCCGTCATAGACGCGCACGCCGGCGGCCTGCAGGCGGCGGGTGGTCTCCGTGGACCTCGCGTCCGAGCCGGACACCTTGTAGCCGAGGTTGTTGAGCACCTCGGCGATGCCGCTCATGCCCACGCCCCCGACGCCGACGAAATGGATGCGCCGCACGAACGACTTCATCAGGTCCTTCTTCACTTCGTTCCTCCGGCCGGCGGCGCGGCCGCGGGGCGCAACAGCCACTTCAGGCCGTCGCTGGCGGCCTTGTTCTTGGGCGAGATCTCGAGCGCCCGCCGCAGCGCCGCGATCGCGCCGGTCTCGTCGCCGATCATCACGGAGGCGACGCCGCGGCCGAGCCAGGCCGCCGCGGAGGCGGAGTCGAGCTCGGAGGCGCGGCGGAAGGCGCTGTCGGCCCGCTGGCCCTCGCCGACGGCCGCGTAGGCGAGGCCCGTGGCCGTCCACCAGTCGGCGTCCTCGGGGTGGTCCGGCTTTTCCCCGTTCTCCGGCAGCACCTCCGCCACGAGCGCCATCCAGCCCGTGCCGATGACCCACAGGCCCATGTCGTTGCCGACCTGGCGGGGCTGAAAGCTGACCTTCGCCGGACTCTCGGCGTCGCCGCGTCCGGCGGGCACGGGACGCGTGAAGGTCAGATTCATGCCGAGGCGTGCGTCCGTGTCGGCGGGCGCCTCGCGCATCGTCTTGCGCAGGTCGTCCATGATCCGCTTCACCTGCTCCTCGCGGGCGCGCGCGTCGCCGGGCTTGAGGGCGTAGTCGCGGCGCACCGCCTGCGGGGAGGCTTCTCCGCCCGGTCCGCCGTCGTGCGCGCGCGCCAGCGCCTTCTTGAGGCTGCCGCCCTCGCCGGGGCCGCTGCGCACGAGCTTGGGACGGGGCAGGAACACGGCGTCGACCTTCATCATCGCGCCCTGCTCGAGCGGCACGCGCCGCAGGTTCTTCTCGAAGACGGCCAGGGGATCGGCCTCCGCGGACGGCTCCGGCTCGGGCGCCTTCGCGTCCGCGGGGAGCTCCCCGGGACGCGCCGCGCGCTTGCCGCCGGCGTAGGCGACCGACAGCTGCAGGCCCGGGCCGCCCTCCTCCGGCGTGAGGTGGAACGCGTCGACGAGCACCGCGCGGGCGCGGGAGCGGTCTGCGCTCTTCAGGTGCAGGCGGGCCAGGCGCATGCGCGCCACGGAGTCGCCGGGCTTGAGCTTCACCGCCCGCTTGAGCGTCGAGATCGCGGCCTTCTCCTCCTTGAGCCTCTCCTCGGCGCAGCCGAGCTCGAGCAGGGCGTCCTGATAGGAGGACTCGAGCTTGACGGCCTCGCGCAGCTGCTCCGCGGCCTCCGCGTCCCGCCCGAGCTTGCGGTACAGCTGGCCGAGCTGAAAGCGGTAAAGCGGGTTCTTGTCCTCGAGGTCGACGGCCTTGCGGAACAGCTCCAAGGCCGCGGGCACGTCGCCGCGCGATTCGAGGATGGAGCCCAGGTTCATCTGCGCGTCGGCGCGGGTCGGCTCGAGCTCGATCGCCTTGCGGAAGGCCCGCTCGGACGAGGGCGCGTCGCCCTTCCACGCGTGGGAGATGCCGAGCAGCAGGTAGGCCTGCGCGCTTTTCGGATCGAGGCGGAGCGCCGTTTCATAGGACAGGATGGACGCGTCGACCTGGCCGCTCCAGTACTGCGCGACGCCGAGCAGCATGTGGCCGACGGGATTCTTCGGGTCCGCCGCGACGGCGCGGCGCATCTCCTGCAGCGCCAGGTCGTACTGCTTGTCCTCGATGTAGCGGTGGCCCTGGCGCATGCCGCGCACCGCCTGCGCGGCCATGATCTGATCCCAGATCGTCCGCTGCCCCGGCTCTGTTTTTTCGGCGAAGGCCGGCGCGGCGCCGAGCAGCAAAAGCGCCGAGGCCAGCAAGGCCCGCAGGCGCGGAAGGATCGAGCGCAGGGCGCGGCCGCGGTGGCTGATGCCGTTCTTCTCGTCGGGCTCGAGTTCGGCCAAGGTCCGGCCGTCGGTGAGCGTGAACAAAGGGTCGTAGCCGAAGCCGCCCTCGCCGCGCGGCGCCGTCCCGATGACGCCGTCGAGGCGGCCCTCGGCGAACTCGACGCGGCCCTCGGGATCCGAGAGGGCGATGACCGTGCGGAAGTACGCGGCGCGCCGCGCCCCCGTCGCGCCCTCGAGCTCGCGCAGCAGCTTCGCGCAGTTGTCGGCGAAAGTGCAGCCCGGCCCCGCCCACCGGGCGGAATGCACCCCCGGCGCGCCGCCCAGGCCGGCGACGAACAGGCCCGAGTCGTCGGCCAGCGCCCAGGCCCCGCAGGCGCGCGCGGCCTCCACGGCCTTCTTCTCGGCGTTGCCCTCCAAGGTGCCGCGGTCCTCGATCGTCTCGGGAAAGGCGGGAAAGGCGTCGAGCGCGGCGATCCCCGTGCCGGAGACCCCGAGAAGACGTGATATTTCAGCCGCTTTGTGAGCGTTGCGTGTGGCGAGCACGAGTCGCGCCGAGTGACGGGGCAAGCGTCGAAATGTTATCATTTTCCCGTGAGACCCCTCCTCCTGGCCGTCGTCATCGCTTTGGCCGCGGGGTCGTCCGCCTGCCGAGGGACCATGCAGGAAGAGGACCTCTCCGACCACGCGACCAAGGCCCGCATCGAGTCCGTGCTTCGCGGCCGCACGGACCTCGACCTCAAGTTCGTGACCGTGGACGTCAACGCGGGGGCCGCGACGATCTCGGGCATCGTGCCCAACGGCGACCAGCTGCGCGTCATCCGCCGCCTCGTCGCGCGCGTGCGCGGCGTCGACCACGTCCTCAACAACCTCATCATCCAGGAATGAACGACGCGGGCCTCCGGCGCGGCCTGCTGAGCTGGTACCGCCGCGCCAAGCGGGACCTGCCCTGGCGCCGCGACCCGACGCCCTATCGCGTCTGGGTCTCGGAGATCATGCTGCAGCAGACCACGGTCGCCGCGGTGACGCCGAAGTACGAGGCCTTCCTGCGCCGCTTTCCGACGGTCGCTTCGCTCGCGTCCTCCCGGGAGGACGAGGTGCTCAAGCACTGGGCCGGCCTCGGCTACTACTCGCGCGCCCGCAACCTGCGCCGCGCCGCGCTCGCCGTCGTCGCCGGCCACGGCGGGCGCTTCCCCTCGGAGCTCGCGCCGGTCCTGGCGCTGCCCGGCGTCGGGCGCTACACCGCGGGTGCTATCCTCTCGATCGCGTTCCAAAAGCCGTTCCCCCTCGTCGACGGCAACGTGATCCGCGTGTTCTCGCGCCTGTTCGGCCTCAAGGGGCGGGCCAAGGACCCGGCGTTCGCCGCGAGGATGTGGCCGCTCGCCGAGCGCCTCGTGCCGAAGACCGGCCCGGGCGACTGGAACCAGGCGCTCATGGAACTCGGGGCGACGGTGTGCACGCCCGACTCCCCCTCCTGCGGGGCCTGCCCGGTGACGGCGCATTGCGCGGCGTTCGCCAAGGGCCTGCAGGACCGCCTTCCCCTCCCCGAGCCCGCGCGCGCCCCGGTGCCCGTGGCCTGGACCTGCCTGTGGATCGAGCGCGGCGGCAAGGTGCTGCTGTGGCGGCGCTCGGACAAGGAGCGCCTGCTCAAGAACCTCTGGGGCCTGCCGATGGCGGGAAGCGTGGCGGCGACGCCCGGCCGTCTGCTCGCCAAGGCCTCGCACTCGATCACTTTTCACGCGCTGGCCGTGGAGCTGCGCGAGGCGGCCTTCGAGGGCGCCCCTCCGCCCGAGGCGAAGTGGGTGCCGCGCGGGAAGATCGGCGACTACCTGGTCTCGTCGCTGTGGCTCAAGCTCCTGAAAGGCCGCTGACCTTTACCGAGATTTTGCCGCGCTTTCACCGATTCCTATCCATCCTGTAATGAGGGATCGCGAGGCCGGGGCTACACTCCGTTCATGAGCTGGGTCCTGGTGATCGAAGACGAAGAAGACATCTCGGAGTTCCTCCGGTACATCCTCGAGAACGAGAACTTCACGGTGAAGACCGCGGGAAGCCTCGCCGAGGCGCGCGCGCACCTGAAGGGCGGCCTGCCCGACGCGGTGCTGCTCGACCGGGGCCTGCCGGACGGCGACGGCCTCGATATCTGCCGGGAGCTCAAGGACGCCGGGAAGATGCCGCCGGTGCTCGTGATCACCGCGCGCAAGGACCCCGCCGAGGTCGCCGAGGGCCTCGCGGCCGGCGCCGACCACTACATCACGAAGCCGTTCCAGTTCACGGACGTCATCGCCCGTCTGGCGCCGGCACGATAGCCCGTCGCGCCTGCGCCGCCGTCGCGCGCAGCCGCGCCGAGGCCTTCGCGTCGCGGGGCAGCGGGTCGGGCCTCAGGCGCAGGACCGGCACCGGGGCCTCGAAGCCCTTCAGGCGCGCGCTCTCGCGCGCGGCGGCCGCGAGCAGGGCGGCGACGCCCGGCTCCTCCTCCGCCGAGCCGGCGATCAGCGCCTCGCCGTCCCCGGACAGCTTCATCAGCCTCGCCGCGGCGTTGACCGTGTTGCCGAAGTAGTCGACCTCGCCGGCGCGCTCCTCGCGGATGACACGGCCCCAGCTGAGGCCGACGCGAGGGCGGAACAGGCGTCCGAGCGGAGCGGCCGTCCGAAGGTCTTCCATCCGCGCCTGGATGTCGGCGGCGGCCTTCACCCCGGCCTCGGCCGACGGGAAGGTCGCCATCACGGTCTCGCCCTCGGTCTTGACGACGACGCCGCCCCGCGACTCGACGGCCTCGCGCACATGGGCGTGGAAGGCCTTGACCGCGGAGTAGGCGCGCCGGCGCCCGTAGCGCTCGTAGGCCGTGGCCCAGCCGTCGAGCGAGGCGAACATGGTGGCCGCCCGCTCCACGCGCACCGAGTCGACCGGGCGCGGCGCGTCCGGGGCGCGCGACGGCGCGGCCGGCGCG
>JAUYSH010000051.1 GCA_030696455.1 Elusimicrobiota bacterium
CGCGCCGGCGGCGAGGTCGAGGACGACGCGGACGCGGGCCTTGTCCACGCCCGCGGCGCGGACCGCCGACGCGGCGGTCCGGGCCAGGCGGATCAGCCCGGCGCGCCGGCGGCGCAGCGCCTCACCATTGACCGTGGCTGCCATGACTGCCGTGCGAACCGTGCGAGCCGTGAGAGCCGTGGGATCCGTGCGAGGCATGGCTGCCGTGAGACCCGTGAGATCCGTGGCTGCCATGAGACCCGTGGCTGCCGTGGGAGCCGTGGCTGCCGTGGCTTCCGTGCGAGCCGTGGCTGCCGTGGGAGCCGTGGCTGCCGTGCGAACCGTGAGACCCGTGGCTGCCGTGCGAGCCGTGAGACCCGTGAGAGCCGTGGCTGCCGTGCGAGCCGTGGGAGCCGTGGCTTCCGTGGGAGGCGTGGCTGGCGTGAGAGCTGTGGCTGGCGTGCGTGGCTCCGCCCCCGGAGTTGTGGATGGCGTTGGTGTGCTGGGTCTGCGCCAGCAGGTCCTCGGCGCGCATGATGGCCGCGCCGATGATGCCCAGGACCGCGGCCGCCTTGACCACGTCCTTCTTGAGGATCTTCCCCTCTTCACTGGTCAGGAAGCGCGAGAGGTCCTTGGCGACGCGCGGCATGATCTCCCCGCCGGAGACGTCGTCCTTCTTCTTATCATTGTCTTCCATGGGATCCCCTCAGCCTCGCTGATACAGCGCGGCGACCTTCTCGCCCTCTCCCTTCCTGACCTTGAGCCAGGAGCGGAAGATCTTCTCGTTCTTCTTATCCTGAAGGCGGTCGAACAGGATGTCGAGCACGCCCATGCTGATCTTGCAGCGGGAGTTCGTCGGCATGCGGCCGGTGATGTCCCCCTGCTCCTTGTAGCATTGCACCGGGCAGATGCCGCAGTAGGGCTTGTAGGCGCACTTCGAGCACTCGATCTGATTGTCGAGGTTGGACGCCACGGCCAGCGCCCGGACGACGGGATGGCCGGCGGATTCCGCGTAGGTTCCCTCGCCGGCCTTGCCGATGAGGAAAGTGTCGTCGCCCATGCGGTTGAGCATGCGGCCCTCGTCGCAGGTGAAGACGGAGCCGTCGAAGTTGTAGGCCATCTGCCCGATGCCCGCCCCGCACGGCGAGCGGAGGTCGAGGTAGTTCGGATCGTCGTCGGTCAGGATCTTGGCCAGGTACAGCCGCGCGGTCTGCTCGAAGAACGGCCGGCGCAAGGTCCGCTCGCGATTGATCTCGAGGACGCGGTCGAGGGCCTTCGCGTAGAACGCGAGGAACTCCTCGGGGCCGTAGCCGATCTTGTTCCAGGTGGCGACCGCCATGCCGTAGGGATTCAGGGGACGCAGGAACACGCCGCGGGCGCCGAGGGCCGCGTACTCGTCGACGATCTCACGGGGCTGCTCCAGCGACAGGCGCGTGACCGTCAGCAGCGCGTCGATGCGGAACATCTTGGCGCGGGTCTTCCGGTCGATGATCTTGAACCACTTCGTCGCCTCGGCGTGGCTGGCGCCCGTGCTCCAGGGGCGGTTGCGGTCGTGCAGCTCCGCCGGCCCGTCGATGGAGGTGCAGAAGTTGACGCCGCGGGCCAGCAGCCATTTCAGCTTATCGGCGTCCATGAGGCTCAGGTTCGTGACGAGGTTCAGCCAGAGGCTCTTGCCGGCGGTCTTGTTCTTCTCGCCCGCGTACTCGACGATGAACTTGACCACGGGCCAGTTCGCCAGCGGCTCGCCGCCCTGGAACTCGATGGTGAGCGCGGAGCTCGGGCTCTCGAATATGCGGTCGACGACCATGCGCGCGGTCTCCTCGGTCATGTCGGTCGTCGCGTCGGCCAGGCCCAGCGCGCTGGCGTGGCAGTACAGGCAGCGATGGTTGCAGCGAAGGGTCGTCACGATCACGTGCAAGGTCGGGCCCTGCCAGAGGAACTTATTGCGCCGCGCCCAGACGGCGGCGATCGCGTCGAAATCCATCTGATCGCGGATGAAGCCGTCCGTCTTGAGCTTTTCGTAGAGGACGTCGCCGGGAAGCAGCGCGCCCGTGACGAAGCTCCGGAACTGATCCTCGTCGAGGAGGTGATGACGCCCGAGATCGTTCGTCACCAGCATCTTGCCCGACACCTTCCGGAAACGAAAGGGCCCGGTCTTGACCTCGTCGAGAACGGGGATCGCGGCCGCCGCGGTCTCGCTCATGAGCGCTTCGCCTTGGCCTTCGCTTTCGGGGCCTTGGCCTTGGGGGCGGCCTCCGGCGCCTTCCCCTTTCCTTTGGAGCCGAACGCCTCCTCCCAGGGCACCGAGACGCCGAGGGGATCGGCGTCCGCGGCGCCGCCCTCGATCTCGGCGAGCAGGCGGTCGATCTCCTTCTCGAGAGCCGCGTCGATCTGCGGCGGCGCGGGCGGCGCGCCCGGAGCCTCGACGCATTCAGGGCATGGGGCCTCGGCGGCCGCCGGCGTCGAAGCCGCCACCAGCGCGGCGGGCTGGGCCGAAACCAGGGCCTTGGTCACGATGAATTCCCGGATCTTCTGATTCGAGGCCGAGATCCGCTGGCGGAGCGCCTGATGGATCAGCTCGTTGTCGAACTCCCCCTTGAGCTCGACGCGGGCCGCGGCCGGCTGCCCGGCCTTGACCGTCATCACGACCTTCAGCCGTCCCGCCTCGAGGCGCTCGACGCGCACGTAGGCGCGCCCGGTGAAGACATACAACGCGTTCTGCACGGCTTCCAGGGAATAGATCGACTCATCGAGCTCGAATGAGATTTCGGCGTCTGCGTTGGTGGACATGGATTCCTCTGGGGTGGTCGATAGGCGGGACGGGATTCCCGTATGGTAGCGGCTTCCCCACGGCTGGGCCATGCTATTTTATGGCTCGATTAAGAATCGAGCGGCTTCGGAGGCACGGCGCCCAGGACCCGATAAACGGTTTTCGGGGACACCCCGAGGCGCTTGGCGATGAGGATGATGCTCAGCCCCTGCTCGCGCCAGGTTCGGATGCACTGATCGCGATAGCGGCAGACCGAGCAGCGCAGGTTGCTGCCCGCTTTGGGGATCCAGAGGCGCCGCCCTCCGAAGGCGGCTTGAAGCGACGCCAACCGGCGGCTCCCGAGAAGCTTCAGCAGGCGGGCCGCATCGCTGTCGATGGGCTGATGGGAAGCGGCGCAGCGGGTCCTGGGCATGTATCGAGCCATTGCAACGCAACGGCCAGGCCCGAAAACTACTCGTTCGGGGACGGACTCTGAGACGGTTTCTTCTTGCGCGCGGCCGGTAGAGGGCGTCCTTCCTCGAGCGCTTTGATGATCTCCAACGCCTCGGGAGGGTTGGCCTCCATCGGCGCGCCCTTCCCGAACTGCGGCTTGATCTGCCGCTCGATCTTGGCCTTCGAGGCGGCCGCCTTCTTGGCCTCCGCCTCGTTCTTGGCCTTCACCGCGGCCTCGGCCGCGGCCTTCTTCGCGGCCTGCTCCGCAGCCAGGCGGGCCACCTTGCGCTGCTCGGCCTCCAACTGGGCCTTGCCCTTCGCGTCTGCGGCCGAGGCCGCGGCCCGGACGGCGGCGGCCGCGGCCTCGGCCTTGGCGGTGGCCTCTTTGGCTGTCTGCTCCTTGGCCTTCAGCTCCGCGAGGCGGCGCATCTCGGGGATCTGAGCCCGGGCCTTTTCCTCCTCGGCGAGGGTCTTCGCGGCGCGCGCGCAGAGCGCGGCGGAGAAACGCGCGCGGGCGCCGTCGCACGCGGCGGGAGCTTTCGAGACGAGGGCCTGGCACGCCGGCGAGGACGCGCAGCGCGCCGGAGAGCGAAGGCCGGCCACGAGAGCCGCGCGGGCGAGGCAGTCGCGCTTGACGCCCGCGTGCGCGAAGCGCGCGCAGTCCCGAGCCTCCCCCGACCAGAAGGTCAGGATGTCGTCGCACGAATCCTGAGGGGTGACGAGCCCCGCGGAGCTCAGGGCCTCGCAGGTCAAGGGGCCGCCCTTGACCAAGGAGATCATGGCCGCGCAATCCCTCTCGGCGGAAGCTCCGCGCTCGCCGTCAAGCGCGAGCAAGGCCCGGCAGGCGGAGGCCGAGTCCCCCCCGCGCAGCGACGCGAGCGCGAACCGGGCCTCCGCCGCGACGGTGAGGCAATGCGTCGAGCCGCCCTTGAACGTCTTCCCCAGGCCGTCGAGCGCGGCGCAGACGCCGGACGCGCCCTGAAGGTCGCGGCACACGGCGTAGTCGAAGAGCTCCCCGCGTTCGCCGTCGACGATGACGCCCATGTCCGAGCGGGCCTGGGCTTCCTGGAGGAGCGCGTCGATGTCGAGCGGGATGCTCGCGCAGCGCGCCGAGAGACGCCGGGCGGCGGCGGAGGAATCCCCCGCGAACGCCGGGCCGGACGACGCGAGGAGAACCGCGAGCAGCAGCGAGGTGGTCATGGCCTAGTTTAGTCGCCTCCCCGCACCTTCGTCTATGATTTAGGTCATGGCGGTCAGCTCGCCGCCGCCGAACAGGGCGAGGTAGGACGCCCACGTGCGCGGACACTCGGCGCGGACGGCGCAGCCACGGCAGGCCGGCGACTCGGGACGCGAGCCGCGCCGGGCCGGATCGAGGGACTCCTCCAGGCGATGCAGGTCGTCGACGCGAAATCTCGTCCAGTTCTCGGCGGCGTCGGGCCCTGAGCGCTGGTCCGCGTCCAGATGGCAGAAGGGCACGCCCTCCGTCGACGCCGC
Organism: Elusimicrobiota bacterium; assembly: GCA_030696455.1. Taxonomy (GTDB): domain Bacteria; phylum Elusimicrobiota; class Elusimicrobia; order UBA1565; family UBA9628; genus GWA2-66-18. Next base: position 4,676 of record JAUYSH010000051.1, read on the forward strand.
GAGGCCCGCGGCCCGCGCGGCGCGCAGCGCCTCCCTCACGCGCGGGGCGGCGTCGCTCAGACGGGCGAGGCCCCCGGCCCGCAAGCCCTCGGCCGTCTCCACCGGCCGGGGAAAGCAGAACTGGATCCGTCGCGCGCCCAGCCGGGCGGCGAGGGCCGCCGTCGCGGCCAGGCGGGACGAGTTGCGCCGCAGCACCGGAACGTTGAGCGCGACCTCGCGGCCCGCCGCGACGGCGGAACGCACGCCGGCGAGCGTCTCCCGCAGCGAGCCGGGGCGGCCCGTCAGGGCGTCGTGGGTCGTCTCGTCGGCCGCGAACAGCGTGACCTCGAAAGCGTCGACGAGTTCCGCGAGGCGCGCGAGGCGGCGCGCGTTCGTTTGAAGCTGTATGAAGGAATATCCCATCGCGCGCGCCCGCGCCAGCAGAGCCGGCAGCTCCGGGAGCAGCGTCGCCTCCCCCCTCATGATCACGAGCTCCGAGCAGGCGGCCCGGCGTCCCGCGGCGAGCGCGCGCAGCGCATCGCCCCAGGAGCGGTCGGGCAGGTGCGCGATGTCGGCGATCGGCGCGTGGGCCTGCTCGCAGTCGTCGCGCGCGGTGAGCCTCAGCATGAGGCGCCGTCCGCCCGCGTGAGCGGACAAGGCGGCGTCGCTCTCCGACGGCCGGGCGGGCGCGCGGCGCGCGAGGAAAGGCCCGAGCGCCAGAACGCCGGCCCCCGGCATGCCGAGGAATGCGCGGACGGCGTCCGCGGGGGAGCAGACGATGGGCTCGCCGCGGCGGTTGAACGAGGTGTTCAGCAGCATCGGCACGCCGGTCCGCGCCTCGAACTCCGAGAGGAGCGCGTGATAAAGAGGAGCCGCGGCGGCGTGCACCGACTGCGGACGGCTCGTGCCGTCCACGTGGGCCACGGCCGGGACGCGCGCGTCGCGGCCCTTCTTCAACCGCCGCGCGAAGAGCATGAAGCGGGAGTCGAACCCGTCCTCGAACCATTCGCTCTCGCGGCCGGCGAGGACGGAAGGCCCGAACGGGCGCCACGCCTCGCGGTCCTTGAGGCGGTTGACGCGGGCGTGCATGTCCGCGCGGCGGGGATCGGCGAGGATGCTGCGCGAGCCGAGCGCGCGCGGGCCGAACTCCGCGCGTCCCTGGAACCAGCACACGATCTCGCCCCCGGCGAGCAGCGCCGCCGCGTCCGCGGCGAGCGACGCTGAGCGCTCGAAGACGAGGCCCTCGCTCTCCAGCGCCGCTCGCGCTTCCTCCTCGGAGAACGACGGTCCGAGAGCGGCGTGAGGCAAGGTCGCCGCCGCCCCCGCCGCCTCGAGCGCGGCCCCGAGGGCCGTGCCGGCGTCGTTGGCGGCGGGCACCACGAACATCGACCGCGGCTTGAAGGAACGGCGGATCCGCTCGTTGAGGCGGCAGTTCAGAGCCACCCCTCCGGCCAGGCACAGCGCGGCTCCGCGCGGAACTCCGGCGTCCTTGAGCATGCCGAGGATGAGGGCCTCGAGGGCCGCCTGCAGCGAGGCCGCGAGATTCTTGTGGCCCCGCGTGAGGGCCCCCCCCGGCGCGCGGGCCAGCGATCTGAAGCGCGCCGCGAGCCCCCGCTCATGAATCATGTAATCGCCCCGGCCGCGACGAGACAAGAAGGGAGCGAGATCGTAGACGGGATTGCCGAACGACGCCAAGGCCATGACGCTGCCCTGGCCATGCGCTCCGAAGCCGAGGAGGCGGGTCACGGTCTCGTAGACGCCTCCGATGGAGCGGTCCGTGAGGCTCAGGATCTCCGAGACCCGGCGCAGACGGCCGCGCCGTCCGCGGAACACCGCCGCGGTCTCCCGGTCGCCGCGTCCGTCGACGCTCAGCACCCAGGAATCCGTCTGGCCCGAGAGGCGCCAGGCCGACGCGGCATGGCTGAGATGGTGGGGCACGTAGACCACCCGGCCCGCGCGCAGGACGGGGACGCTCTCGGAGTCGTCATCGGCCCGGAAGGCGCGGCGATAGCGCGCGGGCACGCCGTTGACGGCGATGACATCCATGTCGTCGAGGGTGAGGCCGCGCTCGGACAGCAGGGCACCGGCCGCGCGGCGGCACAGTACCTCCTCAAGGCACAAGGTCGGATCGGCGGCGAGCGTGGGGCCCGCGCGCCCGTGGTGGCGCATGCGGGAGAGCCGCTCCTCCTCGACGGCGCCCGCGACCCGCCCGTCCTCGAGCAGGGCCGCCGCGTGCTCCTGCATCGTCGTCACGGCCAGGCCCAATATCCACTTCGGCTTTTTCGGAGGCCGGGCCTTGGGCAGGAGGAACGACGGCGGAAACGGCGCGGGCAAGGCGGGGCCGGGCGCCCCGCGCAGGCGGGACAGCCAGCCCGGGCGGCCGGCGAGCGCGCGCGCCGCGGTGGCGCTCGCGGGGCCGTAGCGGGGCCGCAGCGCGTCCTGAGGACAGGCCTCGACGCAGTCGAAGCAGCTCAGGCAGCGCTCCGCGCCCCCCGGAGCGAAGACGCCTTTCCCCTCGAGGCTCCGAGTCGGGCAGATCTCGGCGCAGATCCCGCAGCCGTCGCAGCGCGCGTCGTCGACGAGGATGGGCACCTCCGCGCCGGACGCCGCGATCGTCGGCCTGCGCGCGACGCCCCACTCGAGGCCGTCGAGCAGGATGTCGGCCTCCGCAGGCGCGGGAGCGCCTTCGTCGCGCAGCGCGTCGCGAAGCCACGCCAGCGCCCCCGGCTCCCGCGAGGCCGCCACGATGCGCGCCGGGCGCGCGCCTCGCGCGCCGCCGGGGCGGGGCCAGCTGATGACTTCGCCTTCGCCGCCGAGCCGGGCGCGCACGACCGCCTCGACGCGCCCGGCGTCTGCTTCCTCGTCGAAGATCTCGCCGAGCGCGATGATCCAGGTCGGACGCCGGCGCCGATCCTCGAAGGCGCCGCCGCCCTTCACGGCTCCGCGCTCGACGCGCAGGGGCATGAGCGGAGACAGCATCCCGCGCAGCCAGGTCGTCGCGCACGCGGCCGCGTCACCGCCCGGGTCCGCGCTCAGCGTCAGGCTCGCGCCCTCGTCATCGACGACGAGCCGGAAGCCGCGCAGGCCCCGCGCGGTAAGCCCCGCGACGAGCGCGCCGGGCTCGAGCCTCGTCCCGAAGTGATCCGTCACCGGGCGTGAATTCTTCGTCATCGCGCCGCGTATTGTATACAATGCGCCGAGAAACGCAACCCACGATGGCGAACCTCGGCTACATCCAAGTCGTCCGGCGCTGCAACCAGGCCTGCCGTTTCTGCTCGAACCCGGTCAACGAGCGCGAGCTCACCCTCGCGCAAGCAAAGCGCCTCGTCGACCGATATCAGAAAGCCGGCTACGCCGGCTTGATCCTCACCGGCGGCGAGCCGACGCTCTACGAGCCTCTCCCGGCGCTGATCGCCTACGCGGCGCGGGCGGGCATGCCCTGCCGCCTGATCACCAACGCGCAGCGGACCGCCGAGCCCGCTTATCTCGACAAGCTCCTCGCCGCGGGCCTGACCCATCTTCACGTGAGCGTGCACAGCCACCTCAAGGCGGTGCAGGATTCCCTGGCGGGGAATCCCGGCTCGCTGGCCAACATCGTGCGCACCTTGGCGCGCCTGGGCCGGCGCTCCGCGAGGGTGGACATCAACCAGACCATCTGCGCGCAGAACGCGGGGCACGTGCACCAGACCGCGCGCTGGCTGTGCGCGCGCTTCCCTTACCTGAGGCACTTCTCCTGGACCTATCTCGATCCCCTCGTCGAACGCGTGGCCCAGGACCCGGGCACCATACCCACTTTGCGGAGCACCAAGCGTTCCCTGCTGCTGGCCATGCGCTTTCTCGACAGGAGCGGACGCACCTTCCGCCTGGAGAAGGTGCCCCTGTGCTACATGGGAGAGTTCAGCCACTGCTCCACCGAAACCCGCGCGATCGTCCGGAAGGAAAAGCGCGCCGTGGAGTTTCTCGACGACCGGAAGCGCTACCAGGAGAGCCTCTGGCGGTACGGGAAGGGCCCCGCGTGCGGCCGCTGCTCGCTGACCGCGATCTGCGCCGGGCTCTGGGACATGGGAGGCGCCTACGACCCCGCCGAGCTCGTCGCTCAAAGCGCCGACCCGCGCCCGATCATGCGCAGGATCATCGCCGCGAATCTTTAAGGCGAGAGATTACGGCAGGCCTATGGGGCAGCACGCGACCCTGATCGCCTCGGTGTAGCCCATCGACATCGCGCTTTGCTGGCCGGTCGCCGGATCGATGCCGACGAACCTGTAAATCCGGGCCAGGGCCGGAGGCGGGGTGATCAGGAACGGGGCCGGGAGATTGTTGTAGCTGGTGCCCATGGTGAACACCCCGGGTTGGAAGGTCGCGTATTCACCCGCGGGGCAGATGGTGCCGTTGGCGACCGAGTTCGACAGCGAACAGCCGGCGGCGTTGATCTTGACGTAGCCGTTGGAGCCGCCCCCCGCTTGGACGTTGATGTTGCCCACCACGTCGAGCGCCTGGACCGGGGCGGTCGTCCCGACACCCACCCGGCCGCCGACGATCAGCGCATTCGCGGGCGCGGCGTTGCCCGCGTAGGTCCCCATGGACAGGCTGCCGGAGACCGAGAGCTTGCTGCCCGGCGTGATCGTGCCGATGCCGACGCGGGAGGCCGCCCCGCCGTCGCGCGCGAGATAAGTGTTGTCCGTCGTGATCATGTTGGTGTAAACCCCGGACGGCGCGGGGTAGTAGGTGCTGAGGGTGACACTTTCGGAGTTGAGCTCGCCGACCGCCGCCAGCATCATGATCGCCGCGAGCGGGAAGCGGAAGGTCCGCGCCCCGTAGACGAAGCTCAGGTCGAAATTCAGACGAATGGTTTTCCGCTCCACAGGACCTCCCCAGCCCTCTCAGTGTAGCGGCCGGGCCGCGCGCCGACTATGACCGATATCATAGCGACGGCCCTCCTGGAGCAAACGTTGCATGCGAGGCCTGCGTTCATGTTAAGGAGCGGCTCGGGGATGATGAGAGTTTACGGCTGGCTGTTTCTGGCGACGGGCGTCGTCTTTGTCGCCGCCCCCCGCCCCCTCACCGCGCTGTTGGGCCTGCCCAACGGAGGTCCGGGATTGTGGCTCGGCCTCGCGGGGTCCCTGATGGCGGTGATCTCCTTGCTGTCCTTCCAGATCGAGGAGGAACCCTTCCTCGACTCGCGCTGGAACCTTCTCCTGCTGTCGAAGGCTGTTTCCTCGCTCCTGTTCGCCGCCTTCGCCGCGACGGAGCGCGAGCCGGCCTTCCTCGTCGGGGCCGCCGTCGACTCCGCCATCCTCCTCCACCTCGCCTTGCTGCGCGCCGGCGTGAGCCGCCCCTACCGCAGCCGCGCCGCGTGCGCCCCGGTCCAGGAGGCGTGGTTCGTCATGGTCCAGGATCACGCGGCGCGGCGCGGCTTCTGGGCCCGCTACGCGGTGTCGCGCGGCCTCGCCGAATGCCGCGCCGTCCTCTTCGACAAGGCGGCCGGACGCGCGGAGGCCGAGCGCTGGGAGCGGCCCGCCGCGGAGGTCGAGTCGGGGCCGGCGACGGCCTACCGCCTCGAGGGGTTCTCGCTCGCGAAGGGCCGGGCGACGGGACCAACCTGGCTCCTGACCTGGCCCGAGGCCGAGGTCGGCCTGCTCCGGTTCGCGCCGCGTCTGCTCTCCGGAGCGGGGCTCGTGCGCGGCGGTTACGAAGCGGTGGAAGGCCTTACGCGCGTCACCGGAGAGGCCCGCGTGGGCGGCCTGACGGCGCGCTTCGCGGACGCCCCGGCCGGCGTGGGTCATCTGTGGAGCCCGCGCGGAGCGCGCGGCTGGCGCTGGACGCGCGCGGTGTTCCCGCTTCCCGGCGGCGCCACGGTCTTCGAGCTCCTGACCGCCGACGCCCCGGTGCTCGGCGGCCTGCGCGCGCCGTTGACCGCCGCCCGCCTCGTGCACGAGGGCCGCGCGTACGCCTGCGTCGGCGTCCTCGGCTCGCTGAGCGCGCGCTCCGTCCTCCGCGACGGGACCTGGTCCTTCCGCGCGCGCCTGGGCGCCGTCGTCGCCGAGGGCGAATGCCGCCTCGACGAGAGCCTCGCCGTGGAATTCCCCTACGCGTCGCCGTCGGGGCCCGGCGTGTGCCGGACCTCGATGACGGGCTCGATGCGTCTGACCTTGACAGTGGCTGGCGCCCCCCCGGTCGGGCTCTCCACTCCCGAGGACGCGATCGTCGAGCTCGCGGCGCTTTCATGATCAGCCTCGCCTGCCTTCTTCCGCTGGCGCGCGACTACGCCCGCCATGCCGGTCTCTACGACGAGCGCGAGGCGCTGGCCGCGCGGCTGCGCTCGCGCCTGGACCTGGCCCCGTGGTGGGCGCGCGCCTATTTCGCCGCGGGCGCGTTGTACGTGCGCTTCGCCGCGCCCGCCCTCTACCTCGGCCGGGCGGCGAGCTTCGCGCGGCTCTCCGAAGACGAACGCGAGTCCCTGCTCGGCCGCCTTCAACGCGACGGCCGCCCGCTCGCGAAGGCCGCGTTCCTGGGCGTCAAGACCATTCTCGCCGTCACGGTGTACCGTCCGAGGGCGCATGGCGCTTGAGCGCTGGGACTTCGTCGTCGCGGGCAGCGGCGCGGGGGGCGCGGCCGCGGCGGCCCGCCTCGTCGCGGGAGGCGCCCGCGTCCTGCTCGTCGAGGAGGGTCCGCCCGCGCGCCCGGCCGCGGACGCCTTCGAGGCCGTGCAGCGCTACTACGCCGACGGCGGCCTGCGCGCCGCGTTCGGCGACGGGCTTCTGCCCATCCCCACCGGGAAAACGGTCGGCGGGACGACGACCATCAACTCCGGCACCTGCCTGCGCCCCCCCGCGGATATCACGGCGGGCTGGGAGCGCGCGTCGAACGGCGCCTTCTCGGCCGGGGGGTTCGGGCGGCTCGTCGAGGAGGTCTGGCGGAGCCTGAAGGCCAAGACGGCGCCTGAGGAGACGATGACCGGGGCGTCGAAGCTGTTCTTGAAGGGACTCGAGCGGCTGGGGATCTCGGGCGGGCACAACCTCGACCGTGCCGAGGACGGCTGCGAGGGCAGCGGGAGGTGCTGCTTCGTGTGTCCGAAGGACGCGAAGATGACGTCGTATAAAACGTATTTGGCGGGGATTCACGGGAAGACCGGCTTCGAATTAAGAAGTGGAACCTCGCTGGTCCACATCGACGTTGGAACCGACGGCGTGCGTATTGGCTTACGGCTTTCTAACGGCAGCGATTTTCAATTGCAGGCACGCGGATTGGTGCTTGCGTGCGGGACCATGTCCACCCCCTACTTCGTCAGGAAGTTCAGGCTGGGAGCGGCCTGGCGCGAGGCAGGAAAGAATTTGTCCGTGCATCCGGCGGCGAAGGTGATGGCGCTGTTCGATTCGGAGGTCGCGCCTTGGAAGGGCGTGCCGCAGGGCGCGGGCGTCGTCGACCCGGAGGATCCCGCCATCCGCTACGAGGGCGTCTACGTCCCCGCGGAGATGGCGGCGATGGCGGTGCCCCTCGAGGGACGAGGGCTCAGGCGCTGGATGGACGCTCACCCGCGCGTCGCGACGTTCGGGTTCATGATCCGCGACGAGAGCCGCGGCCGCGTGGACCATCCGCTGGGCGCGGCCCATCCCGTCGCGCGCTACCGCATGGGCCCGCGCGATTATGACCGCATGGTCCGCGGCGCGCGCTTCACCGCGCGCGCCATGCTCGCCGCCGGCGCCCGGCGCGTCCTGCTCCCGTTCAACATCGAGGGAAACGAGGTCGGGGATGTCCGCGCCCTCGACGCCCTCGACCTCGACCGCCCCGGGCCCGCGGCCCTGCAGATGATGGCTTTTCATCCCCTCGGCACGTGCGGGACGGGCCGCGTCGCGGGCTGGGACCAGAGCCTCGGCCCCCGCGTGTTCGTCGCCGACGGCTCGGCGGTGCCGGAAAGCCTCGGCGTGAACCCGCAGGTCGCCATCTCGGCCCTGGGCCTGCGCGCCGCGGACGCTTTGCTCGGAGCGCGCGCATGAGGCCCGACGACAAGCGCCCCGCGACCGGGCGCGAGTATCTCGTCGGCGGGACCGCGCTCGGCGCGGCGCTGGTGCTCAACCAGTTCGCGGGCCGGCTCGCCGACGCCAACGGCGAGAAGGCCCACCCCTCGCCCGACCTTCTGCTGGCGCGGCTGCCGCACTGGGACACCTCGCTCCTCTTCATCTACGGCTTCACCGCCCTGCTCCTCTGGCTGATCTTCGCGGCCGCGCGCTGGGAGCGCCGCCGCATCCCGCGCATGCTCTGGGCGTACGCGATCCTCGTGGCCGTGCGCTCCTTCTTCATCATCCTCACGCCGATGCACACGCCGCCCGACCACGCGATCCTGGCCGGCGACCCGCTCTTCGACGTCTTCGGCCGCTTCCTGACCTTCAAACACGACCTGTTCTTCTCCTCGCATACCGCCACGCCCTTCCTCGCCTACCTGCTCTTCCGGGACAAATGGGTGAGCCTGAGCTTCCTCGCCATCTCGATCCTGATGGCCGCGACGGTTCTCATCGGGCGCTTCCATTATTCGATCGACGTCTTCGCCGCCTTCTTCATCACCTACGCCGTTCAGAAGTACGAGGCGCACAAGATCCAGGACGTCTACGAGCGCTTGACCGGGATCAGGAGAGACTAACATGCCCCCCTACGACCTGGCGATCATCGGCGGCGGCATCGCGGGCCTCGGCGTCTTCGAGTGCGCCGGCCGCGCGGGTCTGAAGGCCGTCCTGCTCGAGCGCGGCGCGCCCGGACGCGCGACCACGGCCGTGACCAGCGGGCTGCTGCACGGCGGCCTGCGCTATCTGCCTTACGACGTGTCCACCTCCTGGCTGATGTGCCGCGAGATCGCGCGATTGAGGGCCGAGCGCCCCGAGCTCCTGACCCGTCAGGCCTTCCTCTGGCCCGTCTATCGCGGCGACCGCCTCGGCTTCGGGCTCATCGAGGCCCTTCACGACGAGTACGACGTGTTCGCCGGCCTGCGCGGCGCTCGGCGCCACGCCCGCCTCTCGCCCGAGGAAGCCCTCCGCGTCCTGCCGGGGCTCAGCCGCGAGGGCCTGCTCGGAGCCGTGGCCTTCAACGAGTGGCGCGTGGACGTGCCCGGGCTCGTCGCGGCGCTGGCCCGCGCGGGAGCCGAGGCGGGCGGCGAGCTCCTGGAGGGCCGCGGCGTCTGCGGGTTCAAGGTCCGCGACGGGAAGGTCGCCGCCGCCATCGTCGACGGCGGACGCGGCGAGGTCGAGGCCCGCGTCTTCGTCAACGCCGCCGGGCCCTGGGCCGAAGAGACCGCCCGGTTGGCCGGCGTCGCCTCGGTGCGCATGCGCCTGCGCAAGGGCGTGCATCTCGTCGTCCCCGGAGAGCCCCCGCCCCACGGCCTCATCTTCGCCGGCCCGGGCGGGCGACGCATCGGCGTCTATCCTCGTCCCGGGGAGACCTGGATCGGCCCCACCGACGAGCCGCACGACGGCCCGCCCGACGCGGCCGGCGTCTCGCCGCGCGAGCGGGAGGAGCTGAGGCTTTCGCTCGCCCGCGTCCTGCCGGAGCTGGCGTCGCGGCCGTGCTCCGCGGCGATGGGCCTGCGCCCCATCCCGCGGCAAACGGGAGCGGCCTTCCTCTTGTCGCGCGAGCACCGCCTCTTCGACCACGCCGCCGAGGGCCGGTCGAACTTCCTCACCGTCGCCGGCGGCAAGCTCACCACCTACCGGCCCATGGGCGAGGACGTCCTCGACGCGGTTCTCGAGAAGCTGGGCCGGCCCCCCGCGGCGAAGGCCCCGGCGGACGGCGAGCGCGGCATGCCGTGGCCCCTGATCCGGACGGGCGGCCTGGCCGCGTCGGCCTCCCTGCTGTCCTATTACGCCGTCCGCCGAGCGCTGTCCGGCGCGGGCCGCCGCGGCCTGGCCGCGTTCGCGGAGGATCGATGAAAGGCCTGCCGCTCGACGAGCTCTACGAGCACCTCGGGCCGGGCGGCATCGCGACCGGGGACTGCCTGCGCGCCTTCGCCCGCGACTCCTGGCCGCAGGCCCTGGGCTGGAGCGAGGCGGAGCTTTCGGCGCACGTCCCCGCGGCGGTGCTGCGTCCCGCGACGGAGGGGGCGGCCGCCGCGGCGCTCGCCTGGGCGGCGCGCCGCGGCGTCGCGGTCGTCCCGCGCGGCGCGGGCTCGGGCGTGCTCGGCGGCGCGGTGCCGATGCAAGAGGGCTCGGTCGTGCTCGACCTGCGCCGCCTGACGGAGTTCGAACTGATTCCCGACGGGAGGGAGCCCGTCGTGCGCGTGGGCGCGGGCTGGCTCGGCGGCGAGCTCGAGCGGCGCCTCAACATCCTGGGCTGGTCCTTGCTGAACTTCCCCCAGTCGATGGAGGACTCCACCGTCGGCGGCTGGATCGCGACCGACGCCTACGGCCAGCTCTCCACGCGCTACGGCGGCGTGCGCGCCCAGGTCCGCGGCGTCCGCGCGGCCGGGCTCGACGGCCTGGCGCGCGCCGAGGCCGCCGAGCCCCACCTCGGCGCGGAGGGGACCTTGGGCGCGCTCACCGAGGTGACCTTGCGCGTCCGCCCGAGCCCGCTCACGCGCCGCCATTTCGCCTACGAGTTCCCCGGCCCGGAGGAGGCGATGGCCTGGGCGGGCGAGGCGATGAAGGGCGACGGCCCGCCCTCGGTGCTGCGCCTCTACGGCCCCGTCGACGCCTTCTTCAACGGCCTCAAGCGCCGCGGCGAAGGCGCCTCCTCCGGAGCCCTGCGCTCCCGCGTCGAGGCGCTCCTGCTCAAGCGCACCGGCTGGCTCAACGCCCTGACGCCCCTGCTCGGAGAGCGCTGGCTCGCGGTCGCCGTCTACGAGGACGAGGAGCCGTACCTCTTCGCGGCGCCTCCCGTCCCGCGCGACGCGGTCGACCTCGGCGAGGGGCCGTCCCTGCGCTGGTGGAAGCGCCGCTATCATCTGTCCAAGGAACGCCTGGAGCGGACCTTCGCCGCGGGCGGCTTCGTCGACACGGCCGATTTCTGGGCGCCGCTGTCCTTGATGACGCGGCTCGACGCCGACGTGCGGGCCGCCCTGCGCCCGCACGCGCTCGCCTTCTCCCATCTGTCGCATTTCGACCGGACGGGCGCCTGCCTCTACGTCACCTTCGCCGGAAGCGGCGGCGGCGAGCGTCACGCGCGCGCCTGGACCGCGGCGCTCGAGGCGGGCAAGGCCCTCGGCGCCTGCGTCAACCATCACCACGGCATCGGCCTCGGCAAGCTCCCCTGGCTCGGCAGCGCCTGGACCGCGGACCGCATCCAGGCCTGGCGCGAGGAGAAGCGGGCGCGCGATCCGAGGAATCTGCTCAACCCGGGGAAGATATGCCCATAGGAAGGACCAAGGTCTACGCCCATCGCGGCGCCATGCTCACCTCGCCGGAGAACACGCTCGAGTCCCTGCAGCGCGCCAAGCGAGAAGGCGTCGACGGCATCGAGCTCGACGTGCAGCTCAGCGCGGACGGGGAGCTGTTCATCTTCCACGACGACAACGCGCTGCGCGTGTGCGGCAAGGACGCGCCTGTCGCCGCGCTCAAGTGGCGCGAACTGAAGGACCTCAAGGTGTTCGGGAAATACTCCATCCCCCACCTCGACGACGCCCTCGAGGACATGGCGGGCTGGCCGGGGGCGGAGCTGTTCCTCGACCTGCACCAGCCGAGCGTGCCCTTGGCCGAGGCGGCGGCGCGGCGCGTGGCGTCCTCTCCCGTTTGCGACCGGACCTTTCTTCTCGACTTCTACAAAAGCCGCCATCTCCTGAAGGCGGCGAAGAAGGCGGCACCCGCCGTGCGCCTCGCCGTCATGCCCGGGCCGCCCTGGGACACGCGGGCCGCCTGCGACATGGGCGCGGAGGCGATCTCCTTGGGCTGGGACGGCAAGCTCACCCGCGTCCTCTATCGCGCCGCCTGCGCGCTGTACGACCTTCCTGCCGAGGTCCGCAAGGCCAAGGCGCGCGGCGTCTCGGTCAGCGGCGGCGTCGCCAACGAGCCCGGCGCGGTGCGCTTCTTCCTCGGCCAGGGCATGGACGGAATCTGGACCGACGATCTGGACATGGCGCGGCGCACGCTCGAAGCGGAGAACGGCGTTTAGCCACCCCTAGCCGGAATGTTGCGGGGGCATTTTCACCATGGCCACCCCCTCCCCCCGCCTCGTCCCCGAGCCGTACCGCATCAAGATGATCGAGCCCATCCGCCAGCTGTCCGAGGCGGAGCGGCGCAAGCGCCTGGCCGAGGCCGGCTACAACACCTTCCTCCTTAGGAGCGCCGACGTCTACATCGACCTGCTCACCGACTCGGGCACCAACGCCATGAGTGCCACGCAGTGGGGTGCCATGATGATCGGCGACGAGGCGTACGCGGGCAGCGAGAGCTTCGAGCGCCTGCAGGCCGCCATCAAGGACGTCTACGGCTTCCCCTATCTGGTGCCCACACACCAGGGACGCGGCGCGGAGAACCTGCTGTCCAAGGCCTGGATCAAGCCCGGGCAGGCCGTGGCCGGGAACATGTACTTCACCACGACGCGCGCCCACATCGAGCTCAACGGCGGCGTGTTCCACGACGTGATCGTCGACGAGGCGCACGACCCCGACGCCGACATGCCCTTCAAGGGCAACGTCGACCTCAGGAAGCTCGAGGCCCTGATCAGGAAGACCGGCCGCGCGGGCATGGCCTACGTGTGCGTCGGCGCCCCGGTCAACCTCGCCGGCGGACAGCCCGTGAGCCTCGACAACCTGCGCAAGGTCTCGGCTTTATGCAGGACGAACGAAGTTCGTCTCGTGCTGGACGGCGCCCGCCTCGTCGAGAACGCCTACATGGTCTCCCAGCGCGAGCCGGCCCAGAAGGGGCGGCCCGTCGCGGACATCCTCAAGGACATGTGCGCCGTCGTCGACGCCATCGCGGTCAGCGCCAAGAAGGACGCCTACGTGAACATCGGCGGCTTCCTCGCGACGCGCGACAAGGGTCTCTACGACGAAGCCAGCAACCTCTGCGTGCTGTACGAGGGCCTGCACACCTACGGCGGCATGGCCGGGCGCGACCTCGAGGCGCTGGCCGTCGGCGTGCGCGAGATGGTGCAGGACGAGTGGATCGCGCACCGCGTGGCCCAGGTCGAGTACCTCGGGCGGCGCCTCGCCGAGGGCGGCGTGCCGATCGTGCGGCCCATCGGCGGCCACGCCGTGTTCGTCGACGCCCGCGCCTTCCTGCCCCATCTCCAGCAGGACGATCTGCCCGCCCAGTCGTTGGCCGCCTGGATCTACCAGGCCACGGGCGTGCGCGCCATGGAGCGCGGCATCGTCTCAGCCGGACGCGACGAGAAGGGCGGGCACCATCGGCCCTCGCTCGAGCTCGTGCGCCTGACCTTGCCGCGGCGCGTCTACACCCAGACTCATCTCGACTTCGTCGCCGACGGCATCGCGCGCCTGCACGAGAAGCGCGCGGAGCTCCCCGGCCTGCGCTTCACCTACGAGCCCCCGCGCCTGCGCTTCTTCCAGTCGCGCTTCGAGCCCGCGCCGGTCAAGGTGAACGCCTGAGCCTGGACGAAAAGGACGACCTTTCCTGGTACGCGCGCAAGGCCGCGAGGGCCATGACGCCGCTGCCCGGAGCCGAGCCGGAGCCGGGACGCGTCGACGCCCTGCGCGCGCGCCTGGAGCGCCTGCGCGCCGCCGGCGTGAAGGGCGACTTCGAGAGCATGACTTTGTACACGCGCCGCCTGCCGCCGGGCTGCGCCTCGTGCCTCGAGGGCCAGGGCAGCAACCTTTACGTCACCGGCCTGTGCACGCGCGACTGCTTCTTCTGCTTCAATCAAAAGCCGCGCAAGGACGAGACCGTCGTGCACGGCATCCCCATCGACGACCCCCGCGAGGCCGTCGAGATCATCTCGCGCTACGGCCTGCGCAGCGTCGGCCTCTCCGGCGGGGAGCCCCTGCTGCGCCCCGAGCGCGTGCTGGCCTTGCTCGCCGAGCTCAAGGCCATGCCCGATCCCCCTCGGGTCGACCTCTACACCAACGGCGACCTGGCGACCGACGAGCTTCTGCGCCGCCTGCGCGACGCCGGCCTCGACGCCATCCGGTTCGACCTGGCCGCCCGCGATTACGACGCCGAGCCGGCGCGGCGCGCGCTGAAGATGTTCGACGAGGTGGCCGTCGAGATCCCCGTCGTTCCCGAGGATCGCGAGAAGCTCGAGAGGATGGTCCTCGAGCTCGATGAGGCCGGGGTCCCCTTCCTCAACATCCACGAGCTGTTCCTGTGCGCCGAGAACCGCGACCGCGTCGTCGCCGACGGGCAGGTCCCGCTGAAGTCCGACGCGGCCCATCTGCTCTGGCGTCCGACCGCCGAGAGCGGCCTCGCCGCCCTCGACCTTCTCCTCTTCGCCCTGGAGCGCACGAAGACGCTATCGGTCTATTACTGCTCCTGCGGCACGCAGGAGCTCATCGCCTCGCGCGGCCTCGCGCGGCGGCGCTCGGGCCGCGTCTCCGTCTGACGACGTTATCATTGTCGTAAGATTGTGGACGGAGTGGTGCACCAGTCCTTGCATGAGCGCCGACTTTCTGGAGTCGCTGCGGCCTCTGTTCGACTGCCTGACGGACGGCTTCTGCGTCGCCGACGTCGACGGACGCCTCCTCTACGCCAACGAGGCCGCCGGCCGCCTCTTGGGCCCCGAAGCGCAGGCCGAGGCGGAGCGCGGCTCGATCTGCGAGCTGCTGTGCGCGGGCCTCGACGGCAACCACGGTCTGACCGCGGCCACGTGCCCGCTCAAGGTCCCCCGCGGCGCCAAGGACGCCGTCACCTTCAAAGGAAAATTCGCGCCGTCGGGGCGGGACCTGCGCGTGCGCTGCCTGCGGGTGCGCCAGCCAAGCGTCGAGCGCCATTTCATCATCATCGAGGACGTCACGGCCAACGCCGCGATGGGGCGGCAGAAGGAGGAGTGGCGGCAAATGCTCGCGCACGACTTCCGCGCGCCGCTGACCATCATGTTCGGCGCGCTGCGCGCCGTCGAGGACCTCGGGGTAGGCCACGCGCTCGACAAGGACGACCTCGAGATCATCGACAGCGGCGTGCGCAACGCGCGGCGGCTCAACGACCTCATCGAGGCCTACCTGGAAACGACCCGCCTCGAGGACGGCGCGCTGCCCGTGCGCGCGTCCGCCGTCGACGTCGACCTCCTGATCGGGGCGATCGTCGACGACGAGAGCGAGGTGGCCCGTTCGCACGGCCTGGCCTTGACGGCGGGCCCGCCGTCGGGGCTGCGCGCGCGCGCCGATCCGGAGCTTCTGCGACGCGCCGTGACCAACCTCATCGGCAACGCGTTGAAGTTCACGCCCTCCGGCGGCCGCATCCGGGCGGGCGCGTCGGCGGCCCCGGGCGCGGTTCTGCTGCGGGTGTCGGACGACGGGCAGGGCATACCCGCCGGCGAGCTGCCCCACATCTTCGACCGCTTCTACCAGTGCGAGAGCCACCGGCGCGGCCACGGCCTCGGCCTGGGCCTGACCTTCTGCCGCGCCGCGGCGCGCGCGATGGGAGGCGACATCACCGTCGAATCGGAGGAAGGCCGGGGGAGCGTCTTCACCTTGAGCCTCCCCGAGGCGTCCGCCGCGGAGGCCAGACCATGAGCGTCTTCGATTCCTTGTCCAAGGAGCACGCGCTGCTGCTCAGGCTCGTCGAGCGCCTGGAGCGCGCGGCCGCCGAGCGCGAGGATCGCCGGGCGGCCCACGAACTGCGCACCATCCTGCTCGTCCTGTTCAAGGCGCTCGAGGCGCACCAGACGCTCGAGCACCTGGTCTACGACGAATCCCCCGACCTGCCGACCCCCGCGGCCTACCGCGAGTTGGCCGAGGTGGAGAGGCAGCACAAGGCCGTGGCGGACATGCGCGAGGAGGTCGCGTCCTTGCTCAACACGATCACGCCCGAGGGCGGCGCCGCCGTCCGGGAGCTGTCCCTGCGCCTGGGAGCCCTCCTGCGCCGCCTGATCGACGAGGAGGAGCGCAAGCTGTGGCCCCGCTTCAACGCCTATGCGTGCCGCTCGACCTTGAACCGCCTCGCCCGCCAGGCGCGCGAGCAGTTCCGGGCCATGGAGACCGAGGTCAACCGCTACTGGGCCGAGGTCGAAGCCTACGACAGCGGCGGCCGCTAGCGCGGCCGCGCCCCCCTTGGCCGGATCGTTGCAGGGATAACGGACAAGAAAGTCCGGGATAGGCCCGGAGCGAGGACACGATGCCCAACATAGGATTCACGGAGATGGCCGTCATACTCGGGATCGCGGTGCTGCTGTTCGGCTCCAAGCGCATACCCGAGGCGGCGCGCGGGCTCGGCCGGTCCTTCAACGCCTTCAAGGAGGGCCTTAAAGCCGGTTCAGACGACAAGGACGCTTAGCCGCCGCTCCGAGCCGGACGATCTAAAGCTCTCAGGAGCCACGATCCGCCGGCCGCGGGGCGAGGCCGAAAGGCCCCGCCCTCTCGAAGCCCGACGCCCGGGCTGAATCACAAAGGAGAACATGATTTCCGCCGAAGACGCCCTCGCCGCCATCCATGCCCATGCCCGCGTCCTCGGCGCGGAGCCCATCCCCCTGGGGCGCTCGGTGGACCGCGTCCTCGCCGCGGACGTGTTCGCGGCGACGGCGCTGCCCCCCTTCGACAATTCGGCCATGGACGGCTTCGCCCTGCGCGCCGCCGACCTCAAGGACGCCACGCCGCAGGCTCCCGTGGAGCTGACCGTCCTCGAGACCGTGCGCGCGGGCCAAACGGGACTGCTCTGCGTCGGTCCCGGGGAGGCAGTGCGCATCATGACGGGCGCCCCTCTGCCCCGCGGCGCGGACAGCGTCGTGATGGTGGAGCTGACCGAGCCCGGCGCCGGCGGCAAGGTCCGCCTGGCAGGCTCGACCCGGGCCCGCAGCCACGTGCGCGCCCGAGGAGAGGACGTCCGCGAAGGAAGCCTCCTGCTCGAAAAGGGCGCGCTCCTGCGGCCCTGCGACATCGCCTTGCTCGCCGCCCAAGGGATCACCGAGGTCCCGGCGGTCCGCCTTCCGCGCGTCGCGGTCCTCGCCACCGGCGACGAGCTGATAGACTACCGAGACGAGCCGGCCGCAGGCCGGATACGCAACTCCAACGGACCGGCCTTGCTCGCCGCGTTGTCGCGGTGGGGCTTGCCCGCGGAGAACCTCGGGATCGCTCCCGACGAGCCCGCCGCCCTGCGAGAGACGCTCGCCGACGCCTTGGCGCGCGCGGACGTCCTGGTAGTGACCGGCGGGGTGTCCGTCGGCGACTTCGACTGCACCAAGGCGGTGTTCGCCGGCCTCGGCCTGCGCGAGATCTTCTGGAAGGTGGCGATCAAGCCCGGAAAACCCCTTTACTTCGGGGCGCTCGAGGCCCCGGACGGCGCCTGCAAGCTCGCCTTCGGCCTTCCCGGCAATCCCATCGCGGCCTTGGTCTGCCTCGAGGAGTTCGTGCGTCCCGCCCTCGAGACGCTCCAGGGCCACGCGCCCAAGCACCCCAGCTACCACCTCTCCGGCACGGCCGACAACGATTACCCCAAGCCCGCCGACCGCCTTCAGTATCTGTTCTGCCGGGCGCGCCCGTCCCCCGGCGGCTACGCGCTCGACGTCATCCGGCCTCAGGGGTCGGCGATGCTCGGCATGGCCTCGCGGGCCAACGCTCTCGCGCTGGCGCCCGCCGGCGTCGACCGCGTCCGCGCCGGCGACGTCCTGCGCTTCCGGTGGCTGAAATGATCGACGAGATGACGGGCGTCGTCCTCGCGGGCGGGCGCAGCAGCCGCTTCGGCGCCAACAAGGCGCTGGCCGACTGGAAGGGCGCGCCCCTGGTCCAGTCGGTGGTGAACTCTTTGCTCGAGGTCATGCCGAAGGTCGTCGTCGTGACGAAGAACGCCGCCGAGCTCGCCTTCCTCAAAACCGAGCGCGTGACCATCGTCGAGGACCTGTGCGAGGGCGGCCATCCCATGGGCGGCATCTTCACCGCCCTGTCGGGGCTCAAGACCCGTCACGCCTTCGTCGCGGCCTGCGACATGCCCTTCGTGCGGCCGGAGCTCATCAAGGCGCTCTGGCACTCGCGCGCCGATTACGACGCCGTCATCCCGGTGTGGCGGGACAAGCGCCAGCCCCTGTGCGGGGTCTACTCGCGAGCCTGCGTCGGCATGATCAAGGCCTCGATCGCCGAGGACTCGCTGGGCATCAAGCATCTCTTCGACCTCCTGCGCACGCGTTTCATGCTGGAGGATGAGGTCGCCGGCGTCGATCCGCAGGGCCTCTCCTTCATGGACATCGACACCCGCGAGGATTACGAGCGGGCCAAGGGGCTGGCGGCATGATGCGCGACGGCTTCGGCCGGCGCATCGACTACCTGCGCCTCTCGGTGACGGACCGGTGCAACCTGCGCTGCGTCTATTGCCTGCCCGAGGCGGCGGCGCGCTTCGCGCCGGGATCGGACCTCCTGAGCGACGACGAGATCGTGACCTTGGCGGGCGCCTTCGCGCGCCTGGGGGTCGCGAAGATACGCATCACCGGCGGGGAGCCGCTGGTGCGCCCCGGCCTGCCGGCGCTGGTGCGGCGTTTGCGCGCGCTGCCCGGCATCGAGGATCTCTCGCTGAGCACCAACGGAGTCCTCCTCTCCGGCCTTGCCGCCGAGCTGAAGGCGGCGGGGCTGAGCCGCGTCAACGTGAGCCTCGACACGCTCGATGATCAGCGCTTCGCGAAGATCGCCCGTTTCGGGAGCCTGGGCTCCGTCCTCGCGGGAGTGGAGGCCGCGGTGGAAGCCGGGCTGGCCCCGGTCAAGCTGAACGTCGTCGTGGCTCGCGGGATGAACGACGACGAGGTCGGGGCCTTCGCCGCGTTGACCGACGATAAACCTTTGCATGTCCGCTTCATCGAGCTGATGCCGATGGGCGAGACCGGCTTCTTCACCCCGGAGCGACGGGTCCCCCTCGGCGAGATGATGGCCGCCGCGGGGCCGCTCGAGCCGTCCGCCGCCCCCCTGGGACACGGCCCCGCCCGGTATTACCGCCGTCCCGGCGCCGCGGGCACGGTCGGCTTCATCAGCGCGCTCAGCTGCGGCTTCTGCGACGCCTGCAACCGCGTGCGTCTGTCCGCGTCCGGGACCTTGATCGCTTGCCTCGATGGAGAGGACGGCGTGGACCTGCGCACGCCGCTGAGAGCGGGCGCCGGGCAGGACGAGCTCATGACCCTGATCCGCGAAGGCGTCCGCGCCAAGCCCGAAAGCCACCGCATGATCGCCCGGGCGGGGGCCGCGGAAGCTAATCCGCGTTATATGTGCTCGATCGGCGGATAACCGGAGCATTTTGTTGGTCAATTCGTTGCAGGACAATAACGGACAAATGAATCCGGATTCCCGCCTTCTGCAGCTGCCCCAATCCTCGCGCTACGCGGTCACCGCCGCGGTCTACCTCGCGTTGCGAACGGACGACGCCTATCACATGGTCGGCAACATCGCCCGGGACAACGGGCTGTCTCCCAGCTACCTCTCCAAGATCCTCCAGCGACTCGCGCATCATGACATCCTCGACAGCCGCCGAGGAGCCAAAGGCGGCTACCGCCTGAGACGGCCCGCCGCCGAGATCACTTTATCCGACGTCGTCTCCGCCTCCCGCCGCGCGGACACCGATCCGATGCCGTGCATGGTCGAGGCCCGGGACTGTGACTGCTCCTCGCCCTGCGCCATGCACGATCTGGTCGCGCAGACCGAGGAAGCGATGCTGAAAAAGCTGAACAAGACCACCCTCGCCGATTTCAAACACACCCGACGCTCCCAGGAGAGATCATGATCGCCCTGTCCACGCTGTTCCTTTTTGTCGCATCGTCCGCCGCGGCCGCGATCGAGCCTCCCAAGCTGACCTTCGGCGGCCAGGTCCGCGCCCGCGCCGAGACCACGAACATCGAAAGCTACGCCACGCCGCTCAAGCGCCGCGGCTACGACCTCACCACGCTTCGCACCCGCCTCGGCGTCGCCGTCGAGACGGGCCACAAGGTCAACGGCTTCATCCAACTCCAGGATTCCCGCAGCTGGGGCTCGGAGACCACGGTGGCGACGAACATGAACCTCGTGGATCTCCACCAGGGCTACGTGGACGTCCTCGACCTTTTCTCCCAGCCGCTCGACCTGCGTGTCGGCCGGATGGAGATGCAGTATGGAGATCAGCGCCTGATCAGCCCGCTTGACTGGAGCAATGTCGGACGGGCCTGGGACGGCGCGCGCCTGCGCTGGCGGGGAAGCAATTACAGCGTGGATCTCTTCGACGCCGTCGTCAAGGAAGTCAACATCGCCAAGCGCAACGGCCACTTCTGGGGCCTGTACGCCTCCTGCAAGGCGGTGCCCAAGCACGAGTTCGACGCCTACATCCTGGGACGCGACCAGCGCGACGGGACCGTGCCCAACGAGCGCGCGACGTCGAACGGGAACCTAAGCGACCGCACCGTCGGCGCCCGGATCAAAGGCACGCCTGGACGCTTCGACTACACCGGCGAGGCGGACTGGCAGTTCGGGCGCAAGGCCGGCCAGCAGGTCCGGGCCTGGGCGTTGGCCGCGACCGGCGGCTACACCTTGGACCTCGCCTACAAGCCCCGCCTCGGAGCCGAGTACACCTTCGCCAGCGGCGACTCGAACTCCGCCGACGGCAAGGTCCAGACCTTCGACCCTCTCTATGCGTTCATCCACGCCTACCAGGGCTACCAGGACATCTTCGCCTGGAAGAACGGCCACGACTTCAAGGGCAGTGTCTCCGTCGATCCCAAGCCCGGCTGGCGCGCGCAGGCCGACTTCCATCACTTCCGTCTCCACCGCGCCTTCGACGCGTGGTACGACGCGACGGGCGCGGCGATCATCGCGCGCTCGGCCACCGGCGCGCCGGGCAAGGACATCGGCAACGAGCTCGACCTTCACGTGAGGGGCAAGTTCCGCGAGGTCATCACCCTCTGGTTCGGCTGGTCCCGCTTCTTCGCGGGCTCGTATGTGAAGGCGACGACGACGCGCGGCGACCGCGACTGGGGCTTCTTCCAGGCCGCGTTCAACTTTTGATTTCGGGGGATTCATGGACAAGAATAACGAAGAGCAGTCGGATCTGACGCGCAGGGACTTCCTCAAGGCGAGCGGCGCCGCCGCCGCGGCGCTGGGCGTCTCCTCGCTTCCCGGCGAACTGGCCACCGCAGCCGACGTCACCAAGGTCATGGGCGGCAAGTTCCGCCGCGAGCTCCAGTCCCAGTGCCCCTACTGCGGCGTCGGCTGCGGGACCTTGATCCAGGTCGAGGGCGACACCATCGTGGGCATGGTCCCCGACAAGCTCCACCCCACGAACAAGGGCGTCATGTGCATCAAGGGCCTCAACGCGCAGGAACCTATCTATCGAGATCGCCTCGAGAAGTGCCTCATCCGCAAGGACATGAGCGATCCCCTGCGCGGCCATGTCTCCGAGAGCAAGGGCCGCTTCGACGAGTCGGTCTACCGGGAGGCGTCCTACGAGGAAGCCGAGCACGTCGTCGCCGAGCGCATCGCCGAGCTCGTCAAGAAGGAAGGCGGCGGCTCGGTCGGCCTCAACGGCTCCGGCCAGCTGACCATGGAGGCGCAGTGGATCGAGAACGTCCTGATGAAGGGCGTGCTCAGCTCCAACGCCATCGAGGCCAACGCCCGCATGTGCATGACCTCCGCGGCCACGGGCTACTTCGCCTCCTACGGCTCCGACACGCCGCCCACCTCCTACGACGACATCGAGCTCGCGGACTTCATCTCCTTCTGGGGCCATAACGCCCGCGAGGCGCATCCGATCCTGTTCTGGCGCGTGGCCGACCACAAGCGCGAGAAGGGGACTCCCACCCTCGTCTCCGATCCCCGCCGCACCGGCACCGTGCAGGGCCTCGAGGAGATCGATCCGAGGAACTCCTTCCACTTCCAGACCATTAACGGCGACATCTCCTATCTCAACGCGATCGCCTACGTGATCATCACCAAGTACCCCGAGGCCGTCATGCCCGAGGCCTGGCTCGAGAAGAACGTCGACGGCTGGCGCGAGTACATCGAGGGCGTCAAAGCGCGCTACTCCCCGAAGCAGGTCGTCGCCGAGCTCAAGCCCCTCGACCGGGGCCGGATCACGGTCGAGCAGATCGAGAACATCGGCAAGCTGTGGGCCGAGGCCTCCATCAAGGGCCGCAAGCGCGGAAAGGGCGGCGTGCTCACCTTCTGGGGCATCGGCTACAACCAGATGATCCACGGCCAGCACAACACCATCTCGATCATCAACCTCCACCTGCTCACCGGCAACCTCGGACGGCCCGGCTGCGGCTCGCATTCCCAGACCGGGCAGCCCAATGCGATGAGCGAGCGCCTCATGGGCGGCCTCACGGGACGCCTGCCGTTCAACAAGGGTCTCGAGAACGACGCTTGGCGCACCCACATCAACAAGGCCTGGCGCCTGCCCGAGGGCCGGCTCGACCTCACCTTCAAGCAGAAGCCCACCATGGTCATCCCGATGATGGAGCGGGCGCTCAAGGGCGACCTTAAGGCGATGTTCTGGATGTACACCACCCACGTGCACATGCCCGATCTGAACACCTTGGTGCGGCCGGCTCTCACCAAGATGTTCGTCGTCGTGCAGGATATCTACCGCCACGCGCCGAACCTGCTGTACGCCGACGTGGTGTTCCCCGCGATCACCTGGGGAGAGTGGACGGGAGGCACCTACATCCAGAGCGAGCGGCGCCTGTACGTCTGCGACGGCGTCTCGGTGGGCAAGAACGAGAAGGGACAGCCCCTGCTCGAGGCGCTGCCGGACATGGACCTGGCCATCGACAAGTCCAAGCTCATCGCCCGCATGCTCGGCCTCGACGCGGACAAGATCTTCCCTTACAAGAAGACCCTCAAGAACAAGTACGGCCAGAAGTTCTACGACCCCGAGGACGTGTTCCGGGACATCATCAAGGCCTCCAAGGGCTCCGACGCCGACCTCACCGGCATGCTCGAGGTCGAGAAGCGCGATGGCGTCGGGCTCTACGAGCAGATGCGCCGCCTGCGCGGCATCCAGTGGCCGGCGCCGACCTACGCCATCGCCAAGAAGGGCGGCACGGCGCGCCGCTACCTGGGCCAAGAAGGCTGGGCGGGACAGCCGTACGGCGCCTTCGCCCATCCCAACGGCAAGGCGCGCCTGAAGCTGTGCGAGCAGAACTACTCGACGCTCAAGGAGACCTGCGGCAAGATGATGACCTTCGGCGAATCGGTCGGCCTCAGGAAGCGCGAGGGCGCGTCGAACAAGGAGATGCTCGAGGCGGCCGAGAAGCAGCCGTTCATGATGGACAACATGGACCTGCTCATCAAGGCCCGCGACAACGCTCTGCCGCCGGAGATCCCCGACCTCGACTTCTACGACGATGCGAGCAAGACGCTCGAGGACGCCGCCAAGGAGAACAAGTACCCGTTCTGGCTCGGCCTGGGCATCGTCTACGAGCACTTCCACTCCGCCAAGACCATCCAGGGCCCGACGACGCTCAAGCTCGTGCCCGAGCAGTATGTCGAGGTCAGCGCCGAGGACGCCAAGCGCTGGAACCTCGAGGACGGCGAAAAGGTCCGCATCGTCACGCGCCGCGGCTCCTACGAGGGCCGCGTCTCGGTCGGCACGGACTCGATGGTCAAGCCGGCCCGCTCGCAGGTGCCCGCCGGCTACATGTTCAGCCCGTGGAACCTCTCGGTGGCCGACAGCTCCGACCCCGCGAAGAACCGCTGGCTGGTCAACGCGACGAGCCACCGCGCCTGGGACCCCGTCTCCGGCCAGGCCGACTACAAGAAGCTGGCGATGCGCCTGGAGAGGATCGCGTAAAGGCCGACGACTATCCTCAAGGATAGTCGCGGCCGGACTCGAAGATGAAAGAAGTCAGCCGGCGGGAGTTCTTGAAGAACGCGGCGGCGACCGGGGCGGCCTTGGCCGCCTCGGCCGTCCTGCTGCGTCCCGCCGCGGCCGAGACGGGCGTCATCCGCCCCCCCGGCGCCGTGGAGCAGGGCGAGTTCCTGTCGCGCTGCATCCGCTGCGGGCGCTGCGGGGACGCCTGCCCGAGCCAGGCCATCATGATGTTCACCGAGGCCAACGGCGAGAAGTTCTCGCTCAAGCCCGGGCCGGGGGACGACGGCACGCCGATCGTCTTCCCCCGCCAGCAGGCCTGCAATCTGTGCCAGAAGGTGAGCGGGGAGTACCTGCGCTGCACCGAGGTCTGCCCGACCGGGGCGCTGACCAAGCTCCTGAAGACCGAGGCGGCGGCGAAGGTCAAGATGGGGGTGGCCAAGCTCGACAAAAACCTGTGCTACTCGTACAACAGCAAGACCTGCGGGGTCTGCATCCGCGCCTGCCCGATCCCGGGGGCGATGAAGACCGGCCCCGGCGAGAGGCCGATCTTCGACGAGAGCTTCTGCGTCGGCTGCGGCCTGTGCGAGCGCTCCTGCATCCGCTACCCGCAGGCCATCATGGTGGTCGCCCGTGTCTGAACGGGGTCTGACCCGCCGGGAGGCGCTCATCCGTTCCGCGGCCGCCGCGGCGGGCGGCGGCCTCCTGCTCGGCCTGCTGCGCTGCGGCGAGAGCGCCCCGGCGTCGAACGTCCCGCCGGACCTGGTCCGCCGCGGCCTGCTGCGCCCGCCCGGGGCCGTCGCGGAAAGCGAGTTCCTGGCCCGCTGCATCCGCTGCCAGCGCTGCGCCGAGGTGTGCGAGACCGACGCGATATTGATCGCGCCGCGCGCGGCGGGGCGCACGGCCCACACGCCCTATATCGTCCCGGAGACCGCGGCCTGCGACCTGTGCCTGGCCTGCGGCAAGGCCTGCCCCACTGGAGCGCTGGAACCGCTTCGATCTATGGCCGACGCCCGCATGGGCGTGGCCGTCGTCGACAAGCGCCTGTGCGTCAGCCACAACGGCACCGGGGTGTGCGGCGCCTGCTTCACCATCTGCCCATTGAAGGGCAAGGCGATCACGCAGGGCAAGCACAACGCGCCCACGGTCCACGAGAAGGCCTGCGCCGGCTGCGGCCTGTGCGAGGAAGCCTGCATCGTCGACGACCCGATGGACGGCCGCGCGATCCGCGTGCGCAGCGAGAGGGCCTGGTCATGATGCGCCTCATCTGGCCGCGGCGGCGCGCGGTGCAGGTCCTGGTGCTGGCGTCGATCATCCTCTTTCCCTTCATCGCGCGCTACAGCCATTACCTGTGGGCGCGGCAGGAGACGAAGCTGCTCGAACGCTGGGGCAACAGCCCCGCCGGCCTGCTCCTGCGCGGCACCGACGCGCTGATGCGCGTGGGCCTGCCGATGGAGGAGTCGGGGGTCGTCGGGCGTCGCCCGCGCAAGGCCCTGCTCGTCCGCGCGGATCATTTCGTCGGCTCGCTCCCCTGGTCGGCGCGGCTGTTCGGGCTCTCGCTCACCGACCTGCTCGCCTCGGCGGAGAGCGCCTTCGCCACGCGCAGCCTCGTCTCGGTGCTCGCCGCCGGCGCGATCATCCCTCTCCTCGCGACCTTGCTGCTCGGGCGCGTGTACTGCGGCTGGATCTGCCCCATCGGCCTGCTCATGCCGCTGATCCGCCGCCTGCGCTCGGCGCTCGCCTTCCTCGAGCTTCCCGTCCACGACGTCCGCTTCTGGAAGGGCAACAAGTACGCCTTGCTCGGCGCCGCCGCTTTGATCGGGCTGATCGGCGGCCTGCCGATCCTGCATTACATCTATCCGCCGGCGATCCTGAGCCGCGAGGCCCATTCCTTCGCCACCATCCTCTTCGACCGCGCCGAATCCGGCCTCTTCGGCTTCCCCTGGGGCTTCTTCTCCGGCGGGATGATCTTCCTCGCCGTCGTCGCCCTCGTCGAGGTGGCCGTAGCGCCCGGCTTCTGGTGCGCCACGCTGTGCCCCGGCGGCGCTCTCTACAGCGCGCTCTCGCGCTGGCGCCTCCTGCGCGTGAAGCGGACGAAGTCCGCGTGCATCGACTGCGTGCTCTGCGACAAGGCCTGCCCGATGCAGCTTCAGCCGATGACGGACAAGACCGGCGGCGAGTGCGACTCCTGCGGCGTCTGCGTCGATGTCTGCCCGACGAAGGCCCTCGCCTTCAAATTCTCCCGCACCGACGCCGCCTTGATGGCACTCCTGTGCCTGGGCCTCGCCGCGCCCGCCCGCGCGCATCACATCATCGGCCTCCCGCACTACGCCTACGACGAGTCCTTTCCGCAGGCGCCGGTCCTTCGCCTGCGCGAGAAGCTCGGCCCCTACGAGGTCATCCTGACCGGATATCCAGGAAATCCGAAGCCCGGAGAAAAATCCGAGCTGCATGTCTACGTCAACGACCCCGCGACGAACACCCCTTACGAGCAGCAGGTCCTCCTCGAGGCCTACCGCATGAAGCCCTTCGGCTTCCAGGAGAAGATCGCGGACGCGCGCGAGGGCCTCGTGGAGATGGGCCTGCACAAGTTCCACGTCGTCTATCCCACCGTCGCGAACTACGAGGTCGTCCTGGTCCTGCCCGAGCTCGACGGGAGCTCGACCCTGCGCTTCCCGCTCGTCGTCGGCGAGCCGGGCTCGCCGTGGCGGGACGTCGCCCTGTTCGGCGGCGGGTTCCTCGCCTTGCTCGTCGTGGTGCGCGCGGTGAAGATCAAGCGCGCGCGCGCGGCGTTGAAGGAGAAGGCCGCGTGAACCCGCTCCTCTCCCCCTCCCGACCCGCCGCGCCGAAAAGCGCCGTCAAGAACGGCTGGGCCGGGCGCCTCGCGCTGAGCCTGCCTTACGCGCTCGGGCTCCTCGTCCTGGGCCTCATCGCCGTGGACCTCGGCCGGACCGGCTCGACCGTCTACGTGGACGCAAACGAGATGGCCCGCACCGCGGCGGAGGCGACTCATCCCCCGGCTTCCAACGTTGAAAGTCCGGGGATAAGCGGAGGAGCAGTCGATCCGGTGTGCGGCATGACGGTGCGCCCGTCGAGCGCCGAGAAAGCCGTCTTTGAAGGCCGGACGTTCCATTTCTGCAGCTCCTACTGCCGGACCGCGTTCCTCGAGAAGCCCGCCGAGTTCGCTCAGGCGGCGCACCTGCCGCGCGCGAGCCACACCATGCGCGGCCTGCCCACGCGGATGTATCAGTGGGCGCTCGTTCTGATCCTTATCCTTTCCTTCGGCGTCATCGAGCTGCTCGGCGGCGACGGGAAAGGCCCGGGGCCGATGTCCGCGCGCTGGGACCTGACGGCGTGGGCTCCTCTGCGCCGGCTCCTGGAGTCGAACCTCTTTCCCTTCATACCGCGCGTCTTCACCTCGGTCCTCTTCCTCGTGGTCATCGCCGCCGGGTTGTTCGGGAACCAGAACCCGGCGATGAACATCGCCCCGCTGCTCACCTGGACGGTGTGGTGGACCGGCCTGATCTTCGCGGTGCTCTACCTCGGCAAGGGCTGGTGCACGGTGTGCCCGTGGGACGCGCTGGCCGGCTGGGCGGCGCGCTTCAACTCGAGCCTGGACCTCCCCTGGCCCAAGGCTCTGAGGAGCATCTGGCCCGCCGTGGGGCTCTTCCTCGCCTTGACCTGGGTCGAGCTCGGCATGGGCATCACCCTGATCCCCCGCGCCACCGCGTGGGTCGCGCTCGCCTTGTTGGGAATGGCCGTGACCTGCGCCTTCCTGTTCGAGCGCAAGTCCTTCTGCCGCTACGCCTGCCTCGTCGGCCGCGTCTCCGGGCTTTACGCGCTGTTCTCGAGCGTGGAGATCCGCGCGGCGAAGGAAAACTGCTCCGGCTGCGGCACGCTCGACTGCTGGAAGGGCAACGCGCTCGGCGACGGCTGCCCGACCTTCGAGTATCCCCGGGCGATGACGCTCAACACCTATTGCACGATGTGCGCGGAGTGCTTCAAGACCTGCCCGTCCGGAAGCATGTCCCTGAACCTGAGGCCGTGGGCGGCGGATCTGGTCGTCGAAGGCAAGCCCCGCGCTGATGAAGCGGCCCTGGCCTTGATCCTCCTCTCGATGACGGCCTTCCACGGCCTGACCATGACGCCGTCCTGGGTGGCACTCCTCGAGGAGACGAGGGCCGCGACCGGGCTGTCCTTCCTGAGCGCCTTCACGGGGCTGATGGCGGCGTTCCTCGCCCTGCCCGTGCTCGTCTACGCGGCGCTGGCGGCCGCCTCGGCGGCCTGGGCCCGCGTCGGCTTCCGGGACGTGGCCCTGCGCTTCGCCTACGCGCTGCTGCCCATCGCGCTTTTCTACCACCTCGCGCACAACGCCGAGCACTTCCTGATGGAGGGCCCCAGGCTGCTGGCGCTGGTCTCCGATCCGTTCGGCTGGGGCTGGAACTTGTTCGGCACCGCGCGGCGCGCCATGCCGCCCTTGGTCACCCTCGAGGGGCTGTGGCGCATCCAGGTCCTTTTCGTGCTCGTCGGCCATCTCTACAGCCTCTGGATCACGGCGCGCACCGCCCGCCGCCTCGCCGCGGGGCGCGGCGCGCTCGCGGTCCAAATACCCATGCTCGTCGCGATGGTCGTCTTCAGCTGGGCCAGCCTTTGGCTGCTCAAGCAGCCGATGGACATGCGCCTCTCGGGAATGTGATGAGCGACCTGAACGACGCCTGCTCGCGACGCGACTTCTTCTCGGCCATGTTCAAGGAGCTGGCGGGAGCGGCAGGCACCGTCGCCTCCTCCTTCGGCGACAAGCTGGCCCTCGTCGAGGAGACGGGCGGCAAAAAGATCGCGCCGCCCGCGAAGGCGTTCGTGCGCCCCCCGGGCGCCGTTTCCGAGAGTTTATTTCTAGACCTCTGCACGAAGTGCGACGACTGCGTCAAGGCGTGCCCCGAGTGGGTCGTGCGCAAGACGGGACCGGAGTTCGGCGAGCGGCTGGAAGGGTACCCGATGCTTCTGCCCGCGCAAAACCCTTGCGTCTTCTGCACGGGCCTTCCGTGCATCACGGCCTGCAAGACCGGCGCGCTCGTCCCTCCCGCGGCCGGCGCGCCCGCGCGCATCGGCCTGGCCGTCGTGGATAACGCGCGCTGCTACATGGGGCAGGGCCAGCCCTGCGACTACTGCGTGAAGGATTGCCCCGTGAAGCCCAAGGCCATCTCCGTGACCGCGCGCGGCCTGTCCGCCGGCGTGAACGCCGGCCTGTGCACCGGCTGCGGCGAGTGCGCCCAGATCTGTCCCGCCAACGCGATCTCAATCGAGGCCCTGCGATGATCAAGCTCCTGCTCCTGTCGGCCCTATTCTCCCACGCGGCCGAGGCTCCCACTTCGCTTCAGAAAGACGCCGCCCTGTTCCAGGCGAAGTGCGCCAAATGCCACACGATCGGACGCGGCGACCGCGTCGGCCCCGACCTCAAGGGCTTGTCCGAGCGGCGCGAGAAGGCGTGGATCATCGGCTTCATCACTCGGACGGGCTTCTATCTCGACAACGACGCCGAGGCCAAGAAGCTGCTGGCGAAGTTCAACGGCGTGCGCATGGAAGACACGGGCCTGAGCGAGGCCCAGGCGGCGGCGCTCCTGAGCTACCTCGACGCGGCGTCCAAGGGCCCGGTGGGCCCCGAGGAGGCGCCGGAGCCCGAGGCCGAGGATCCCGCCGCCAAGGTGCGCATGCCCGCGGAAGGACGGGGCGCCTGGCTGCCGGGCATCGCGGCCGGTCTCGTCTGCCTGGCCCTCGCCGTCGGCGTCTGGCAGCTGGGCTTCCCGCTTTCCGCCGCGGTCCTGCTCGTCCTGGCCGCCGGCGCGGGCTACTGGAGCCTCGGCGGCCGGCGCCATCACCGCCTCCTGGGCGACCAGCAGGGCTACGCTCCCGCTCAGCCCATCGACTACTCCCACGCGACCCACGCCGGCAAGCTCAAGATCGACTGCCTGTACTGCCACTACGGCGCCGCGCGCAGCGACGTCGCCGGGGTCCCTCCCGCCTCGGTGTGCATGGGCTGCCACAACGCGGTGCGCAAGACGGCGGGCGCGACGGAGCCGTCGGCGGAGATCGCCAAGCTCGTCGCCGCGTGGGACACGCGCCTGAGCAGCGCGCCGGCGGCGATCGAGTGGAACCGGATCCACGACCTGCCCGACTTCGTCCACTTCTCCCATCGAGCCCACGTGGCCAACGATATCCGCTGCCAGGAATGCCACGGGCCGGTCCAGGACATGGCGCGCGTGCGACAGGCCTCCTCGCTGTCGATGGGCTGGTGCGTCAACTGCCACCGCCAGGAGAAGTCCGTCGCGCCTTCGCATTGGAAACGCACCGGGGGGCCGCTCGACTGCGCGGCCTGCCACTGGTGAGGAACGATATCATGAATGAAGAAGAAGCCAGGACGCAGGCCGCTGAAGACGCGAAGGACGGCATCAAGCGCCGCGATTTTCTGCAGCTGATGGCGGGAAGCTTCGCGGCGCTGGCGGCCGGCGGCTGCCAGTTCAAGAAGCCCGCGGAGAAGATCGTGCCCGCGCTGGTCGCCCCCGAGGAAGGGGTGCCCGGCCAGGCGGCCTGGTACGCGACGACGTGCGGGGCCTGCCCCGCCGCGTGCGGCGCGCTGGCCAAGGTCCGCGACGGCCGCCCCATCAAGCTCGAGGGCAACCCCGAGCATCCCGTCTCCCGCGGCGGCCTGTGCGCGCGCGGCCAGGGCTCCTTGCTCGACCTCTACGACTCCCAGCGCTACGCCTCGCCGCGCCTCAGCGGCGCCGCGACCGATTGGGACACCGCCGACCTCGAGGTCATCCGCGCGCTCGAGCGCGCCCGCGCGTCGGGCAAGGCCGTCCGCCTGCTGAGCCCGGCATGGGCGAGCCCCTCCGCGCGCGCCGAGCTCGCGCGACTGCGCGCGCGCTTCCCGTCCCTGCGCCACGTCGTCTACGACGAGCCCTCCCTGCAGGCGTCGGTCTCCGCCCACCGCCTCACGCACGGCCGCGCCGCGCTGCCCTCCTATCATCTCGAGAAGGCCAAGGCGATCGTCTCCTTCGACGCCGATTTCCTCGGCACCTGGGGCTCGCCGGTCCAGTTCACGAAAGACTGGGCCGCGCGCCGCAAGCCCGACGCCAAGCTCGACCTCATGTCGTGGCACGCCCAGTTCGAGGCGCGCATGTCGCCGACGGGGGCCAACGCCGACCTGCGCGTGCCCGTGAAGCCCTCCGAGCGCTACGGGACCATCGTCGAGCTCGGCCGCCTGGTCGCCCAGAAAACAGGCTGGAGCGGAGCGGTTCCTCCGTCCGCGCCGACTTCGGTGTCGCGCTCGATCCTTCTTCAGACCGCGGCGGCGCTCGTCGCCGAGCGGCGCCGAGCCGTCGTGCTTTGCGGAGCGACGGACGTCGCCGCCCAGGCCGCCGCCAATTGGATCAATCACATGCTCGGCGCCTACGAGTCCATCGCCGATCTGGAAAGGCCCGCCGCCTTCGCGTCGGGCGAGGCTGGCGCTTTCGACGCCCTGCTCGCGGAGCTGGACCGGGGCGAGGTGGCCGTGCTGATCGTGCGCGGCTGCAATCCCGCCTCGGACCATCCGCGGGCCGCGGACTTCCGCAAGGCCGCCGTGAAGGCCGGGCTCGTCGTCAGCCTCGCCGGACGGCCCGATGAGACCGCGAAGCTGGCGCGGGTCGTCCTCCCGGAGCATCATTACCTCGAGTCCTGGGCCGACCACGATGCCTACGGCGGGGTGCTCAGCCTGACCCAGCCTACGGTGTCGCCCCTGCGCGGCACGCGCGGCGCCCTCGAGACGCTCGCGCGCTGGGACGGACGCCGCGAGACGGACTATGAGCTTATCCGGAGCCATTGGCGCTCCACGGTCTTCCCTCGCCAGAAAAAGGCCCGTTCGTTCGAGACGTTCTGGGAAGATGCCGTTCGCCTCGGCGCGCTCACGATCGGCGGCGGCGCCGGCAAGGCCGCCTTCCAGCCCTCGGCGCTGTCGACGCTGAAGGCTCCTTTGCCGTCCGGGTCCGGCTTCGAATTCGTCGCCTATCAGGGCGTCGCCCTCGGCGACGGCCGCCAGGCCAACAACCCCTGGCTCCAGGAGTTGCCCGACCCGGTCACGAAGACGACCTGGGGCAACTTCGCCTCGTTCTCCCCGGCGGACGCAAAATCCCTCGGCCTCGTCGAAGGCCGCGTCGTCAAGCTCGACGCCGGGGGCGTCTCGGTCGAGCTCCCCGCCCACGTCCAGCCCGGGCAGGCCCCGGGCACCGTCGTCGCCGCCCTCGGCTACGGCCGCTCCGGGATCGGGGTCATGGCGGGCAACCTGCCCGTGGTGAAGATGCTCCCGGTCGGCTTCGAGCCCGCGAGCGGGGCCGACGTCATGCCGCTCTTCCGCGCCCCCGCCGTGACCGTGACGCCGCTGCCGCGCTTCGAGCGGCTGGCGAAGACCCAGACCTACGACCACCTCGTCGATCCGCTGATGGGCGAGCGCCGCGATCACGTGCGCGAGACCGTCCTCGCGGACTTCCTGCTGAACCCGCGCGCCGGCAATCCCGAGGAGGTCAAGGCCCACAGCCTCTGGAAGGAGCACGAGTACACGGGGCCCAAATGGGGCATGGCCATCGACCTCAACTCCTGCACCGGCTGCTCGGCGTGCGTGCTGTCCTGCAACCTCGAGAACAACGTTCCGGTCGTCGGCAAGTCCGAGATCGCCAAGAGCCGCGACATGCACTGGCTGCGCCTGGACCGCTACTATTCAGGTCCGCCGGACTCGGCGGACGGCAGCCCCGACGTCTCCTTCCAGCCGATGCTGTGCCAGCACTGCGGCAACGCCCCGTGCGAGACGGTCTGCCCGGTGCTCGCCACGGTCCACTCGACCGAGGGCCTCAACATGCAGGTGTACAACCGCTGCGTGGGCACCCGTTACTGCGCCAACAACTGCCCCTACAAGGTCCGGCGCTTCAACTGGTTCGACTACGCGCACGCGGACCTGAGCGCCAACCTGGCGCTCAACCCCGACGTGACGGTCCGCTCGCGCGGGGTCATGGAGAAGTGCTCCTTCTGCGTGCAGCGCATCTACACCGCCAAGGCCGACGCCAAGGTGGAGGGGCGCGTCATGCGCGACGGCGACGTCAAGCCCGCCTGCGCGCAGAGCTGCCCCTCGGAGGCCATCGTCTTCGGCGACCTCAACGACCCGAAGAGCAAGGTCGCCAGGCTCGCCGAGAGCGGGCGCTCCTACCGCGTGCTGAGCGAGCTGGGCGTGCAGCCCTCGGTGCATTATCTGACGAAGGTCCGGAACAAGAGGGTTTAATATATGTCCACCAGCCACGTCTCTCCGCTCCGCGAGCCTCTCGTCGACGGCGTCAAGGACCTCGGGCAGATCACCCGCGACGTCTGCGACCCGCTCGACGCCGCCCCCACCACCGCCTGGTACGCGGCCTTCGCCGCCGCGCTGGCCGCGCTGTCCTACGGCGCCGTGATGGTGATCCATCAGGTCTGGACCGGCATCGGGACCTGGGGCCTCAACAAGACCGTCGGCTGGTCCTGGGACATCACGAACTTCGTGTTCTGGGTCGGCATCGGCCACGCGGGGACCTTGATCTCGGCCATCCTGTTCCTGTTCCGCCAGAAGTGGCGGACCTCGATCAACCGCTCGGCCGAGGCGATGACCATCTTCGCCGTGATGTGCGCCGGCATCTTCCCCCTCATCCACATGGGACGGCCGTGGCTCGCGTACTGGGTCATGCCCTACCCCAACCCGATGGGACCGCTGTGGGTGAACTTCCGCTCACCGCTGCTGTGGGACGTGTTCGCCATCAGCACCTACTTCATCATCTCCGCGACGTTCTGGTTCGTCGGGCTGATCCCCGACCTGGCGACCTTGCGCGACCGCCTGCCCGAGGGCTGGCGCAAGAAGGCCTTCGGCTTCGCCAGCCTTGGCTGGTCGGGCTCGCACCGGACCTGGCAGCACTACGAGATGGTCTATCTGCTGCTCGCGGGGCTGGCCACGCCGCTGGTGTTCTCGGTGCACACCATCGTCTCCTTCGACTTCGCGACCTCCGTGATCCCGGGCTGGCATGCGACCATATTCCCGCCCTACTTCGTCTGCGGCGCGATCTTCTCCGGCTTCGCGATGGTGCTGACCTTGATGATCATCGCCCGCAAGGTCATGAACTTCGAGGGCTACATCACCTTGCGCCACATCGACGCCATCTGCAAGGTCATCCTGCTGACCTCGATGATCGTCGGCCTCGCGTACTCGACGGAGCTGATCATCGCCTACTACAGCGCGAACCATTACGAACGGTTCGCGTTCATGAACCGCATCCAGGGCCCGTTCGCGGGCTTCTACTGGATGATGGTGTTCTGCAACGTCCTCGTGCCGCAGGCGCTGTGGTTCGAGCGGATCCGCCGCGACGTCCGGGTGCTCTTCCTCATCTCGATCCTCATCAACGTGGGCATGTGGCTCGAGCGGTTCGTGATCATCACGATCTCGCTGCACCGGGACTATCTCCCCTCGAGCTGGACGGACTATTCCCCGACCTACGTCGAGATCGGCACCTACATCGGGAGCTTCGGCCTGTTCTTCACCTGCTTCCTGCTGTTCTGCCGCCTGCTGCCGATGATCGCCATCAGCGAGGTCAAGGGCGTGCTGAGCTACGCCCGCAACGATGAGCGCAAGGAGAGCCGTCATGGCCACTAGGACCTTCGTCG
>JAUYSH010000027.1 GCA_030696455.1 Elusimicrobiota bacterium
CACGCTCGTCTTCGAGAAGGGCGACGAAGTGAAGTTCACGGGCATGGCCCTGTCGCTCGACGGCGCGGCGGGCCTCAAGGGGAAGGTCGAGACCCACAAGGACGCGGCGGTCGCCAACACCGTGCTGCGCTCTTTCGTCAATGGGACCCAGTCCGCCCTGGAGATGAGCGGAGTCAGCCCCATCGCCTCCTCGGCGACCCAGGGACTCACTCAGGAAGCGGTCAAGGAGCTGGACACCCAGCGTCAAGAAGTGACGCAGAGCATCACGATCGAGGCGGAGACGGGCCTGCGGGTCTACATCCCGCAGCGGCTCGAATATTGAAGCGTCTAAGGGAGTGGAATTGATTAACACTGAACAAGTCAAAGAAACTCGGGGCATTGCCTTCCGCGCGGCCTATGAGCAGTTCCTCCTGCGTTGCGATTCGCGCAATCTGTCACCCGGGACCCTCGCATGGTACCGGCAGATATTGGGTGGACTCGAGCGCTTTCTCGCCGAGCGCTACGAGGTGCTGCGCATGGAGGAGATCGCGCCCAGTCACATCCGGGCCTATCTGAGCGCGCAGAAGGCGCGCGGCATTTCATCCGAGACGACGCATCGCACATATGGGGGCCTGCGCTGTTTCTTTAAGTTCCTCAAGCGAGATGGCGTTATCCTGAGCGACTCGATGCAACTCGTGGAGAAGCCGCGGCGCGAACGGCATTTGATCCAACCTCTGAGCGCGTCGCAAGTTCTAGCGCTGCTCGATCAGTTGGAGAGCCGGAGCTTCCTCGGCCTGAGAAACCGGCTGGCGATGCTCTTGATGCTCGACTCGGGTCTCAGGCTTTCTGAGATATTAACCCTGCGGCAGTGCGATGTAGACATGGCGGCCGGAGCTCTCCTCGTCATGGGGAAGGGGCGCAAGGAGCGGAAGGTCCCGTTTGCGAGCGTGACTCGCAAGGCGCTCGAGTCGTATCTGCGCATGCGGCAGCGGATATCGACGGACAGCGGCCTGCTTATCGTCAGCCAGCACGGGCAAAGACTCACGAGCCGGCATATTCAACTTTTGGTTCGTCGCCTCGGGCGCAACGCCGGCATCCAGGGGGTCCGTGTCTCTCCGCACACTTTGCGCCACACCTGTGCGACGCAGTATATCCGGAACGGGGGAGATCCGTTCAGCCTACAGGCGATCCTGGGGCACTCGACCTTGGAGATGGTCCGCAACTACGTCAACCTGGCAAACCGCGACGTTTACGATCAGCACAAGAAGTTCTCGCCGATGGACCGGCTCTTGGATGCGGGCGTGCAGGCGGCGTGATTGAAAACTGCCGCTCATCGCGGCTCGGCTCAAAAAGAGAAATCCGGATTATTTTGGATCACAGGTTGAGCACTTTAACAACGGAAGCTCTGTGTCGGTCGCATATTGCAGCGCCCGAGCGAAGGTGGGGTGCTCCGTATATTTCTGCTTCGTAAATGCGCCGGGTAATCCGCCGTGCTTGCGAAGATGCCTGCAGTCATCCCGATGGATGGCGACGTGAGGGTTGTTGCGATTTTCGTAGGTTGTGAAGGCCATTGATTTCTCCCAATGCTTCGGTTATAACCCCATGACGGTATTGAGCAGATCAACGGGGTCCTTTAAGATCGTCGTCCCATATCGTTGATCCAGCTTTAATATTTGCGTTGTTACGTTATGCGCGTGCTTTTCAGTGACGAATGCATCGCTGTATGGTAATGCCGCACAGATGTGCTGCCAGTCCTCGTAATCGTTCTCCTCGAAGCGTATTCCTGTATCGGCCATCTCCGCGGTCAGCCAAGACGCGACGTTGAACATAAAGGGAATTTCCTTGAAATAAGAGGACTTGACGAACTCCGAAATGTTATCGCCGAAGGGAAACCCCTTGGCCCGGAGTCCCTTGATGGATTCCGTAATTAAGGCGAGTAAGTCTTTGCATAACTCGCGGTGATTTCTCTCCCATTCCGCGCTGCGCGAATACTTCGATTTTGCGGCGGCGCGAGCGTCCTTCTCCGCATTTTGTGAATCCGCCCACTTCTTGTTATCAGCGCGGAGTTCGTCATGGGCCGGAAGAGAGAAGGTCTCGGTGGCGATGTCGGTAAATGTGATGCGTTTCAAGCCCTCCTCACATTCCTTCTGGTAGGCCGCTAATTCGGCGACAGGAAATTCTCCGGCCATGCTGCCGTAATCAGTCGAGAATTCTCCTAAGGCAAAGCGCAATGGCTTGAAGATCACTCGCTTGATGTCCGTCTTCTGCGCGGCGGGCATCTGGAGGAAGTCGACGGCGGCATTTTCGATCTGGAGATCAAGAATGTCAAACCATGGAAGTGCGCAGAGGCCGTCGCTGAATTCGTCCATCAGCTTGGCTCTGGACGCACGGATCGTTTCATCGACGATTTTGTGAAGTTCGAACAGATGGACAGCACTGACGGGGCAAAACAGGGCGGAACGTTTTAGCCGCATAGCCTTTAAGAGATCCGGGAACGCGCCTCGACCTTTCCCCATGTCCGATTCGGCCAAGCCTATCCAAAAATTCTGATCGAGATAGATGCTTTTCTTTGCCATGGTGTTTAGTTTCTCTTGAAAATGGATCGACGACCTGTTAGACTTTAGGCGTCGTCAAACAAGGCTCTTTGCGTCGCAAACGCCCATCTCACGAGTTCGCTTTCCTGGCGAACAATTGAGCGGCCGGGACGGACAAGGCAAATAAAAAAGCGCTGATAATATCAGCGCTTAAACGAAACGTAACCGCGAAATCAGTTCGCGTGGTTATGAGCCTTGCGAGCTACCGGGCTGCTCTACCCCGCGAAAGGAGTGTAGCACATGAAGGTTGACAATACAAGGCCGCGGGCCCCGGACGTCGTCGATGGCAGGATTGTTGCTTATGATCTCTATAACCGGAGAAGAGAGTCCGAATAATCGGGGACGGAGGCCGTGCCGCCATGAACACCCAAGCCCTCACGATCAGCGCATTCTTCGCGAAGGACCACGACGAGATCGACGCGATCCTGTCCCGCGCCGATTTCCGCGAGCCCGCGGCGGCCTTGCTCATCCTCAAGGAGTTCGACTACCGCCTCGAGCGGCACATCATCTGGGAGGAGACGGTGCTCTTCCCGGCGGCGGCGCGCGTGGAGCCGGCGCTCGCCCGGGGTCCGATCCCGGTGATGCTGATGGAGCACATCGCGATCCGGGCGGCCAAGGCGAAGGCGCTCGAGCTGCTGGCGAAGGGGGACGGCCTGGGCGCGCTGGCGCGCATTCAAGAGATGCTCGTCGTCCTGGCGGCCCACAACCGGAAGGAGGAGAGCGTGCTCTATTCGGCTTGCGACCGGTTGATCCCGAAGGAGGAGGCGGAGAGCATGCTCTCGCTGCTCGCCTCGTCTGCGCCCTGAGGCTCTAGCGCAGGAAGACGATCGGCGCCCAGATGGGCGCGGTCACGATCGCGATGGCGACGGGGGCCACGATGATCGCGGTGGGGACCTCCCACAGGCGGTTCCAGCAGGAGTGCTTCGGCGCGCCCTCGCCCCAGTCGCGCTCGGGGGAGACGAACCAGGGCTTGCACCTCCCGGTGTCGTGCTTCGCGGCGGTCGAATGCGCGCGATCGCCCTCGAGGAAGGCCTGATCCTCCTTGTCGAGCGAGGCGCACGCGCCGAGCAGGAGGAACGAGAGGAGGACGGCCCGGCTCACTATTCTTTTTCCTTGAGAGACGAGTCGTTGTCGGCGATGAAGGCGCGGATCACGTCCGACATGTCGAGGATCTTCAGCCACTGCTCCTTGTAGAGCGTGACGGGAAAGCGGCCCATGCCGTACAGGCTGACCGCGCCCTTCTGGCTGACCTTGAGGGAGATGCCGCGCGACCCTGCCTTCTTGAGGGACTCGTTCTCGGCGCGCAGGCGCTCGAGCTCGGCCTGGAGATCCTCGCTCATGAGGGCGTGACCTCCGCGAGGAACTCGCACTTGGCGATGCAGCCGCAGACGGCGCCCGCGGCGCCGCTGTAGGAGGGCTCGGCGCAGATGATCTGGGCGGCGCCGCGCTCCTGGAGGTTCTCCAGGGATTGGCCGATCAGCACGGCGAAGTCGTAGGAGCCCGAGCCGCAGGAGCCGGGGCAGTCCGCTTCCAGGAAGAAGGGGTCGTTGGGGCCGTAGGTTTCCTCGGATTCCTCGAGGACGACGCCCTGGGGAGTGGCGATGGAGACCTTGACCCGCAGGGAACGCAGGGAGGGGAAGCGGGTGGAAAGGGTGCCGGCGGCGCGCTCCTGGTCCTCGGCGTTCTGCGCGCGGCGGACCTTCTGATCGTTCTTGCTCGGGCCCACTTTCCGGCGCTTCTTGCGGTAAAAAGCCATGCTTCCTCCAATTTGTCGGGGTGATGATAGCATTATAGTTGTAGCATGTCCGGAATGCAGGACCTTCTTCGAAGCGCGCTGCTCGCCGTCGCCGCTTGGGGCGCGGCCGGGTACGTCGCTTTCATCGCGCTGTACGCGCTGGCGAGCGTCGTCTTCCTGCCCGCGTCGGTCCTCACGATGGGCGCCGGCGCGGTGTTCGGCGCGGGGCGCGGCTTCGCCCTCGTGTGGACGGGCGCGATGCTGGGAATATTCGCGTCGTTTCTGATCGCGAGGCATGGGCTGAGGGGCTGGGTGGAGCGGCGCGCGGCGCATATGCCGCTGTTCGCGGCGATCGACGCGGCGGTGGAGTCGGAGGGCTGGAGGGTCGTCCTGCTCACGCGATTGGCGCCCCTGCCTTTCGCGCCGCTGAACTACGCCTACGGCGTCACGCGCGTGCGGCTGGGCGAGTACCTGCTCGCCTCCGGCGTCGGGATCGTGCCCGGAACCTTGCTGTTCGTCCATGTCGGAGCCGCCGCCGGGGAGGCTCTGCGCACGGGGATCGGGCGGCAGCGGACGACGGCGGAGTGGGCGTTCCTCGTCGCCGGGCTCGCGGCCGCCGCGGCCGCCGTGAGGCTGATCGGACGCGGCGCCAAGCGCGCGCTGGCCGAGAGGGCGCGCGGCGCCTAGGCGGCCGGCAAGGTCAGGACGACCGTCGTGCCCTTGCCGGGGCCCTCGCTCGAGATGGCCACGTCGCCGCCGTGCTTGTTCATCAGCCAGCGGGCGACGTTGAGGCCCAGGCCGGTTCCGCCGCGCTCGGCGCGGCCCGTGGCGAAGGGCTCGAAGAGGCCCTTGAGGATGGCGGGGTCGATGCCCAGGCCGTTGTCGCTCACCGAGACGAGGATCACGCCGCCCTCGCGCTTGGCGACGAGCTCCAGTCGCCCGCCGAAGGGCAGGGCGTCGAGCGCGTTCATGAGGAGGATGGTCAGGACCTGGTGGAAGTGGCGGGAGCTGGCGCGCACCATGAGGTCCTCGGGGACCTCGAGCCAGACGTCGACGGTGCGCTCGTCGAAGCGGATCCAGATGGGCTCGAGGGCGGCCTTGATGAGCGGGGCCAGGGGCTGGGGCTTGAGCTCGAGGGGGGAGGGCTTGGCGAAGTCGAGGATGTCGGAGAGGATTTCCACGGCACGGTCAGCTTCCTTCAGAACGGTGGCGAGCTGGGGGCGGGGGTCGCCGCCCTTGTCGAGGACGCGCTGGGCGTGCTCGGCGGTGAGGACGACGGTGGCCAACGGAGTGCGGACCTCGTGGACGACGCCGGACATCATCTGCCCGATGGTGGAGAGGCGCTGGAGCCAGGCCAGGCGCTCCTCGTCGGCGACGGGGGTCTCGGCGAGCGCGCGGCGGCGGCGGCGGCGGCCCAGGGCGTAGCCCGCGCCGAGCCCGGCGACGAGCGCGAGGGCGGCGAGCGCGAAGAGCTTGGGTTCCACCCCTGATTTATATAAAATCCAGGCATGGCAACGAAGGTGCTTCTGATCGATGACGACGCGTCCTTCCGCAAGGCCGTGGGCGACGTGCTGGCGCTCGAAGGCTACACGATCCTGCAGGCCCCGTCGGGCAAGGCGGGCATCCTGGCCGCGCAGAACGAGATGCCCGACCTCGTGATCCTGGACCTCATCATGCCCGGGATGAAGGGGCTCGAGGTGTGCCAGGTCCTGAAGCAGGACATACAAACGGCCCGTCTTCCCATCATCATCCTCACCGGCAACGACAAGGAGGGGCAGGACATCGCGTGCCTCGACATGGGCGCCGACGACTACCTGACCAAGCCCGTCAAGAGCGCGCGCCTGCTCGCCTACGCGCGCGCGCTGCTGCGCCGCAACGCCGGCGAGGCGCGCGCGGAGCCGCCCGCCAAGCTCGAGGTCGGGGCCCTGAGCCTGGACTACCCGCGCAAGATCGTCAAGGTCGGATCCAAGGAGCATCAGCACCTGACGCCCAAGGAGTTCGAGCTGCTCTACTTCCTCGCCGGCCGCACGCCCCAACCGACCGAGCGCGCCGAGGTGTACCGCGAGGT
The DNA here is from genome assembly GCA_030696455.1 of Elusimicrobiota bacterium. Taxonomy (GTDB): domain Bacteria; phylum Elusimicrobiota; class Elusimicrobia; order UBA1565; family UBA9628; genus GWA2-66-18. Next base: position 6,377 of record JAUYSH010000027.1, read on the forward strand.
GTGGGGTGTCGAGGCCCCGTCGGAGGGGGCGCTGAAGACCGTTGAGGTCCACGTGCGCCGCGTGCGCCTCAAGCTCGGCTGGAAGTCGGATCAGTGGCTGGTCAGCGTCTCCGGCCGCGGCTACGCGCTGATCCCCCCGAAGTGAGCGAGGGTCGTCCGCCGCACGCCGCGCTGCTGCGGGCGCCGGCGGGCTTCGACGCGCGCCTCGTCGCCGGCGTGCTTGCCCGGCGCTCCGCCCTGCCCGCCGAGAGCTGGCTGCCGGTCGTGCGCCGCGCCTGGGGCATCGTCGCCGAGCCTTCCGCGGCGGAGGACGCCGAGGCCCTGGCGGCCGCGCTCACCGCCGCCGGCCAGCCCGCGCTCGCCGCGCCGGTTTCCTTGCTCGAGGAGCCGCCGCCGGAGGTCGTCGTGACCAAGGCCGAGCTGTCCGGCGACGGCTTCGACGTGGTGGCCGGCCGGGGCGCCGAGGTCGAGCGCCTGACGTGGACGCATCTGAAGGTCGTGTCGGCCGGAGCCGTCGTCGAGGGCGGGCTGAAGCCCGCGGCCGTGCCCGGCGGGAAGGGGAACACGCGCCCCGTGAGCGAGGACCGGCGCACCCCGTTCATCGACCTGCTCTTCGCCGCGCCGGCGCGCAGGCTGAGGATCATCGCCGAGGGCTTCGACTACGCGGCGCTCGGGCCCAAGATGAGCTACAGCGCCGAGCTGAACTTCCGGACCTTGGCGGCCGAGCTGTGCGCGCGGGCGCCGGCGGCGCTGCGCGGCAAGGGCGCGCGGGGCGTGCTCTCCAAGGCTCCGTCGGGAGCGCTCGAGTACGAGTCGTTCGACGACGTGCAGCGGGAGGAGCGCTGGCTGCTCGCGCTCTCGGCTCTCGAGGCGGCGCTGTGAGGCGGCGGGCCCTCGGCTGCCTGCTGCTCTTGGCGGCCGCCTGCGCCCCGTCGACGCCCGAGCGGCCCGGGCCCGCGGCCGGCGAGCCCGGCGCAAGCCGCCTTCATCGCTTCAGGGTGCGCTCCACCGCCGCGCCGGCGGAGGTTCGCCATGACCTCTCGCTGAAGCAGATCTCGCGCCTGCCCGGGGCGGCGGGCAGCGGCCTGAAGACGCAGGGGCTCACCACGATCAAGCACGAGCTCGCGACGCGCACGCGCTTCAGCACGGCGACGGGCGACAAGAAAGGCGTCTACGCCTGGTTCGACGACGTGATCCTCGAGGTCAGGATTTCCTCGATCGTCATTCATATCCCCCGGGAGTACGCGCGGGGCTCCTGCGAATTCGAGATCGTGCTCGAGCACGAGCGCGGCCATGGGCAGGCCGCGCGCGAGCAGGCGGCGCTCCTCGCCCGCCGGCTGGAGGGCGCGCTCTCCGGCGCCGAGGATATCCCGACGCGCTTCGACCCCGTCGTTTCCCATGACATCGCCGCCGCCGCCGAGCGGCTCAAGACGGTCCTGGCCAAGTTCGTCGATCCCCACTACGAGCGCTTCGAGAAGGAGCACACCGCGGCCCAGATGAAGCTGGACCGGCCCGACCCGTACGACGCCGTCTACCGCAAGTGCACCGGCTGGAAATAGCCTACCTGCGGGCGTGGTCGAGGACGAGCAGGCCCGCGGCGAGTGCTGCGACGGCCCAGGTTCCCGCGGTGAGCTCCCGGCGGCGGCCGCACAGCGCGTACAGCGCGGCGTGGGAGACGAAGCCCCACAGCAGGCCCTGCGTGATCGAGAAGGTCAGCGGGATCAGGGCGATGGTCAGGAAGGCGGGGACGGCGTCCTCGACGCGGGAGAAGTCGATGCTCGCCACGCTGCGGAACATCAGCGCGCCGACGATCACGAGCACCGGCGCCGTCGCGTAGGCCGGGACCATCCCGGCCAGCGGCGCCAGGAAGAAGCAGGGCAGGAAGCACAGCGCGGTGAAGACGGAGGTCCAGCCCGTGCGCCCGCCCATCTCGATGCCGGCGGCGCTTTCGATGTAGGCGGTGCCCGAGGAGGTGCCGGCGAGGCCGGCGCCGAGCGTGGCGAAGGCGTCCACGACGAGGCCCTCCTTGAGGCGCAGCGGCTTGCCCTTCGCGTCGACGAGGCCGCTCGCGTGCGAGACGCCGACGAAGGTCGAGATCGAGTCGAACAGGTCGGTGAACAGAAGGGAGATGATCGCGGGCAATAAAGAAAGCTTCAGGGCTCCGACGATGTCGAGCTTGAGGAAGACGCTCGAGAAGTCGGGCGCCGACACCAAGGAGGGCGGCACGGCGATCAGGCCCAGCAGCCAGGCCGCGGCCGTGGCGCCGAAAATGCCCGCGAGGAAGGCGAAGGGGCTCTTGCGCCGCATCAGCCAGACGGTCAGCGCGCCGGCCGCGAGCGCCAGCAAGGTCTTGCGGTCGAGCGTGCCCAGGCGCACCAAGGTCGCCGCGTCCCCGACGACGAGCCCGGCGTTCTTGAAGCCGATGAAGGCCAAAAACAGGCCGATGCCCGCGGCCGCGCCGACGCGCAGGCCGGAGGGGATCGCCTCGGCGAGCTTGACGCGCAGCGGCGTGGCCGAGATGAGGACGAACAGGACCCCCGACCAGAACACCGCGCCGAGCGCCGTGGGCCACGGGACGCCCTGGCCGATGACGATCGAGTAGGTGAAGAAGGCGTTGATCCCCATTCCCGGGGCGACCGCGAAGGGCAGGCGCGCGTAGGCGCCCATCAGGCCCGTCATCAGGGCCGAGAGCAGGACCGTCGCGGTGAGCACTCCCGAAAACGGCATGCCGGTGCCGGGCGAGGAGAGGATCGCGGGGTTGACGACGACGATGTAGGCCATCGTGAAGAAGGTGGTCGCGCCGGCCAGGGCCTCGCGCTTGAGCTCGGAGGCGGGGGGAAGCTTCACGCGGGCCGCTCGGGCAGGGCCGAGAGCAGGGCGAACAGGGCTTCGAGCTCGATGGGCTTGGGCAGGAAGCCCGAGGCGCCGAGCAGCTCGGCGTCGCGCCGCGTCTCGTCGTCGGAGTAGCCGCTCATGATATGGATCGGCGCGGCGGTGAGGGCGCGCAGGCGGGGCAGGGCCTGCATCCCGGTCTCGCCCGGCAGGACATGGTCGAGGAGCACCAGGTCGAAGGCGCCTTTCGTCAGCGCCTGGGCGGCGCCCTCCGCGCTGCCGGCGCCGAGGCCCGTATGGCCCTGCCGCGCGAGGCAGCGCAGCAGGATCTCGACGTTCGCGTTCTCGTCGTCCACCACCAGCACCTTGGCCGATTTCACCCGCGTATTATAGGTCTTTCGACCCCTGGCGCTGACTCCTCGCGGCTGTTATCCTCCGGAGAATGCCCGTCCGCCTCCTCGCCGTCCTGGCCTTGGCCCTCGCCGTGCCCGCCCGCGCGGGGACCGCGCGCGTCGAGGTCGTGCCCGAGCTGGGCGGCCTGGGCTCGGCGCCGTCGGCGTCGGCGTCGGCGTCGCTGTCCGCCGCGCCCCTGCAGCTGAGCGCCAACGCCCTCGTGCCGGCCATGAGCCTGGGCGCGCCGGCGCTGGCGCCCGTCGCGGCCCCGGCGCCCGCGGCCGCCGTCGCCGCCGTCAAGCCGGCTTCCGCCGAGGGAAGTCCGCTGCTGATCAAATCCCTCGCCGCGCCCGCGCTCGACGTCGGAAAGCTGGGCGCCGGCGAATCGGCCGGGGCCGCCGAGAGGGATTTCCACGCGCGCGCCCAGCTCGGCGCGCCGTCCGCGCTCGCCGCGGGCGCGGTCGCCGCGCCCGCGGCGGGGGAAGCCTCCGGGCGCTTCGTCTCCCGTCTGCTCAAGCCGGAGCCCAAGCCCGGGGCGTCCGCGGCCGGCAAGCTCGCCGCGCCCGACGGCTACGACCGCACGGGCGAGCGGATGAAGGCGGCGCTGAAGACCCTGCACGCCTCGCCCGCGGGGACCATCCTCCCGCTCGGCTTCGCGCCGACGGAGAAAAGCCTGAAGGCGATCTCGGAGCTCTCTCACGAGGTTTTCCTGCATCGCCGCAAATCGGACGGACTATGGCTGCTGGCGCGCGGCGACCGCCACGGCGTGTCGGGGGAGTGGGACGCCTACGACCTCGCCCTTCACAACCACCCGACGGCGCGGATGGGCGTGTACTCGATGCACTCGGCGTATCCCTCGCCCGAGGATCTGGAGACCGCGGCCGGCAAGGAGGCTCGTTTTTTCGTGATCTCGGAGGAGGGCGTCGTCGAATGGAACTCGGCCGTGCCCAAGGACGTCGGGCCGTCGCTGGTTTCGACGGCGTTCGGCCGCTTCGTGATGCGCATCGCCTTCCCGGCGCTGTATCCGACCTTGCTCGCCCGCCGCGGCGTGGCGGCGGAGCTCAAGCCCTGGCGCAAGGTCACGACGGCCTGGCTCGAGTCGGGCGCGGCGCCGCTCAACGAGCGCGTCGTCATCGAGGACGTGATCCCGGCCTTGGTCGCCGCCGAGTTCCCGGTCCTCGCCGCGAAGCTCGGCCGGAAGGTCGACGCCGCCTACGAGGCCGACGTCCTCACGCGCACGAACGGCTACCGGATGTATCGGCACTCGGCGACCACCTACAAGGACCATCCCGACCACGTGGGCATACCGGACGGGCATTTCCGATCCGACTTCGGCATCCGCCTCATGGTCAAGCCGGATTGGCGGCGCCTGGAGGACCTGTCCGCCAACTACCGGCCGCTGTTCGCGCACGAGTACGTGCACTGGCTGCAGAACGAGGGCTTCGTCTCGACCAAGTACGGCGCCGAGATCGCGGCGGTCGCCGTCGAGGTCCTGCGCGCCGTCGAGCTCGTCGGCCTCGACGCGGTCCGCGCCGGACGCGCGGGCACCGTGCACCCCGGCGTGCTCTCCTCTTTCGAGAGCGGACGCGAATGGGCGCGCGCGGGCTTCCAGAACGAGACGATGCCCTACTCGAAGGGCGCGCTCGCCGGCGCCGCCCACGAGGCGGGGCGGGCCGCCGGCCGTCCCGAGGCGGCCTGGGAATTTCTCAACCTCGTCATCGCGGGCCGGGGCGCGCTCGAGCCCGCCGCCGCCTGGGAACGCCTCGTGGGCGCGCGATGATCGAAACGCCGATCATCTTCGAGGACGACCGCATCGTCGCGGTGAACAAGCCCGTGGGCCTGCCCACGATCCCCGGACGCGGCGAGATCGGCGTCGCGGTCAACGTGGAGATCGAGCGGCGCCTGCGCAAGAAGGTCTTCACGGTGCATCGCCTCGACCTCGACGCGAGCGGCCTGCTCGTGTTCGCCAAGGACGCGGAAACCCACCGCCTGCTCTCCATGGAATTCGAGGAGCGGCGCGCGAAGAAGGAGTATCTCGTCGCGGTCCTGGGCGTGATGTCGGGCAGCGGGGAGATCAATAAGCCCCTGCGCGAATTCAGCTCCGGCCGCGTGGCCCCGGCGCCCGACGGGAAGAAAGCGGTGACACGCTGGCGCGTCGAGCGCTCCCTCGGCGGCGCCACGCTCCTGCGCGTCGAGACCTTGACCGGCCGCAAGCATCAGATACGGGCCCACTTCAGCTCCGAGGGCCATCCCGTCCTCGGCGACCCGCGCTACGGCCCGCCGCCGCGTCCCGTCGGCGGCGCCAAGCGCCTCATGCTCCATGCCTGGACCCTTCATCTCGACCTCGGCTACGACCTCAAGGCCGAGCCCGGTCCGGACTTCGAGGCCGTCCTCGCCTCCCGCCGGGGCTGACGCTCAGCCGAGCAGCAGCCAGGTCGCGAGCGTGAAGTAGAAGGCGTTGCTGAGCAGGTCCGTGGTCGTCGAGGTCATCGGCCCCGCCGCGGTGGCCGGGTCGATCCTGAAGCGGCGCAGGACCAGGGGCGTGATCGCGGCGAGCCCCGACGACACGAGGATCGACAGCGTCATGGAAACGCCGACGACCGCGCCGAACCGCCAGCCGTGGCGGGCGTGGAATAGAAAGCCGGCGAGAATCCCGACCACGGCCCCGTAGAAGAGGCCGAGCAGGAGGCCCACCGTCAGCTCGCGCCGGACGGTCGCGCCCTGGTCTCCGTCTCCGATCTCTCCGGTCGCCAGGCCGCGCACGACGATCGTCGCCGTCTGCGAGCCGACGTTGCCGCCCATGCCGGCGATCATCGGCGAGAAGCTCGCGAGCGCGATGATCTGCCCGAGCGTCGCCTCGAAGCGGGTCACGATCAGCGAGACGCCGACGCCGCCGAGGCAGGTGATCGCCAGCCACGGCAGGCGCAGCATCGCGCCGCGCAAGCCCGAGCGCAGGCCCGCCTCCCGCGCGTAGCCGGCCATCTTCGCGAAGTCCTCTTCCGTCTCCTCGCGGGCGATGGCGAAGATGTCGCGGTAGACGACGACGCCGAGCAGGAGCCCTTCCGGGTCCACGACCGGCGCGCTCTTGAGCTTGTACTTCGTGAAGAGCTTGACCGCCTCCTCCTGGTCGAGCTCGGGCGCCAGGGTCCGCGGCGAGGCGTCCATGAGATCGCGCACGAGCATGTCGTTGGGCGCGACGACGAGGGACTTCAGGCCGACGACGCCGCGCAGCCGGCCTTTCGCGTCGACGACCATCAAGGTGTCGAGGTGCGTCTCCTCGATGCGGCGCAGCCGCGTGCTGTGCTGAATGCGCTCGACCGCGGTCTTCGTGCCCCATTTTTCCTCGAGGGTCACGTAGCGCCCGCGCATCAGCGCGCCGACGGACTCGGGCGGATACTTGAGATACTGCTGCACGCGCTCCTGCCCGCCCTTCTTCATGATCGCGTTGAGCTGGCGGACGAGCGGCGGGGGGAGATCTCGCAGCATGCGGCTCGTCGCCGAAGGATCGAGCTCGCTGAGCAGCTCCTGGGCGTCCTGGCGCTGCAGGCTGCCGACGAGGGCGGCCTGCTGCTCGCTCTCGAGCTCCTCGAACACCTGCATCGCCTTCTGCCGCGTGCTCAGCCGGAAGATGGCGACCCGCTCGTCGGTGTCGAAGTGGTCCCAGCCGTCGGCGAGGTCGATCGGGCTGAGCTCCTTGATGACCGTGCGCGCGGAGACGAAGTCCCGCGCCTCGAGGAGCTCCTTCAGGTCGGCCAGATAGATCTGCAGCGTCTTCACGTCTGAATCCTAACAAAAGCGGCGGCGCGCCGTAAGCCCATGAGAATATATATTAGATTTCCTATTGACAAAAATAATAAAAGGTGATATATACTCGTAGCTTGCCGCGCCAGCCGCTCTAAGGAGGTCATGCCGATGATCGCCAAGGACCTGATGCCCTGGATGTTCGTGAAGAGAACCGCGACCCGGACGCCCTACGTCAAGATCCGCTCGGAGGCCCCGCGCTCCGAGGCGTCCCTCGCCGCGCGCCCGGCGCGCAAGCTCCGAAGGCCCCCGCGTGGGTAGGCTCTACCGTCCGCTCAGGCGCACGACCGCGACCCCCGTCTACACGATCGGGGCCGCCTCGCGCCTGACGGGCATCCCGATCTGGACCTTGCGCTGGATCGAGCGCCACGGCCTGCTGCGCCCCTCGCGCACCCGCGGGCGCCAGCGCCTGTACAACGACTTCGACCTCAACCGCCTGCGCGACATCCGCGGCTGGATGGAGAAGAAGGTCAACCTCGCCGGCATCCGCGTCATCCTCTCCCTCCGCGCCTGAACGGCTAACGCCGATGCGGGGGACGGCCGCGGATTAAGGCCCCTCGGGGCATTAATCCGCGGCCGTCTGCTCATTCACCTAAGCCGCAGGGCTCCGGCCGCGCCCATATCAGCGTGCCGGTGAGGCCTATGCGTGCTCGCCCGAAGGGCCCGCGAAATTGTGGGCCTTAATCGACGCGGGCTTTGGGCCTTCGGTCCCTATTGATTCAGATCAATGCGCGCTAAAATCAGCTTCGTCCTTATATAGCAGCGCGTTGTGGTGGTGCTCAGGAGAGAGAACCAATGGGATCGTCGCGCAATATCCAGACTTTGAAGTCGGCCGTGGCCGTGATCGTGAGCGGGGCCTTGTTCGTGACGGCCACCGTGACGCCCGTCGCCGCGCAGACGTTCCGCGCGGGGCAGGCGGCCGAGGCCGGCACGGCCGCGCGCGCGACCTTCGCGCCCTCGACGCTCAACGGCGTCTCGGTCCTTCCCTCCAATCTCCAGCTCGGCTCCGCGAGCCTCGTGCCGGCGCTTTCTCCCGCCCCGGCGCCGACGGCCCTCGCCCTGCCCCGTCCCGCGGCGAGCAAGGCCGATGAAGCCCGGCCGAGCGCGCCCGTCGAAGCCGCGAAGCCGGCGCCGGCTCCGAAGACGGAGCAGGGGCCGCGCTGGGTCAAACCCGCGGCGCCGGCGTCGGCTCCGAAAACGGAGCAGGGCCCCCGTTGGGTGGGGCCGAAATCGACCGGCCTGCGCTCGGCGCTCGCCAAGTACCTTCCGTTCCTCGCGCGCACCGGCGAAGAGACGTTCGACGGCGCGGTCGCCCGCGAGGACGGCGTCGCCTCGCCCGTGGCGCCCGCGAAGGGGGAGGCTCACTCCCACGCCCACTCTCACGCGTCCAGGCTCTCCAAGCCCTCGGCCCGCACCGCCGAGATCATCAACGACTACTCGATCCCGACCCCGGAGGCCGCGCGCCGCGTCGGCGAGCTCCGCGAGAAGCAGGGCACGCCCCTGTGGGCGAAGATCGTCGCCCCTCTGTCCGTCGCCGCCGCCGTCGCCGTGGCGATCGCCTACGGCGCCGTGCCCGTCCTGACCCTCGGAGCCGGGCTCGTCGTCTCCGTGCTCGCCCACGAGGTCGCGCACATCGCGGTCCTGCACCGCCTCGGCGACAAGACGGCCGAGCACGCGCACTCCCACAGCCTCAACCCCTTCGTCCACATCGACGCGGTCAAGACCGTGATCGTCCCCGCTCTCTCGCTGGCGCTTTCGAGCGCGCTGCTGCCCTTCCCGCTCCTGATCGGCGCGGGCAAGCCCGTGGACGCCGACTTCAACAACCTGACCTCCCCGTTCGGCGGCCCGCGCTCCGCGCGCAACGCCTTCTGGGTCGCCGCGGCCGGACCCGCGACGAACCTGCTGATCGCCGGCCTCGCCTTCGGCGCGGCGGCGCTGCTGCCGGCGGGCGGCGTGCTGGCCCTCGTGGCGGCCGGCCTGTGGAAGATGAACCTGGCGCTCGCCGCGTTCAACATGCTCCCCCTGCCCCAGCTCGACGGCGGCAAGATCCTCGCCAGCGTCCTGCCGGAGCGCTTCTACTCCAAGTGGGTGTTCAACCCCAAGGTCGAGCGCAACTACCAGCACTTCTTCCGCCGGCTCTACGAAGGCCCCGCGAACGTGCTGACCTACCTCGCCGACAAGATGGGCGTGCGCACGCAGAAGGGCATCAACACGCTCGCCAACACGGTGACCTTCACGGCGCTGGCGGCGTTCTACGCGGCGGCGTACTTCAACTTCGCGCTGGCGCTGCCCCTGCTGTTCCTCGCGCTGCCCTGCTCCTACGACTACTGGTGCATCCGCGAGAAGGTGCGCTCCGAGGCCGCCGTCCAGGACCTCATGGAGCTGATGAGCCAGTGGAGCGCGGTGATCGTGCAGATCGCCGAGGACCTCGGCCTGGACAGCGAGGTCTCCGCCTACGAGACCGAGCACGCGATGAAGAACGCGCTCGAGACGCTCGTCGACGAGATGATGGCCAAGGAGGAGTTCCGCGCGCTCTCCGACGACCAGAAGCTCGAGGCGCTGATGAAGGAGTACCCGGACAAGGCCGCCGAGTTCCTCAAAGAGAAGGCCATGCCCGAGGACTCCATCGAGAAGATCAAGGCCGTCCTCGCCGACCCCCGCAACGGGCCGTTCTACGAGAGGCTGCGCAAGTGGTTCAAGGAGCACGAGATCTTCGCCCGCTGGGACAACAAGCACCAGCAGGGCAAGCTCAAGGACGCGATGAAGCAGGCCGACAAGGAGAAGAGCCAGGGCGGCGGCGCCGTCGAGATGCCCGTCAACCTCGTCTCCCGCGCGCTGTCGGCGCTGTCGGGCAAGCTCAGCGCCCCGTCCATCGGCGACGCGCCCGCGGAGGGAGGCGCCGGCGACGGCCGCTCCAAGTTCCGCAGCGCCCGGTACGCCGGGGCCGAGACCATGACCGTCGCGCTGAACCCCGAGGCGACCCAGGCCGACATCGCCCGCGTCTTCGAGGGGCTCGACGCCGCGCCCGCCGAGGAGAGCCGCTACCCGACCTTCCACGTGACCTTGGCCAACCGCACGGACTCCGTCGAGCTCGGCCGCCGCATCGCCCGGGACCCGGCCGTCCACACCGTCACGGCGGCCCCCGAGCTCTTCGCCCGCCTGACCTTGCCGGCGGCCGAGCCCCTGAGCGTCATGGGCACGGTCCGCCCGAACTGGACGCACAAGATCAAGACGAACGCCGCCTACCCTCAGGACCGCGTGCGCGCCGTGTTCGCCAATCACCCCGCCGCGATGCGCGCCTTCCGCTCGCTTGGAACCCCCAAGGAGATGAAGGGCCAGACGGTCGTGGAGACGACCTTGCGCTCCGCCGCCGAGGCCGCCGAGCTCGCCCGCGCCCTCGCCGACGAGGCCGACGTGAAGACGGTCGTCGTCTCCCGCTTCATTCACGACCTGCTCCTGACGCGCGGCCGCGCCCGCGGCCCGCAGGCGCCCGCGGCCGAGGCTCCCGCCGCCGATCCCGCGCAGAACGAGCTGCCGCTCGAGCCCGCCGCCCCGGCCGCTCCCGAGGCCTCCCAGCCGGCGGGGTGGAACGCGAAAATCCGGTCCGGCGACGACGGCCAGGGTTTTGCCATCGAGGCTCGCTTCGACCCGAATCTCGCGGTCGAGAACCTTTTGCATGTGATCGCCGCTTACAATGGGACCGAGGCGGCGGCCGCCGATGGCCGCGGGGTCACCGCGACCTTCCCCGCCGCGTCGCTGGAAAGGGCGGCGGAGATCGCTCGGGCCCTGGCCGAGATCGATGACGTCGAGACGGTCACCGTCGCGCCGTCCGTCGCCCGGCGTCTGGGCCCCGGGGCGCAGGCCGCGCCCGCGCCCGCTCCGGCCCCCGCGTCCGAGCCGGTTCCCGAGGCGGTTCCCGCGCCGCCCGCCAAGCCGACGCTCCCGGCGAAGGTCTCCAGCCACGGCAAGGCCGAGTTCTCCCCGAGCGCGGTCCTCGTGAAGTTCGTCGAGGGCGTGCCCGAGTCGTCGATCCGCGGCCTGCTCGCCCGCTTCTCGCAGGCGTCCGTCCATCGCCACGGCGACATGTATACGATCACGGCGGCGGCCTTGGCCCCCGCCGCGGAGAAGGCCGTGCTTATGGCCGCCGAGCAGTTGGTCGCCGAGGTCAAGGTCCACCCGAACCTCGCCGCCCTGATGACCGAGCACGAGGCGCCTTATCCCGACGCCCAGACCTATGACCATGAGCGCGCCATCCTCGTCGATTTCCGCGAGGGCGCGACCGAGGAGACGATCAAGGACTACGCCGAGGTCCGCCGCCTCAAGCTCGTGAACCCGAATTTCCGGGGCGCCGAGCGCTCCGCGTTGCTCGAGGTCCCCAAGGACGCGGACCTGTCCGCGACCCTGCAGATCCTTGTCGATGAGACGGCCGCCCCGCACTCGGGCGCCTCGTCGATCCGCCTGTTCCAGGAGCAGCCCGGGGCGCCCGAGCTCAAGCCCTCCGCCGCGGCCGTGGCCGCCGCCGTCGTGCCCGAGCCCGCGGCCCCCGCCGTCGCGCGCCGCGACCCGGCGCAGGCTTGGCAGGAGTACCTGCAGAACATCACGCTCAACGACGGCAAGAGCAAGCTGACCGACAAGCAGGTCCAGCTCCTGAGCGTCATGCTCAAGCCGCTCGCCCGCAACCCCGAGGACAAGCGCCCGCCCATCGTGGGCCGCGGCGACGAGATCAAGCGGATGCTGCCGATCGTGACGTCTCCGCGCGGCATGCGCAACTCCGTCATCCTCATCGGCGAGGCCGGCGTGGGCAAGACGGCCGTGCCCGAGGGCCTGGCCGAGATGATCGAGGACGCCGAGGCGGCGACCGCCGCCGACAGCCAGGCGTTCCTGCAGTTCGAGCGCCTCAAGGGCCGCTGGCTCGTCGAGCTCGACATCAACAAGATCCTGACCCAGGACGATCCCGTCGGCATGCTGTCGGCGATCCTCGATCTGCTGCCGCGCCTCAACCAGGGCGCGCCGTCCCGCGGCAACGACATCATCGTCCTGATGGACGAGATCCAGAAGTTCTTCCTCGATAACTCGGGGCAGAAGATCGCCAACGTGCTCAAGGGCCCGCTGCGCGACGGCAAGATCTCGGTCATCGCGACGACGACCCGCTCCGAGTTCAAGAAGTTCATCGAGGGCGACGACGCGTTCCGCCGCCGCTTCGAGAAGATCGACGTGTCGGAGCCGACGGTCGCCCAGACGACCTCGATCCTGCGCGCGATGAAGGCCTGGCTTCAGGCGCTGCACGACGCCGTCATCCCCGACCAGGCCCTCGTCGACGCGGCCAAGCTCACCGACCAGTTCGACAAGACCAACTTCAACCCCGACAAGTCCATCAAGGCCGTGCAGGACGCCGCCGAGCTCTCCCGCCCGGACAACCTGCGCGCCGCGATCACGCTCGACCTGCGCGAGACGTGGGGCGAGCTCGTCGTCGCCGTCAACGAGGCGCGCCAGGCGCTCATCGACAAGGGCATCGCTTCCACCTTAGCGCTGCCCGTGGACATGTACAATAAGGTCGCCGGCCTCGTGAAGAAGGCCGAGTCGCTGTACGCCGAGCGCGAGGCCGTGGCCACGGGCTCGGGCAAGGTCACGACCGAGGTCGTCAAGCGCGTGATCGCCGCCAAGACCGGCATCGCCTCCGGCCAGCTCAACCTGGGCGAGGACGACGCCGCGCGCTACACCAAGATGGAGGAGGAGATCGGCCGGCGCGTGGTCAACCAGGGCCCGGCCCTGACGGCCATCGCCAACGCGGTGCGCCGCAACAAGGCGGGCCTCTCCAACCCCAACCGCCCGATGGGCAAGTTCCTGCTCACCGGACCGACGGGCGTGGGCAAGACGTACCTCGCCAAGGAGCTCGCGCGCTTCCTGTTCAACGACCCCGAGGCCATGGTCCGCATGGACATGTCCGAGTACATGGAGGAGCACACGGCCCAGCGCCTGACCGGTTCGCCTCCCGGCGACGTCGGCTACGGCGAAGGCGGCCAGCTCACCGAGGCCGTGCGCAAGAAGCCCTACTCGGTCCTGCTCTTCGACGAGGTCGAGAAGGCCCACCCGAAGGTGTTCGACGTCCTGCTCCAGATCCTCGACGACGGCCGTTTGACCGACGGCCAGGGCCGCACCGTGGACTTCAAGAACACCGTCATCATCATGACCTCCAACTCGGGCATGGGCGGCGTGGACGGCGAGAAGTACGCCAAGCTCCTGGCCAAGGTCAGCGACCACAACAAGATCGCCGAGATCAACAAGCTCTGGGACGAGGAGATCGACCTGATGGTCGGCGCCGCCCTCAAGGAGCGCTTCCGGCCGGAGTTCCTCAACCGCCTCGACGAGGACCCCCTGTCGAAGAACAAGTGGATCCGGGTCAACCGCCTGCGCCCCGAGGACATCGCCAAGATCGGCTCCATCCAGCTCAAGGAGTTCCAGCAGCTCCTGGCCGACCGCCACGACACCGACATTGAATTTGACGACTCCGTCGTCAAATTCCTTGCGATTGAGGGCTATTCTCCTTTATATGGCGCGCGTCCCATGACGGCGGCCATCGAGAAGAACATCATCGACCCGCTCGCGCAGTGGATCCTCAAAGAAGCCGAGGCGGGCAAGAGCGACGTCCGCGGGGCCCTCATTAAGGTTAATTTTGCCGAAGGCAAAATCGTCTTCGAGGCGAGCAAAAAGCCGGAGAAGAACACGGCCCGCACGACCGTGCAGGGCGCGTCCGAGGCCGTCGCGGCCGAGCTTTTCTCGATCATCGAGCGCCTCTCCGGCGGCGTGGACGCCGAGGAGCCGTCCGAGAACCTGTTCGACCAGCTCATGCGCAAGTCCTTGCCTCCGAAGGAGGGGGCGTCGGCGGCGGCTGCGGCCGCCACCGAGCGGACGAGGGCGTTTCTTTCGCCCGGCGCGGGGCTCTCCGTGAATTCTACCGCGGTCACGGCGGAGCACAACAACTCCAAGAAGAAGGACGCGGCGACCCGGGCGGTCACGGCGGAAGTCATCGCCTCGGTCAAGGCCGCCGGCTGGGACGAGAGCGTGATCCAGGCGCTCGACACCCCGTCCTCCGGCCAGGGCGAGGGCTGGCTCAAGCAGATCGTCAAGCTCGCCAAGGAGCAGGCGACGAAGGCCGGCGCCTCGGTCCCCGTCACCGTGACGGCGAAGGTGGACGAGGGCGCGATCCGCGTCGCCGTCGCCGGCGCCTACGAGCTCTCGGCCGACGACCAGAAATCCCTGCTCATGCACTTCAGCGGCGCGGCTCCCGAGTCTTATCTCGCGGCTCAGCAGAAGGCCGACAACCTCAACCTCAGCGCGCGCCTGCTCTGGGACCACAACCTGCTCGACCTGTACCGCCGTCTCGCGGCCATCCCGGGCGCGCGCATGGGCTTCAAGACCGGCCCCGAGGGCACCCAGATCTGGCTCGAGATCCGCAAAGAGACGCCGGCGCTCTCCGCGGGGACCATAGTCGCCGCCTCAGTGAGCGACGCGCCGGCTTCTAAAGGGACGCCTCACCAGGTCCGGGAGATGGCCAAGACCCGCGAGCTGATGATGCGCGTCATCGACCAGTCGCGCATCTCGGAGAACCAGCGCGACGGCCACGCGATCCGGATCGCCGCGGCCGAGGGCTACGCCATGCTGGCGCAGCCGTCGGACGCGGCGGTCGCGCGCGGCTGGATCGAGTCGAAGAAGTGGGCCTCCGACGCCCTCGAGACGCCGGCGGAGAACGCCTGGTCCTCTCCGAAGGTGACGAACGAGGTCGGCGCGGACTGGCCCCTGGCGATGACCGCGGCGCTCATCCTCGAGCGCTTCGGCGGCGCCGCCGACGTCGCGATGCTCGAGAACATGGCCCGCCGCGTGACGGGCACGTCGCACTACGAGGTTCCCGTGCACAACGCGCTCGTCCAGGCGCTCTCGGCGATCTACGCGCGCCTGGGACTCGCCGCGACGCGCCAGGCGCTGATCCGCGCCTCCCAGCTCAAGGGCGGCCGCACGAACGACATCACCGACGCGGCCAACCGCGCCCTCGGCGCGGTCGGCATGCCCGCCGACCTCGATCACGCCAAGACCGACGCCGACGCCTACCTCGCGATGATGAAGCG
>JAUYSH010000059.1 GCA_030696455.1 Elusimicrobiota bacterium
CTGATCACCAACGAGATGCTGGGCAAGATGGGCTTCACTCTTCAGTTCTCGACATTGCTCGCCTTCCGCACCGTCGGGATGGCGCTCGAAAACTCGCTGAAGGGCTTCCACGCGCGCGGCATCGACGCGCTGGCGGATCTCCAGCTCTCCGAGATCGACCACCCCAACGGCGAGCCGCGCTCGCGCATGCACCAGAAGTTCGCGGGCACCAACCGCTGGCTCACCCTCGAGAAGGTCAGCAAGGGCGTCTGACAAGCGTTCCGAGATGAATAGGCCGGCCGCCGGGTTTCCCCGGCGGCCGGTTCTATTTCAATTCTCGGTGTTCGCGTCGCGCAGGCTGAGCACGATGTCGCGCCAGACGTCGTCCTCCTGCCCGGCGGTGAAGAAGAACATGTGGTCCTGCCCGAGCACGAAGGCCTCGGCCCGCGGGAAGGGCGAAAGGACGGTGACCGAGACGCCGGGCAAGGTCGCGACCTGCATGTTCTTCATCGTGAACTTCTCGCCGGCGTTCGTGTATTTGCGCTCGGCCATGCGCGAGAGGTTCGCCAGGCCGGTCGGGTTGTTCGGGAAGCCGGTCGGCATCACCTCGAGCTTGATGATGCCGAGTTGGCCGAAAAGGCCTTCATTGACGAAGTTCGTCGGGTCGGTGCCTTTCTTGCAGAAGTAGATGATCTGGTGGCGCTTGGTCGAGTCCTTGAAGTCCGAGATGCCGACGTAGTCCTTGGGCAAGCGCACGATCCAGCCCGCGTGGCCGATGAAGCCGGACTCGCCCGAGGGATTCTCGGTGTTGCCCTCGACGGCCGAGAGCGTCGGCTTCTGGGACAGCGCGTAGAATCCGATCGACAGGATGACCGCCACGCCGACGCAGAGGAACGCGAGCGCGGCGAGGCTCGCCTTGCGTTTGACCGGCACGGTCTTGGCGGACGTGGCCGGCGCGCGCAGGGCGGCGGCCAGGGAGTCGGTGAAATCCGCGTCGGAGACGCCGTCCTCGGCGAGCTGCGCGCGCAGCGTCTCCACCGGGAAGCTCTTCAGGTGGTCCTTGAGGTATTCGACGACGTCGGGACGCAGCATCCTAGCCCCGTCCCTCGGCGACGCGGAGCAGGTAGCGGCCGTACTCGTTCTTGCGCATCGGCTCGGCGAGCTCCCGGAGCTTGCGGGCGTCGATCCAGCCCATGTTGAAGGCGATCTCCTCGAGGCAGGCGACCTTGAGCGCCTGGCGCTCCTCGATGACCTGGATGAAGGTCGAGGCCTGGAGCAGCGCCTCGTGCGTGCCGGTGTCGAGCCAGGCGATGCCGCGGCCCATCGTCTGCACGTGCAGCTTGCCCTTCCTCATGTACGCCTTGTTCACGTCGGTGATCTCGAGCTCTCCGCGCGGCGAGGGCTTGAGGTTCGCGGCGATGTCGAGCACCGAGTTGTCGTAGAAATACAGGCCGGTCACGGCGTAGCTCGACTTGGGCTTGAGCGGCTTCTCGGCCAGGCTGACCGCGCGCCCTTTCGCGTCGAACTCGACGACGCCGTAGCGCTCGGGGTCGCGGACGTGGTAGGCGAAGACGGTGGCTCCCGTCTTCTGCCGCGCGGCGGCGCGCAGGTGCTCGGGCAGGCCGTGGCCGTAGAAGATGTTGTCGCCGAGGACGAGGGCGGCGCGGTCCCCGCCGACGAAGTCGGCGCCGATGAGGAAGGCCTGGGCCAGGCCCTCGGGCTTGGGCTGCACCGCGTAGGTGATGTTGAGCCCCGCCCACGAGCCGTCGCCGAGCAGGCGCACGAAGGCCGGGCGCTCCTCCGGAGTGGTGATGATGAGGATGTCGCGGATGCCGGCCAGCATCAAGGTCGAGAGGGGATAGTAGATCATCGGCTTGTCGTAGACGGGGACAAGCTGCTTGCTCACCGAGCGGGTCACGGGGTACAGGCGCGTCCCCGAGCCTCCGGCGAGCACGATGCCCTTCAAGCGCTGGCTGGCCATGCGGTCGATCTCCTGAAAGAATGCCCCCGGCCGGACTTGAACCGGCGACCAATCCGTTATGAGCGGACCGCTCTAACCAACTGAGCTACAGGGGCGTATTCCTGATTTTACCCTTTTCGGCGCATGAACAACGCGCCCGCGCCGAGGGCGGCGAAGGCGAGCGCGCCGAGCGCCAGCGGCGGAGCCGAGCTTTGGCCCGCCGCGCCGCCGGCGCGGTGCTCGACGACCGGTGAAGCGGCGGTCTTCCACAGGCGCTTGAGCGAGGCCACGGCCTCGGAGACGGCCGTCGGGCGCGGGGGCGGGCCTTCGGCCGTGGCGCTGCGGATGGCGTCCTCCTCGTCCATCCCGCCCTCGCTCAGGGCGCGCGCCGCGTCCACCGCCGCCGCGCGGGAGATGCCGGAGCGCGTCGCGGCCAGGCTCGGCAGTCCGCCGGCTTCCGCCGAGCCGTCGAGCTCCTTCTGCAGGGCGTCCCACATGCTGTCGAGGTCCTCGGGTGCTACGAAATCGCCTTTCTTGTAGGAGGCCGTCACGACGTGCTCGTTGCAGTCGCCGGACAGCTTATCGCAGGAGGCGGTGTGGATGAAGTCGCGGTCCTCCGCGGTCGTGCCGACGTGCTTGTAGACCGTGTCGCCGGCCGGCTTTTCTTGGTAGCCGCGTTTGAGGTCGGCGTATCGGGCCGGGCTGACGGCGTTGAAAAAATCCGGGCGCCGGCCGAGCGCCGCGGGCATCGAGGCGATCTCCGAGCGCAGGCGGGCATAGTCCTCCGCCGTGGCGGGCCCGCCGTCGAGGCGCACGACGCTCCTTCCGTCGGGGCCGAGCTTGAGGCCCGCGGCCGCGAAGGCGGGCTCGTAGCCGGACCGGGCGGCCAGGACGAAGTCGGAGGGGGCGATGGGCTTGCCCGGATCCCCGGTACGGTTCTTGGCGTCTCCTGCGGGAGTTGATTTCGAACCTCCGGCCGAAGCACTCGTACCGACGGCGGACGTTCGGCCGCCGATTGTGGGTTGTCCGTCGGGGGCGGGGGTGCCTCCCCCGGGGAGGGAGCCGGCGTCGCCGGAGGGCAGCATGTTTTTGAGCGCGGCGGCGGCACCGGCGGCTTTGCTCGAGGCGGCCGCGCCCCGGGCCGAGGATTCCGCCGCTTCGGCGGCGTCGGCCTCCTCGTCGGTCAGGAGCTCGCCGTTGGAGCCCAGTTGACCGCGGCGCGCGCGCCGCTCGGCGCGGCGGTGCTGCCGGCGCTCTTTGCCGCTGACGGTTCCATCGCCGTCCGCATCGGCCGGGTCGCGCGCCGGCGCGGAGGCGGCGGGACTATCCTCGGCGCGCGCCGGGAGCGGCCCCGTCAGCAGCAGGGCCGCCAGCAAGGTGAGCATCCCCTACCACTTCGGGCAACGGACCTGGCGGCGGGCCTTGCGCCGGTCCTTGTTGCCGAAGGGCCAGCCGATATGGATGCGCGGAAGGCGTATGCGCGGAACCTTGATCTTCGGGCGCTCCCGGTAATCGACGACGGCCGTGACCACGTGGGCCTCTCCCGGAATGACCTTGCCGGGCTTGCCGTCCCTGACCTCGAAGACGGCGTCGAAGGTGAGCTGAACGAACTTGTTCGGGTCGTAGAACGCGGCGATCTTGGCGGCATCGCCCGCGGCGGCGGCCGCCTTCATGTCGGGCGGCGCCGCGCAGGAGCCCTCGGCGACGAGGGAGGGCTCCATGCCCTCCGGCACCGCGAACGGGCTCGACGGGCCCGACGTGCCGTTCTTGTTGGCGCCGTAATAGTCGAGCGTCACCTGCTCGTCCTCGTCGAGGGCGAAGCCCTTCGTCTTGAGGTAATCGAGCGCGTAGCGGGCGGCCGCCTCCGCGCGCCGTTTGGACAGTTCGAGATGGGTCAGCTTCGCGGCCTTGCCGGTGTTGCGCAAGGTGCTCGCCGAGGATTCGACGTGCATGGACACCAGGCGGCCGCCGCCTTTCTTGACGGCGTCGGCGACCTTGTCGATGTTCTGCCTGAAGATCTCGGCCTCGGCGGAGCCGGCGAGAACGTCCCACTCGTTGTCGGCGAACAGGCGGCCGAAGGGCGGGGTGTCGATGTGCTTGACGTCGAGGCGGCTATCCCCGGGGACGGATGCTTCCTCCTTATCCTGCTCGGCCACGACGACGTTGCGGCGGGCTTTTTTCTTGAGGTCCTCGAGCTGGGCGCCCTTGAGCGTGCGGATGTCGGCGCCGACCGCCTTGCGGCGATGGCCGTGGATCTCGGAGGCGATGAAGAGGATGACCGCCTGCTTCTCGTCGTCCGGGAGGGACTTGAAGTCCCTGTCGGCGGCGGCGAGCTTCTCCGACTTTTTGACGTCTTTATCATCGTAGTCCTGGGCGCGAAGCGGCGAGACGGCGGCGCAGAGCAGGAAGGCGGCGAGGAGGCTCTTGAGGGTCATGGAGTGGAGTATAGCCAGGATATCGAGGCCGTCAAGCCTTTCCGGGAGGCCCGGGCTTGACGCGTTCGCCCCGCGCCGTTAAGCTTAAGGTCCAGGAGCCCCATGTCCAAACTCGACCAGGCCGGCGACGCGATGAATTGGATGTTCCCGACCCTCCCCTATACGATCAGGATCTCCTACAAGGGGCAGAGCCGCGCGGTCGGCTCCGGGCCGGAAAAGGTCGAGATGGCCTGCAAGACCGAGGCGGCCGTCGCCTCGCTCGCGAACTCCGATCTGTCGGAATTCCTCGACCATTACGCCCTGGGCGACGCCGACCTCAACGGGGACATTTATTCCTTCGTCGGCGCGCGCAACTTCGTGCGCCAGGACAAGCTGTGGCGCATCAAGCTCAAGTATCAGCTGCGCTACCTGACGACGGCGCTGTTTCCCTCCGACATCCGTCGAAAGCTGCGCGCGGTCAGCTCCCATTACGATCTGCCGAACGAGTTCATCCTGTCCTATTTGGACAAGCGGACCAAGGCCTATTCCTGCGCGATGTGGAAGGACCCGCTCAAGATCGGGAATCTCGACGATGAGGCGCTCGACGACGCGCAGTACAATAAGTTCGACCAGGCGCTGACCGCGCTCCAGGTCCAGCCCGGCGACAAGTTCATCGACATCGGCACCGGCTACGGCTTCGCGCCGTACCTCGCCGAGACCAAGTACGGCTGCAAGAACACGCTCGGCATCACTTTGTCCCAAAACCAGGTCGACGACGGCTTCTCGAAGAACCTCAAGCTGCTGCACTATCTCGAGGTCCCCGCCGACGGGAGCTTCGACAAGCTCCACACCTGCGGCATGATCAGCCACCTCGACCGCTCCGAGATCGAGCGGTACTACCGGCACTGCTACGGCCTGCTCAAGAGCGGCGGCAAGGCATGGTTCCACGCGATCATCCCGCCGGCCAACAACGCGGGCCTCACGAACTACACCACGATCTCCGGGACCTTCTCGCAGAAGTACGTCTTCCCCGACCACTTCCAGTTTCCGCTGCACGTGCACCTGAAGATCATCGAGAAGCTGGGCTTCCGCGTGAAGCACATCAACTTCCGCTACGGGCACTACGCGAAGACCCTGCGGCACTGGTACAAGCTCTACGTCGAGAACCTGCCCCGGACGCGGCACATGATCACGCCCACGATCGAGCGCGCCTGGCACCTGTACCTGACCTACGCCTCGACCGTCGATGGCCCGCAGTCCGTGCTCAAGCAGATCCTCTGCGAGAAGCCCTGAGATGCATCCGATCTTGTGCCGCCTGGCCGACGGCACGTCGGTCTCGACGTATTCCGTCCTCACCGCGTTCGGCTACCTGTCCGGCATCGTCTGGCTGCGCTTCCAGGTCAAGAACCTCAAGGCCACGCCGGCCTTGTTCTACGCCCTGGTGGGGACCCTGCTCATCGCGGCGCTGTCGGGCGGCAAGCTCGGCTTCTTCATCGTCGAATGGCGGGAGTTCTCCTCCGATCCCGCGGCCATGCTGCGCGATTGGAACACCGGCTGGGTCTTCTGGTCGGGCTTTTTGCTGGCGTGTCTCGCGGGATTTTTTTTCCAGATCTGGCACAACAAGACCCATCGGCCGCGCCTGTATCTTCCCGTGGCCGATTACTTCGGGACGGCGCTCTCCTTGGGCCATGTGCTCGGGCGGCTCGGGTGCTGGGCCGAGGGCTGCTGCCACGGCGCCCCGACGGGACTGCCCTGGGGGTCGGCGTTCTTGGACCCGGCGTCGAGCGTGCCCAGGGAGCTGCTCGGCGTGCTTCTGCACCCGACCCAGCTCTACGAGGCCTTCGGCTCGGCGGCGGCCGCCGCGGTCCTCATCGGCAAGGTTCTGCCGGGCATCCGCGCGGGGAAATACCGCTTCGGCACCGCCTTCCTCGGCTACGTCCTCTACTACTCGCTTCTGCGCTTTCTGCTCGAGTTCCTCCGCGGCGACGACCGCGGCGTCTTCCTGTGGTCGTTCCTGTCGCCGTCGCAGTGGGTTTCGCTCGCCGCCGGCCTCGCGGCCGCCTGGGCGCTGCGCGCCCGCGGCGTCTCCGAGACGCACGCCGAGACGCGCACGATCTACGCCGACGGGAAGCCCTGACGGCCCTCAAGACGGCCCGGCGGCGGTTTCATGTCCTTCGGGGCCGCTCGGCATTGAGCCTCGCTTGGGGTCGACCGCGCCTCGAGCGCAAACAGCGCGGCGACCCCACACCCCACCGGACATGAAACCGCCGCCGGGCCTTATGAAGGAATCGCCCACCTGCTTCCTCGCCGATCCCCCTTCCCCGGCCTATATCGCCGTCAGCTCTTGGCGGGCTTGAGGCCGATGCTCTCGAGGAACGCGTCCTCGCTGGGCTCGCGGAGGAGGAAGGCTT
>JAUYSH010000044.1 GCA_030696455.1 Elusimicrobiota bacterium
AAACCAGGTCTATCTTGGACAAAGGAGGCACGGCTTAACGGCAACGGCTACGGTAACATCTCTTAATGAGTTGACAGGGAGCGGCGGCAGGGTAGTATTACCGTTGTTTTTTAAGGATATCCCGAGCCGGCGGGGGTCCCGCGAAGAGACTCCCGGATCTCAAGGATGCGGTCCCGGATCGGGGAGGGTCCTTCCCCCGCCGCGGCGGCGGCCTCCTCGGCCGCCTCGCGCGCCTCGCGCAGGCGATCCTGCCCGGCCAAGAGCGACAGCAGATTGAGATGGGCCGCGAGATGCCCGGGCTCGAGCGCCACGGCCGCGCGAAAATCGGCGAGCGCGGCGTCTCGCTCGCCCGCGAGATAGCGCGCCACCCCGCGGTCGGAATGCAGCGCCGCGTTCGCCGGAAAGCGCTCCAAGCAGCGGTCGAAGTAGAGAGTGTCGAGCTCTCCCCGGCGCTGATCGAACAGCGCGCCGAAGCAGACGCCCTCGGGATCGAGCGCCACGGCTTCGCCGAGGTCGCGCCTCGCGCCTTCGCGATCGCGGTTCAAGGCCCGCGCGTGGCCCAGCAGCGCCAACCACGGCGCCTTCGATTCCCCGGCCGCCGGCCCGCGCGCGGCGACGAAGCGGAGCGCCTCGCCGGGGTCGCGCCGCTTGGCATCGAACAGCATCCACAGCGCGTCCATCTCTCCGGGCGCGAGGGAGAGGGCCCGTTCCAGGCTTTCCCGCGCGCCTCGGTCGTCCTTGAGCGCGCGCTGAAGGCGCGCCTTTCGGACGAGCAGGGAGGCGCGCTCCCGCGGCGGCCCCTGCGCCCCCGCCGCCTCGATCATCTCGACGAAGCTCAAGGCCTCGGCGAAGCCCCCCCGCGACTCCGCCATCTGGAGCAGCTGCGGCGCGGCGGATCCGGAAGGGTCGAGGCGCGCCGACAGAAGCAGGCTCTTCTCCGCCCCGGCCGCATCCTTGAGCTCGAGCTGTATCCGGGCCTTGCGAGCCAAGGCCGCCGCGCGCTCAGGCGGCGGCGCCTGCGCGCTCGCCGCCTCGACCCTCTCGGCGAGGGCCAAGGCCTCGGCGAAGCGCCGCCGCGACACCGCGAGCTCGAGCAGCATGGGCAGCGCGGGGCCCTCGGGCTGAAGCGTCAGCGCCTCGCGCAGGCTTCTCTCCGCGCCGGGCTCGCTCTTGAGCTCGAGCTGGATCCGCGCCTTCATGACGAGAGCCGCGGCGCGCTCCGACGCCGGCGCCCGCGAGGCCGCGGACACGAGCCTCTCGGCGTAGGACAGGGATTCGGCGAAGCGCCGCTGCGAACGCGTCAAATCGAGCAACGACGACAAGGCGGGGCCCTCGGGGAAGAGGCGCAGGGATCGACGGAGGCTCTTTTCCGCGCCGGCCTCGTCCTTGAGCGCGAGCTGGATCTGAGCCTTCACCGCCGCGGCCTCCGCGCGCTCCCGCGGCGACGCCTGCGCGTCCGCCTTCTCGAGGGCCTCGGCGTGAGACAAGGCCTCGGCGAAGCGCCGCTGCGACATCGCGAGCCGGAGCAGCGAGGCCAAGGCGGGCCCGTCGACGTGGAGCAGCAGCGCCGCGCGCAGGCTCTTCTCCGCGCCTCGCTCGTCGCCCAGCGCGAGCTGGATCCGGCCTTTTTCGGAGAGGACCGCCGCGCGCTCCCCGGCCGGCGACCCCGCACCGGCCCGCTCGAGGCGCTCGGCGCAGGACAGCGCCTCGGCGTAGCGCCGCTGAGCCGTCAGGAGCCGCAGCAGCATGGGCAAGGCGCGGCCCTCGGGAGCGAGGCTCAGGGCTCGCGCGAGGCTTTTCTCGGCGCCGGCTTCGTCCTTGAGCTCGAGCTGGATGCGCGCCTTCTGAACGAAGGCCTCCGCGCGCTCGCTTGCGGACGCGGACGCGATCGCGGCTTCCAGGCTCTCGGCCAAAGGCAAGGCCTCGGAGAACCTTTTCCGGGCCAGCGCCAGGTCCAGCAGCATGGTCAGCGCGGGGCCCGCGGGCTGAAGGCGCAGAGCCTCGCGCAGGCTCTTCTCCGCGCCGTTCTCGTCCGAGAGCTCGACCTGGATCTGAGCCTTCTGAACGAGCGCCGCGGCGCGCTCAGCCGCCGAGGCCCCCGCGGCCGCGGCCACGAGCTTGTCCGCGTACGACAGGGATTCGGCGAAGCGCCGCTGCGAGCGCGTCAGATGGAGCAAGGAGGATAAGGCGGGGCCCTCGGGGAGGAGGCGCAGGGCCTCGCGAAGGCTCTTCTCCGCGCCCGCCTCGTCCTTGAGCCCGAGTTGAACGCGAGCCTTGAGGCTCCAGGCTTTCGCGCGCGACTCCGGGGCCGCCGCCCCGCTCGCCCTCACGAATCGCTCGGCCCAGACCAGCGCCTCCGAGAACCTCCGGTGAGAAGCTTTCAGCCCGGTCAGCGCGCGCAGCGCCTCGAGGTCATCGGGGAACGTCGCCAGCAGCGTCTCCAGGCGCATCGCCGCGCCCTGCTCGTCGCCGAGCTCCGCGCGAGCCTCCGCCGCCTGCACCTCGGCGGCCTTGTACTCCAGGCTCCCGCCGGCGGAGCGCATTCGGAACCGGACCTGATCGAGCACCCGGTGATCGAGCTCCGACGCTCCCAGCCTCGCGCGCGCCGGATCTCCCGCCTCCCAAGCGAGCCGCGCGAGCAGATGATAGGCGCTCGACTGCTGCCAGTCGGGCGCGGACGGGATGGTCGCGTGAAAACGCTTGGCCAGCGCGGAGGCCTCCGAAAGCCGCCCTTGATCGCGCCTGAGGGCGATCAGCTGATGCAACGCCTCGAGGTCGTTCGGGCTCGATCCCAGCGCGGCCCAGGCCGCGGCCTCCGACAGGTCATACGAGGGCGATTCGGGCAGCGGCTCCGGACGGAGCGCCGGGGCGCGCTCGTCCACCCCGTCCCGTCGAAGACGCACCAGCTCCAGCAACGAGCTCATATCCTCCGGTTCGACCGCCAGAGCGCGGTTGTAGAGGAACGCGGCGCGAGCGTCGTCGCCGAGCTCCAGCCGCATCCGCGCGCAATGCCGGTAGGCGTCGTGGCGGTGCCACGCCGGCGCCTTCTCGGCGACGGCTTCGGCCTTCGCGGCGTACGCGGCCGCCGCCGGCCCCCCGCCGTGGGCCCTGACCAGGAGCCCCAACGTGTCGAGGTCCTCCGGGGCGAGGGCCAGCGCGCGCCGAAGGCTGTCCCCCGCGGCGGCGCGCTCGTCGAGGTCGAGCAGGATCTCCGCGACGATGCGATGCGCCCGCGGACTGCGCGGCGCGGAGGCGGCGGCGCCCCGGGCGAGGCGCAGGGCGTCGCGGGGCCGCGCCCGCCGTCCCTGGGCGAGGCCCAGAAGTGCGCGTGAGTCCCCGGGGCGAAGGCTCAGGACGCGTTCATAGCCGCGCTCGGCGGCCGCCGCGTCTCCCACCAAGGCGCGCAGATCCGCGGCGGCGAGCAGGTCTTCGGCACGCCGCTCGTCCGAGCTCCCTGCCAGCGCCGCCAGACGCTCCGCGGCTTCGAGCGCGGCCCAGGGGCGCGTCAGCCGGCGCAGCGCGATCAGGGCGCGCAAGGCGTCCGCGTCGTCCGGCCGCAGAGCGAGAAGCGCGTTGAGGGCGGCTTCGGCCGCGTTGTCCTCCGAGGCCTCGAGATGCGCCCGCGCGCGCCGGAGCTGGGCGGCGGCGGGGTCGCCGTGCGCCGCGCCCTCCCCCAACGCCGCCAGTATCCGCCGCGCGGCTTTATCGGCGCCGCGCCTGACCTCGCGGGCCGGCACGACACGCAGCGGCAGGCCGCGGGCCGCGATCGCGCGCCGCGAGCGCTCCGGCAGAGGCTCCAGGGTCACGACGAAGTCCGGGGAGTAGGAATCGAGGAGCTCGTCGACCAACAGCGCGTCGCCGTCCGTGGCCGCGCGCCGGATGACGACGAACGGCTCCCGCCGCGGCGTCGCGTTGAGACGGGCTTCGAGCTCCGCGACCCAGCGATCGTCAGCGGAAGCTTGGGACAGGCACAGGACGCGCCGAGGGCTCGAGGGTTCCGAGGCCGCCGACGGCCAGGCCAGGGCGGCCGCGAGCAGCACGGCCCGGCAGGACTGCCGGCTCAAGGGGCCGGGGCTTTCGAGGTGAGCGCCTCCGGGGCGACCTTGGCCTCGGGGCCGTTCGGCGCCGAGAGGATTTTTTCGACGAAGTCCCGGCCCAAGGCGCTTTCCACCGCCGGCCGCACGGCCTCCGCGACCCGCCGCTGCTCGACCTCGCTGATATAGACGGGGCGGACCCCTTCGGCCAGCATCGCGCGCTTGGCGTCCTCGTTGAGCTGGATCGTCTTGGCGCGCTCGATGCGCCCCGCCTCGCGGGAGGCCGACACGATGAGCGTGCGGTATTTCTCGGGCAGGCCCGCGAGGAACTTCTCGTTGATGTAGGTCAAGCTCACGAGATAGGTCGAGCCGGGCAGGTTGTAGCGCTGGTGCGCCCGCTGCAGGGTTCCCACCTGGAAGTTCCGCCAGGTGATCACCGCGCCGTCGATCTCGCCGTCCTTCGTCCCGGGCACGATTTCGCGGATCTTGTGGCCGATCGGCACCGCCGAAGCTCCCACGCTCTTGAGCCACCCCTCGTTGAACGGCGCGCCGTAGACCGCGATCTTGAGCCCTTTGAGGTCCTCGAGGCGCTTGAGCTCGCGCTTCGCCGTCGAGACGCCGCTCGCGCCGCCGCTGTAGGTGAACGACAAGCCCACGAGCCCGTGGGACCGCAGGCCCTGAAGCATGTCCGCGCCGAGGGGGCCCTCGAAGACCCCTTCCAGATGACGGTAGTCGCGGAACAGATAGGGCGCCTCGAACACGTGGAAACGGGGGTCGAGCGCGCCGATGACGTCGCAGAAGGAGTGGCCCATCTCGAACTCGCCCGAGGCGACCTTGGCCGCGATCTCCGGCGCCGCGAGGCCGTTGCGCTGATCGCGGACCTCGGGGACGATGCGCACGCGGATGTCGCCGTTGCTGCCCGCCTCGACGGCCGTCTTGAAGGTCTCCGCCGCTTCCTCGAAATAATCGAGGTTCTCATGGCCGAGCAGCCAGGTGATCTCGTGCTTCGGCTTGGCGGCGGCGGGGCCGGCGGCGCCCGCGAGAATCAAGCTCAGACATCCGGCGACGGCTCTGCCCCTGTTGGACATTCGTTCCCCCAATTAGAATTGGGAGTATAACAGGTCACCCTCGACAATTCAAGGGAACGAATTGAATCATTAAGAATGTTACCGAAGCGGTCCTGGTTGACTCATTTAGAATGTTACCGAACGGCGCAATATAACGCGTCTTTCGGGAGCACCGAGGATGAGCCCGCAAGCCCGATGGGAATACATGAAGACGATTCACGAGCGGTACGCACAGGCCAAGGGCAAGCGCGAGAAGGGCGCGATCCTCGACGAGTTCTGTAAGACCTACGGCTGCCACCGCAAGCACGCGCTTCGGGCGCTCAACCGGCCGGCGCCGGGACCGCGGCGAGCGGCATGCCAACCTCGCCAATCACCCTACAACGGCAAGCGCCTGCTGAGCCTTCTGGAGGCCGTCTGGAAAGCATCGGGCTATCCTTGCGGTCAACGTCTGAAGTTCACGCTGCTCGAATGGATGAGCATTGCCCGCACGGAACTGCGCATCACGGCGCCGGAAGAACGACTCCTGCGCAGGATCAGCCCCGCGACCATCGACCGGCGCTTGAAGCCTCAAAAACGTCAGGCCCTGCGCCGGATCTACGGCCAGACGCGGCCCGGCCACATTCTCAAGCACCACATTCCCATCAAGACTGACTGCTGGGACGTGGACCGCCCGGGCTACACGGAGGTGGACTTGGTCGCGCATTGCGGCGACTGCGGCGAGGGTTACTTCGCCAACACGCTGACGCAGGCCGATGTCTTCACGGGCTGGGTCGAGCGCAGGTGCGTGCTGGGCAAAAGCGAAATCGTCGTCTGCTCTGCCGTCGACGACATGCGCGGTGAACTGCCTTTCGATCTGCTCGGCGTCGATAGCGACAACGGTTCTGAGTTCATCAACCATCATCTCTGGCGCTACTGCCAGGGCGACCCGGCCAAAAAGCGCACCGCTATCCAAATGACGCGCGGCAGGCCCTACAAAAAAGACGACAACGCCCACGTCGAACAGAAGAACTGGACGCATGTGCGCAAGCCGTTGGGCTACGGGCGATTCGATACCCAGCCAGCCGTCGACGCCATCAACGACCTCTATCGCCGTGAGCTCCGCTGGTTCCAGAACCTGTTTCTGCCCTCGATGAAGCTCATCGCGAAGGTGCGCGTCGGCTCCAAACTCAGGCGGCGCTATGACACACCGAAGACTCCGTTCCAACGCGTGCTCGATTCGGGGCGCGGCGATCAGGCCAAGATCGCGGCCTTACGTCGCTTGCGCGACCGACTCAATCCCTTCGAGCTCTCACGGATCATCGATCGAAAGCTCGAACGAATTTGGGCCATGCGTTCACCGGCGCCCAAGCCACAGTGGCTTCACGGCAAGCCCGGCGCATTCGCCATGGATCGACCTTTCATCGGCCCGCCTCACCCGATCGACTCGCCCACGTTCGATCGATTTGAACGGCTCAAGGCAAAAGAAACGGCTCTACTGACCTGGTAACGAAACCAGGTCTATCTTGGACAAAGGAGGCACGGCTTAACGGCAACGTCTACGGTAACATCTCTTAATGAGTTGACAGGGGGGGCGTCCTCTCCATGTTCCCGGACTTTTGAAGGGCCGCACAGCCCAACTGTTTCAGGAAACAGTCGCGGTAGAATAGACGGCCGAGAAACCGACCTGGGTCCTGAGCGGCAGAGGCGGGAGCGAACAGGCCCGCCGAGGGACGATCAAGGCGTGGGGTGCATCCCATGCATCGACTGTCATCGACGGGACGTCGTACGCCAAAGCGCGTTCGCGAGGCAAGAAGCGCGCGATGCCCGGCAAGGGCAAGGTCCGGATGCACAACCTGCCGACGGACGAGACGATCCTTGCGCCGGGCTACCGGGAGATCTGGGTCTGTCTTCTTCTGGCCGACCAAACGGTCCTGCCGCTGACCCGTAGACTTTGGAGCGAGAACGGCCCCGATCGCGCGAGCATGAACCTGGCGGAGGTCGCCGAGATCCGCCGGGCCGCCGACATCGTGCGAGAGGCGTTCAAGCTGGACGTGATTCTGGTGGCCGACAGCGGGTATCGGCGGGAGAAGTCGAAGAAGGTCCTGCTGTCGGACGGTTCGGCACGACAGGTCACGGTGCGGACTGAGTCCGAGGAGAAAGTCAGCTTCAATGTGTTGTGCCTGACGCCGGACAAGGAGGGCCCAGGTCCGATGTACCTTGCGACGACGCTGACGACCGAGACGAGGCAGGGAGGGACGGCGCGGACACGCGGACTGATGGAACGCTTGGAAGAGACGCTGCGTCTGCGCTTTGCGCGGCCCAAAGAAGAGATGACACTGGGCCGATTTATGAGACTGATCGCTCTGGACTTCCCCGGTCCTCGTCTGGCGGGGCTGGCCTTATGACCCCGCTCTCCCCTGCCGCAACCGTTTCCAGAAACAGTTGGGCTATGCGGCCCTTCAAAAGTCCGGGAACATGGAGGGCGTCCTCAGAAGCACTTCGCCTTGCCAGAGCGCCGCTATCGCGTGGGAGCCGCCGCCGGAGCGGCGAGCAGCAGCAGCGCCGCGGCGAGGCTCCTCATTCGAGCGCCGCCATGGGACCGCTCATCAGGGCGAAGCGGACCGGCTCGGCGGGCGGCTGATCGCCGAGGCCCGGCTCGGGGACCTTCACGTGCGCCGCGCTCGTGTTGCCGACGAGGTCGCGCGCCACGAAGCGATAGACCCCCGGCTCGAGCGGCACGGGCACTCGCACGGAGACCGGCGGCATCCCCGTCACGGGCGCGGACCACTCGTGCATCAGGTCGGCCACCTTGCCGGCGGCGTCCTGGCGCCAGACGCGGATGTGGGCCAGGCCCAAAGTGTTCGTGTCCTTGACCTCGACCTCGTCGACCGCGCCCGAGGCCGCGACCATCAGGAGCTGAGGCCCGGCGTCATCCCCGATGAGGCGCATCAGGAATTCGCGAGGCGTCACCGCCTGCCCCGGGAAGCGGGCGTCGAACTCGGGATAGCTCCCGCTCTCGAAGAAGGGCCCCGGGTCGACGTGCGCACGGGCCATGCCCGCGTCCGCCTCCGCGTGGGTGAGCACGTGCGCGCGGTCGCGCGGCAGATCCGTCTCCTTGGCGATGGCGCGGATCAGCCAGGCCATCGACGCGTACATGCGCCAATAGGCGCCCGGCTCCCAATCCGCCGAGATGAAAGGATTGCCGCCGGGTTGGCCGGACTCCGTCTCGATGCCGACGGACGCCTCGTCGATGACGGGGTTCTTCACGTGATTGGCGATGTTCTCGATCTTGACCATGCGGATCACTCGGCCATCGCGGCAGACCATGAAATGGGCGGCCGTCCTCTGGCTGAGGAGCCAGGACACGGTGCCCTCACAGGCCCCGGGCTTGCCCGTCGCGCCGCCCGAGGCGTGAAGCACGACGTACTTGATCTTCCCGGCCTCGACCCGGTCGGCCGGCGTGACCCCGGTGTCGATGCGGCGCTTCTTCTTGTTGCGGCCGATCACCGTCCGGCTCAACTTCTCCATGCGGTCGACCATCTCGGCGTACTCGAAATTGATCTGGCGGTCCGCGGGGGTGAGCTCGGCGGCAGGCGGGGTCGAGACGGAAACGAGGAGCGGAACGGCCGCGCCGGCCTCGATGCCGAAGGCGAAGGCGCTCTCCGAGAGGGCCCGGCGGATATCGCCGTGCGGGTCTCCGTGGGCGCTCGCAGGGAGGGCGCAAAGCAGCAGGAGGACGGCGAGCGGTCCGGTCATACGCGCAGGATACCCGCTTCCGGGGCGCGCGGCAAGGCCCTAGGACCCATGGCTTACGGGGCCTTAGGGCCTATGCCGTTCTGCGCGCGCCCCCGGCGGCGGCCGCGAGCGCCGTCACGAACTCCAGCGGCGTGCGGTAGCGCCGGTCGGGGTCGGCCTGGAAGGCCTTGAGGAACACCTCGTCGAGCGCCTCCGGCAGCCCCGCGATCGCGCGCGAGGGCGGGATGTAGCTCATGTTGATCTTGTTCATGAGCATCCCCGCCGCGACGCCGACGAAGGGAAGCTTGCCGGTCAGCATCTCGTAGGCGCAGATGGCCAAGGAATACACGTCGGACTCCTTGCGCACCAC
>JAUYSH010000046.1 GCA_030696455.1 Elusimicrobiota bacterium
CTTTCATCGGCCCGCCTCACCCGATCGACTCGCCCACGTTCGATCGATTTGAACGGCTCAAGGCAAAAGAAACGGCTCTACTGACCTGGTAACGAAACCAGGTCTATCTTGGACAAAGGAGGCACGGCTTAACGGCAACGGCTACGGTAACATCTCTTAATGAGTTGACAGGTGGTCGCACCGGCACGAGCTCCGGGGCCCGGATGGGGGTCTACTATTGATAATCACTATTCCCGGGAACAGTGATTATCAGTAGTAATCGGCCTTGCCCCCGGTCAGGGCTCCGTCGGCTATTTTGTGATATTATCCCGGCATGAACTCACGATCCTTCATCCCGACCCCCGTCAACGAGCCCGTCCTCTCCTACGCGCCCGGTTCCCCGGAGCGCGCCAAGCTCTTCGCCCGCCTCAATGAGATGAAGGCGAAGAAGGTCGACATCCCGATGTATATCGGCGGCGAGGAAGTCCGCACCGGCAAGAAGGTGGAGATCCGTTCGCCCTACGACCACGAGCAGCTCCTGGGCAAATTCCACATGGGCTCCGCGGCCGACACCAAGAAGGCGATCAGCGCCGCCCTCAAGGCCAAGAAAGACTGGGCGCGCATGCCCTTCCAGGACCGGGCCGCCATTTTTCTGAAGGCCGCCGATCTGCTGGCCGGCGACTGGCGCTGGACGCTCAACGCGGCCACCATGCTCTGCCAGTCCAAGAACATGTACCAGGCCGAGATCGACTCCGCCTGCGAGCTCATCGACTTCCTGCGCTTCAATCCGAAGTTCGCCGAGCAGATCTACGAGAACCAGCCCCAAAGCTCGCGCGGGGTCTGGAACCGCGTCGAGTACCGCCCGCTCGAGGGCTTCGTCTGGGCCATCACGCCCTTCAACTTCACCGCGATCGCGGGCAACCTGCCCACGGCCCCGGCGCTGATGGGCAACACCGTGGTCTGGAAGCCGGCCACCTCCACGGTCTACACCGCCCACTTCATCATGAAGCTCCTCATCGAGGCGGGCCTGCCGCCGGGTGTGATCAACCTCGTCACCGGCCCGGCCGGCGACATCTCGAACACGATCCTCTCTCACCCGGACTTCGCGGGCGTGCACTTCACCGGCAGCACGCCGGTGTTCCACTCCATGTGGAAGACGGTCGGCGAGAACATCTCCAAGTACAAGGGCTACCCCCGCCTCGTCGGCGAGACCGGCGGCAAGGACTTCGTGCTCATGCACGAGTCGGCGGACCCCGACGTGGTCGCCACCGCCCTCGTGCGCGGCGCCTTCGAGTTCCAGGGGCAGAAGTGCTCCGCCGCCTCGCGCGCCTACATCCCGGCCAGCCAGTGGCCCAAGGTGCGCAAGGCTCTGAAGGATATGTTGGCGACCGTGGAAGTCGGCTCCCCCGAGGATCCCGGCAACTTCGTCAACTCGATCATCGACAAGCGCGCCTACGAGGGCATCGTGCGCTACATCGACGCCGCCAAGAAGGTCAAGGGCAACAAGATCGTGTTCGGCGGCACCTACGACTCCTCGAAGGGATATTTCATCACCCCGACCGTCATCGAGTCCGCCGACCCGAAGAGCCTCACGATGTGCGAAGAGGTCTTCGGACCTCTCCTGACCATCCATGTCTACCCGGAGAAGAAGTGGAAGGAGACCTTAGCTCTCGTGGACCAGACCTCGCCGTACGCGCTCACCGGCTCGGTGTTCGCGCGCGACCGGCGCGTGATCCTGGAGGCCGAGCGGGCGCTCGAGCACGCCGCGGGCAACTTCTACATCAACGACAAGCCCACCGGGGCCGTCGTCGGCCAGCAGCCGTTCGGCGGGGGTCGCGCGTCGGGGACGAACGACAAGGCGGGGTCGCTGACCAACCTGATGAGGTGGGTGTCTCCGCGCACCATCAAGGAGACCTTCGAGCCGCCGAAGAGCTACCGGTATCCGTTCCTGAACCGCGACGCCGTCTAGATCACGGGCCGGCCAAAGCCCCCTTCACCGCTTCGGCGGGGAGGGGGTTTTCTCTGGCGAACCATCGATATTCCAAGTACAATCCAGGATAATGCGCCCCACGAATACGTTTTTCTTGTTCGGCCTGCTGCTTTCAGCCTCCGCCAGCGGCGCTGATACGAAGACCACCCCCCGTTTCGATCTCCGCATCAAGCCCCTGAGCATGGACGAGCCTCGCTTCGCCATCAGCGGCTCCATCTCCTATTGCGCCGATGATCGTAAGGTCTCCTTTTTCGTTCCCCGGCGCTCGACGTTCAGCTTTACGCGAAACGGGGTTCCGCTCGACGTCTCCCCGAATGACGGGATCGATTGGCCCTGCGACAAGCGTCATGCCGACGCCGGAGCGGTCCGCTTCCAGGGAATGTCGCCGGAGGGCATCAGGAAATGCGGGGCCTCCCACAATGAGGTCTTCTGTCTCAACAACAGCGTGCCGAATCCGGAGGTCATGGCCGATTGGAGCCTCTATCGGATCCGATTCGACCTGCCCGGAGGCTACGGCGCGCTCGTCCCCGATTCCTCGGTCGAGCTGAACACGGGCATCCAATTCCAGATCGCCAAGTTCCGTCCCGCTCAGAATCGCAAGACGAAGCGCTTCGCCTTCGAATACCGGTTTCCCTCCGATTTCCACCCGACCGAGGCTTACCTCGTTTTTCTCGAAGAGACGATGGAGGGCTATTCGGACCTGCTTGGCGATCTTCCATTTAAAAAAATAAAGGTGGGCGCGATCCGGCGGGACGAGAAGAGAGGGGAGATCAGCGGGAGCCC
This sequence comes from Elusimicrobiota bacterium, assembly GCA_030696455.1. Lineage (GTDB taxonomy): Bacteria > Elusimicrobiota > Elusimicrobia > UBA1565 > UBA9628 > GWA2-66-18. The sequence continues at coordinate 2,753 of JAUYSH010000046.1, forward strand.
TTCCGGGAACCTGCTTCTTTTCTCGAGGACGGCCTTTCATGACAAGCCCAATCTCGAGGGGCTCAGGAGCGTCGGGATCGATGGGGACGTCTCCGACGCGTTGAGGAAAATGGTCATCGCTCATGAGCTGTCGCACTTCTGGTTTTCCCGGACCTTCATGGGCAAGGACGGGTGGATGGTGGAAGGAATCCCCAATTACCTCGGCTTGGTGGCCGTGCGCAAGGGCTCCCCGAAGGATTATGCCGAGCTGCGCAAGCTCTACGAATACGCGGACGCCCGCGGCCCTCAGGGCGCGATTCCCAATCATCCTTTCGGGGACGGGCCTCTCTACGTCAGAGCGTATTACCAGGGCGCCTTTGCCCTGGTGAAGCTCGGCGAGGAGCTTGGGCATGAGAACATCATCGGGCTGATCTCCGCGGTCTATCAGAAAAATGCGGATCCGGAGTTCGCCGATTTCGACCGGGAGTTCAGGAAGACCTTCCCGTCTCGAACCGAGCTTTGGGAGCGCGCCTGGCGAATCGGGGAGCAGTAAGCCCGGTGACCCCCGCCATCGAAGCTGAACTGACCCTGCTCCCGACCGAGCAGGGCGGCCGCGCCGCCCCGCTTCGCCTCGAGCCCGGCAGCCCTTTCTACATGCCCCATCTCGTGATCGGCGACCCGAAGATCAAGAGCCCGGCCGGGAAGCTTCTCGGCGTCGCCTTTCGCCGCGCCGCGCTGGACCTGGCGCCGGGCGACACCGCGACGGTGCGCATGGACCTGATGTATCACCCTGAGGTCGATTACCGGGAACTGCTGCCCGGCGCGACCTTCACCGTGCGGGAAGGTCCCAGGATCGTCGGCCACGGCAGGGTGTTGAAAAGGGAGGACAGCGGCGCCCTTTAACCGTTCATAAGTCCGCCCGAAATTGTTAGCCTTCGGGCATGAGAATAGCGCTCGCCTTAGCCCTGCTCGCCCTGCCCCTGTCGGCCTCCGCGTCCCTGCGCAAATACCGCCCCGCCTTCAACGCCCTGGCGGCGACCGGCGCGTGCCCGCGCGTCGATCCCTCTCACGTGGGCAACACCCAGGGCTACGCCGACGGCTTCCGCTCGGGGAAGTGCTACGTGTCCATCGGCTCGATGCTGGTGACCGACCTGGTCTACAAGGCCTACGGCTTTTTCAGCGACGGCATGCTGATGGTGTTCAGCTCCTACGGCGACGGCGAGGACAGCAACCCGAACCTGACCTCCGCGCGCGAGTTTTACTTCTTCCCGAGGACCGGCGCGCTGGCCCTTGAGATGAACCCGGCGGCCGGCACCGTGTCCGTGGTGATGGCCGACGGCGGGCGCGTGAGCATCGATCCCGCCACGTCGCAGATCGCGTCCCTCGAGCGCGGCTCGGCCACGGTCTCGCCGCGCGTCGATCCCGCCGAGCGCGGGGGCGTGGAGATCACGAGCTACGCGGGCCTGATGCTCGACGCGGGCTTTCGCATGGGGGAGTCCCCGTCGGGGCGGCCGAAGGCGGACTCGACCTTCCGCGACGCGTTCGGCCATCTGTGCACGGTCAAGAACGCCGAGGTGTTCGCCTACGCCGGCGGCGAGCACGAGCTCAAGCACACCGACGCCGAGCTCAAGGCGTTCTTGAAGGTCCGTTGCCCCAACATCACGCCCTCTTTCTAGGTTGTAATAATTCGTTTATCTCGTTTTCGCGATCTCCTGCTACGCTCAAGGCATGAGCGACAACACGAGCGCGCCGGTCCGAAGTTCCAAGGCCTCACTCCTGATTCCTTGCGTGAGCCTGGCGTTGACGGTCGCCGCCATGGCCATCGGCGGGCCGGCCGCGCTCGCCCGCTACGCCCACCGCCCGTCCGCGCTCGAGTTCGACGCGAGCATCCGATACGAGCCCGTCGTTTCCATTGAGCAGGGCGATTTCCGCCTGATCGCCGCGCGGCGCGTCCTCGATCAGCTCGTCAGCCCCCGGCTCATCGCCTTCCGGTAGGGCGGACCCGAGCGAAAGGCCCAACCCCGCGGGGGACCTAGGGCCCTGGGCGGGCCGCGGCGCAACCGCTACCCTTAAGGCGTGAAACGATTCGCGGCTCTGCTCGTGACGGCGGCCTTGCTCCCGGTCTCGGCCTGGGCGCAGGTGCGCGGCGGCGTCTCCGCGCCGAGCGGCCTCGCCGCCAACGCGGCGCCGGCGCCCGTCATCTCCGCTCCGGCGTTCCAGCTCTCGCCCTCGGCGCTGAGCGCCGCGTCCCTGTCGCCTTCGCTCGCCGCCCCCGCGTTGGGCGTCGCCGTCCGGCCCGCGGCGGCGGCGTCCGCGAAAATAGTCCCGGCGGTCATCGCCGCGATCAAGCCCGCCGACGCCAAGCCCGAGAAGCCGGGCTCGGAGCAAGCCCGCGCCGCCGGGAACGCCTTGTTCGACGGCGCCCTTTCCGCTCCCGCGATCGGCGACGGCCCCTTCGTCCCCGGCTCGGCGCCCGAGAGCCGGCGCTCGAGCGGCCTCAGCCCGCCCACCGACGGCGAGCTGGTCTCCGCGTACCGCGAGGCTAACCCGAAGTCCAAGGCCGTGGAGACCTTCGGCCGCGACTTCGTCGGGATGGCCGCCGAGGCGGTGCAGAAATACACCTTCATGGGGAATTACTTCCTGGAAGGCCTGAGGTCGCAGCCCCGCGAGATCTATCGCGCCGCCTCCGATTTCGTCTCGACCCACGACAAGCGCGAGGACGCGGCCGCGCGCCGGTTCATGGAGCTCCTCGGCCGCTGGAAGGGCTTCCAGGACCATCTGCAGGAGCGGATGATCGCGATGAGGATCGCGATGCTGGAGCGCATGGGCCAGACCGTGCCCCGCAACCTGCCGCCGAGCCCGATCCCGGGCGGCGAGTACTGGGACATGGCCGCGGGCATGAACGCCCAGGGCTTCATCCACCGCGAGCTCGACCCGGGCACGAACTACGCGTTCTTCGACTATTCGCCCTTCGTCGTCTCGTACCTGAAAACCGCCGCCGAGCTGACGGGCGCGAAGAACGCATCCGCCGTCGAGGCCGACCTGCTCCAGCTCAAGCGCCCCGCCAAGCCGCTCGCCGTCCTGCGCACGAAGAACGCCGCGTACTACGTCCCCGGCTTCGACAAGAAGCTCGAAACGATGACGGACTGGATCGCGCCCGGCGGCCAGCTGATCATCCAGAACGACCCCAACCCCGGCCAGCGCTCGATGATCATCGAGAAGCACGGCCCGCTGGTCCGCCGCCTGATCGCCGAGGGCTGGGCGTTCGAGTATGGCTTCTCGGGCAGCCCCGGGAACTGGGGCGGCTACGCCCTCGACACCATCACCTTGACGCGTCCCAAGCTCGCCTTCGAGAAGACCGCCGTCGAGGCCGCGAAGGAATGGTCCTCCTATGAGCGCGCGGTTCAGTACCTTGAGCGGAGCTTCAACCCGCTGGGCTTCCTCTTCCGCTAAGCCGCGGCGGTTTTGGTAGACTCGTCGCCCCCATGGCCACGAGCCTCCTCGCGCTGCTCGACGACATCACGACCGTGCTCGACGACGTCGCCGTCCTGGCGAAGGTCGCCGCCAAGAAGACCTCGGGCGTGCTGGGCGACGACCTGGCGCTCAACGCCGACCAGGTCGCGGGGGTGCGGGCCGAGCGCGAGCTGCCCGTTGTGTGGGCGGTGGCGAAGGGCTCCCTCAAGAACAAGCTGATCCTCGTGCCCTCCGCGCTGGCGATCAGCGCGGCGGCGCCCTGGGCCGTGACGCCGCTGCTCATGATCGGCGGCCTGTACCTGTGCTACGAGGGCGTCGAGAAGGTCGCGCATCGGTTCCTGCACCCGCCGGCGGAGGCGGAGAAGGAGCACGCGGAGCTGGTCAAGGCCGTGGCCGACCCGGAGGTGGACCTCGTCGCCTTCGAGCGGGAGAAGATCGCGGGCGCTATCCGCACCGATTTCATCCTCTCGGCGGAGATCATCGTCATCAGCCTCGGGGCGGCGGCGGGCGCGTCGTTCGTCGTGCGCGCGGGCGTGCTCGCGGCGATCGCGCTGGCGATGACGGTGTTCGTGTACGGCTTCGTCGCGGGCATCGTGAAGCTCGACGACCTGGGGCTCCGCCTGAGCCGCCGGGACGGCTCGGCCGCCTTGGGCCGCGTCCTCCTGCGCGCGGCTCCTTGGATGATGAAGGCCTTGTCGGTGGCCGGCACCGCCGCGATGTTCCTCGTCGGCGGGGGCATACTCACTCACGGCCTTCCCTTCCACGCGCCGCACCCCGTCCTGCAGGCGCTGTTCGACGGGCTGGCGGGCGCGCTCGCGGGGGCGCTGATCCTGGGCGTCGCGACGCTCAGCGTGCGCGTCGCTCGGCGAGCAGGACGGCGTTAAGCACCGCGCAGGCGGTGGTCACGGGACCGACGCCGCCGGGAACGGGCGTGATCATCCCGGCGCGCGAGGCGACGCCGGCCGACGCGTCGCCCTTGAGGCGGCCGCGCACGACGCTGACGCCGGCGTCGAGCACCACGGCCCCGCGCTTGACCCAGGTGGACTTTACGAGCCCGGGCGCGCCGGCGGCCAGCACGAGCAGGTCCGCCTCGCGGCACAGCGCCGCGAGCCCCTTGGTCCGGGTGTGGGCCAAAGTCACGGTCATGTCGAGCGCGGAGAGCAGGTGGGCGGCGGGCCGGCCGACGGTGGAGGAGCGGCCGATCACCACGGCGCGGCGCCCCGCGAGCTTGAGGCCCGAGGCGAGCGCCAGTCGGGCGAGGGCGAGCGCGGTGCACGGGACGACGAGCGCCGCGGTCTCCTTCCAGGTTTTAGAGAGGAATAGTCGGCCGTAGGCCGCGGGCGTGACGCCCTCGGCGTCCTTGTCGGCGGGGATCGCCGCCGCGGCGTCGGCGGCGTCGATGCCGCGGGGATAGGGCGTCTCGATCATGAGGGCGTCGGCCGAGCCGTCGCCCGCGAGGTCGGCCAGCAAGCCGATGGTCTTCGCCCGCGAAGCGGGCGACAGGCGATGGATGACGGCCTCCACACCCGCGGACCCGCACGCCTTCAATTTCGCCTTCAGGTAGCTGCCGGCGGCGCCGTCGGCCGCGGCGACGATCGCCAAGCGAGGGGCGCGGCCGCGCTTGCGGGCCACGGCGGACGCGCGGCGGCGGGCCTCGGCGAGGATGAAGGCGGCCAAAATCCTTCCGTCGAGGATTTTGGCGCTCATTTCTTCGCCAGCCGGCGCTCCAGCCGCGCGATCACGGCGGAGAGTATCTCGAGCGTCGGGGCCGGCACCTTGCGGCGCTTGGCGGCGAGGAGCAGCGGCCCGAGGATGGCGCGGGCCTCGGTGCGGCGGCCGGCCGCGAGGTCCTGGAGCATCGAGTTGCGCTGGCGCGGGGCGTTGCGGCAGGAGAGCATGAGCTTGCCGGCCATGTCGGAGTAGTCGAGCCGGTGCCCGGACGCGGCGGCGGCCGCCGCGGCCTCGCCGAGCGCGGCGAGGGCCACCTCGCGCAGGGCCGGGTCGGCCTCGATGCGCCCGCTCTCCACCGCGCAGGCGGCGCCGAGAGGATTGACCGCGGCGTTGAAGGCAGCCTTGGTCCACAGCATTCCCTCCTCGGAGTCTTTGAGGTGCACGCGGAAGCCCGCGCTCGTCAAAAGCTCCCGGGCGGTCTCGAGGGCCTTCTCGTTGCCGGCGCGGCGCGCCAGGAGGACGTCCTCGCCGCCGTTGAGCTTGAGCTCGCCGAGCGAGGCGCGGTCGGCCGCGAAGTAGCACACGCCGATGACGGTGCGCTTGGCGCCGAAGGCGCGCCGGAACACCTTCTCGTGGCCGATCCCGTTTTGCAGGGCGACGACGGCCGTGCCGGGCCCTATCAAACGACGAGCCGCCGTTGCGGCTCGTCGGGCGTCGCCGGATTTGACGCAGAAGAAGGCGGCGCGGGCGTGGGTCTTGAGGGCCCGACCGGCGCTCAGGCCGGTGATCTTCTCCCGCGAGCCGTCCGGGGCGGTCGCGGTGAACCCGGAGCGGGCCAGGAGGCGCTCGGCGGACGCGTCGCGCCCGAGCACCGCGACCGGCAGGCCCGCCCGGCGCAGCCCGGCCGCCAGGGACAGGCCCACGGCGCCGGGACCGACGACCAGGACGGGTTCGCTCACGCCCGGATTATGGCAAAAAAAATGACCCCCGGCGCTTTTGGCGCCGGGGGTCTGCTTCGGCGATTTTTTACGCGTTCACCATCTTCGCGCGGGACACGTCGCCCTTCTTGTCGAGGAAGTACAGGAAGCCGGCCTGCTTCTTCACGCCGACCTTGGCGACCTTCTCGGTCTTGCCGCCCTTCTTGCCGCCGCGGGCCATCTTCGCGCGGGACACGTCGCCCTGCTTGTCGATGTAATAAAGGAAACCCTGGACCCGCTCAACGCCGACCTTCTGAACCTTTTCAGCCATTATAGTGACCTCCGTACAGACGCCGGGATCGATACCCCTGGATCCCTGGGGTGCAACGAGGAAAATCTAGCATACTCTCCGACGGAGATGCAAGTTTTTCTCGACGGGGGCTCGACGGAGAAATGACTGCCCGGCCGCTTTCCATTCGGGCGCGTCCCGCCGCTTCTGGTCGCGGCGGGACGACTGGCGGGAACCTATTTCCCGGATTTATCGAACAAAGCGATCTGCGTCTCCTGGGGCATGATGAGCCGTTCCTTGAGCCAGGCGTCGACCAGATCCTTCGAGAAGCGATACTGGCGGCCGATGCGCGAGGCGGGTATGCGCTTCTGGCGGATGAGGCCGTAGATCTTGGAGCGGCCCATGCTCAGGTACAAGGCCAGGGTCTTGATGTCCATCACGTCGGGCACGGGCCCGTTCATGCCGCGCTTAGCCGTTTTTCTCTTCTTTTTCATGAATTGAGCGTTGAACTCTACCGTTTAGAATCGCCTAACACTCAAAGTGTATGTCCTCTATCATCTTCTGTCAAGTATTGCGAGGGCGGCGCGGGTCACTCCTCCTCTTCCTCCTTGGGCGGCGCGCCGCAGGAGGAGCCGGGAACGAAATGCTCCCGGTAGGCCTGGGCCTCGCTGCGATCGCGGTTCAGCGACTTCTGATAGGCCTTCAGGCAGGCGCCCGGGCAGCAGCCCTTGACCGCCTTGGCGTCGCAGTCGGGCGCGCGCCGCACGCACGCGCCGAAGGAGTCGCCATTGTCGACGCAGTCCTCCAGGGACGCGAGGCAATCCTTGAATTTTGGGCGGTAGGACGCGGGCTTGGGCGCCGGGGCGGGAGCGGGCTTGGCGGCTTCCGGCGCCGCGGGGGGCGCCTCGGCGTCTGCGTCCTCGGGCGGCGGGGGAGCCTTCGGCTTCGCCTTGGCTTTCGCGGCGGGATCCTGTGGGCGTACCGACGGGGAGAGCGACTTGGCCTTCGCGCAGGCCGCCTTCACGCCGAGGCGGCAAGCCTGGCTGTAGTCCTCGTGCGCGAAGCCGAGTTCGCTTTGGCTTTCGTAGGCGCGCGCGCGGTCGGCGTACGCCTCGCCGAAGCGGATGTCGATCGCGATCGCCCGGTAAAAGTCGCCGATGGCCGCCTGGGCCTTGCGCGACTTGAAGCGAAGCTGGCCGCGGCGATGGAAGGCCTTGGCGTTCTTCTTGTCGAGCGCCAGGCAGGCGGAGAGGTCCTCGATGGCTCCCGCCTCGTCGCCGTCCTTTTCCCGAAGGCTCGCGCGCGCGCAAAGGACCTTGGCCTTGGCCAAGCCGCCGTCGCCTTTATCCCACAGGGAGAGCGCGTTCGAGTAGGAGGAAAAGGCCGCCTTAGGGTCCTTTTCCCTTTCCTCGCGCGCGCCGCGCGCCGCCCAGGACTTGAACGACTCCGCGCCGGCCGGAATCACGGCGACAAACGCCAGGCTGAAGGCGAGAAGGTAGCGCGGGCTCATGGTTTATAATAGGAAGAGTAACAGCGGGCCCCTCCCGCGTCAAGTCTTCCTCGAAAAAAGAGCTTGTCATCGACGGACGGCTTTTGCTATATTGTGGGACATCATGCAGATTTACGAAACGGTCCTCATCCTTAAACCGGTCCTCGCCGATCCCGAAGTCGCGGAATTCGTCGAGAAAACCAAGCTGACCATCACCGGCGAAGCCGGGGAGCTGGTCAACCACGAGATCTGGGGGCGGCGGAAGCTGACCCATATCATCGGCAAGGCGCGCGAAGGCATTTACGTGTACCTCAAGTACAAGGGCGGCCCCGCGCTTCTGAAGAAGATGGCTCACAATTTCGGCGTCTCCGACACCGTCCTGCGTGAAATGACCGTCTTGGTGCGCGACCGCAAGATGCGCGAGAAGAAGCCCAAGAAGATCAAGCCCGCCGTCGCCGCCGCGGCTCCGGCCCAGGCGTAAACATGGCCGCGGAGCTGCGCCTGCCCGAACAGAATACCGTACTTCTGACGGGAAGGCTCACCCGCGACCCCGAGCTCAAATACACCGCCAGCGGAACGGCGATGTGCCGTTTCGGTCTCGCCGTCAACCGCCGCTACAAGGATCCGAAATCCGGCGAATGGAAGGACGACACGACCTTCGTCAATTGCGTGATCTGGCGCGAGGCGGGGGAGCGGGTCGGGAAGACGGTGAAGAAGGGCGCGCCCGTGCACGTCGAGGGCCGCCTGCGCAGCTACGATTTCCAGGACAAGGAAGGCAATAAACGCTCCGGCATCGAAGTCGAGGCGCGTCGCGTTCAGATTCTTGAGAAAGCCACGGGAGCCGGCTCGACCGGCGCCGGGGAGCCGGAGCCGCCTTCCGGCGCAGAGATTGAGGAGGTACCGTTCTGATGTCCGCCGAACCCAACGCCGCCGCGACCCCCGAGGCCGCTCCCGCTTCCAGCCCGTCCGCGCCGTCCGCCGCGGGCGCGCGCCGTCCCAGCAGCAGCGCCCCCGGAGGGCGCCGCGCTCCGTATCCCGTGCGCCGCAAGGTCTGCCGGTTCTGCGCCGAGAAGGTCCGCGACATCGACTTCAAGCAGATCCAGATCCTGCGCACGTTCACGACCGACACGGGCAAGATCCTGTCGGCCCGCATCACGGGCAACTGCGCGTCGCACCAGCGCCAGCTCACCCGCTGCATCAAGCGCGCGCGCAATCTCGCGCTGCTGCCGTACGTCACCCGCTAGGCAGGGAGCACTATCATGAAAGTCATCCTTCGCAGCACCGTCGACAATCTCGGCCGCCCCGGCGACGTCAAGGACGTCAAGACCGGCTACGCCCGCAACTACCTGCTCCCGCGCAAGCTCGCGGAGATGGCCACCGAGTCTTCTCTTAAGTATTGGGAAAAAGGGAAGGAAAAGCGCGCGACGCTCGTCGCCGCCGAAGTCAAGTCCGCCAAGGAGCTGACGGAGAAGCTCGCGGGCGTCAATCTCTCCTTCTCGGTGCCGGCTTCCGAGGAAGGCAAGCTGTTCGGCTCGATCGGCAAGGCCGATCTGCTGAAGAGCCTGAAGGCGGCGGGCTACGAGGTTCCGAAGAACTCGATCCACCTCGAGACCGCGATCAAGACGACGGGCGAGCATGAGGTGTCTTTGCGCCTCCAGCCCGAGGTCATCGCCAAGGTCAAGGTCAGCGTCACCACGCGCGAGTAGCGAAGGGCGCATGGCGCAAAATCCGTCCACGCCTCCGCAGGCCCTCGAGGCCGAAATGGCCGTTCTCGGCTCGATGCTCATCGAGAAAGAGGCCGCGGAAAAGGCGCTCGACCTCCTGCACGAGTCGGACTTCTACCTCGATCCGCACCGGCGGATATTCCGGTCCATTTTCGCGCTCCTGAACGCGGGCCAGGCGATCGACGTCGTCACGGTCTCCGAGGAGCTGCGCAAGAAGTCCGAGCTCGAAGCCGTCGGCGGGGGCGCCTTTCTCGCCGGCCTGATCGACAAGGTCACCACCGCGGCGCACGTCGAGTACTACGGCCGCCTCGTCAAGGAGAAGGCCATCCTGCGCGACCTCATCGCGGCCGCCACCGGCGTCGTGACCGCCTGCTACACGCAGGAGAAGGACCCCAAGCAGATCCTCGACGAGGCCCAGGGCTCCATCCTCAAAGTCAGCGAGCGCCAGACGCTCCAGGGCGTCGTGGAGATGAAGGACCTCGTCCACGAGGTCGTCGAGCAGATCGAGCGCGCGCATCACAGCAAGCAGGAGGTCACCGGCATCCCCACGGGCCTGCGCGCCTTCGACCGGATGACGACCGGCTTCCAGCGGGGCGACCTGATCCTCGTCGCCGCGCGTCCCTCGCAGGGCAAGACCGCGATCGCGCTGAACATGGTGGCCCACGCCGTCCTCGAAAAGAACCTGCCCGTCCTCTTCTTCTCCCTCGAGATGAACCGCCACGCGATCATGCAGCGCTTCATCGCCTCCGAGGCGAAGGTCAACCTCAAGGACATCCGCACCGGCTACTTCAAGCGCGACCGCTGGCAGGACCTGACCGGCGCGGCCGCGCGTTTCGCCGAGGCGCCTTTGTTCATCAACGACAACCCCGGGATGACCGTGATGAGCGTGCGCACGATCTCCCGCCAGCTCATGACCCGCCTGCGCCAGGAGAAGAAGGAGCTGTCCATGGTCGTCGTCGACTACCTCCAGCTCCTGCGCGGCGGCGGCGGACGCCAGGAGAACCGCCAGCAGGAGGTCTCCGAGATCTCGCGCGGCCTCAAGCAGCTCGCCCGCGAGCTCAACGTTCCCGTGATCGCGCTGTCCCAGCTCTCGCGCGCCAGCGAGGACAAGGCGCGCCTGGACAACCGCCCGAAGCTCTCGGACCTCCGCGAGTCCGGCTCGCTCGAGCAGGACGCCGACGTCGTCGCGATGATCCACCGCGAGGCCTACTACAAGCCCAACGACCCCACGCTCGAGAACAAGGCCGAGATCATCATCGCCAAGCAGCGCCAAGGCCCGACCGGCTCGGTGCCCGTCACCTTCCTGCGCAGCATCACGCGCTTCTGCGATGAAACGAGCTCGGAAGAACCCGCCGCCTTCGAGGAACCGCAGACTCAGTTTTCATGACCGAGCATAGCGCAGGAAATGGTCGCGTCGATCGCAGCAGGAAGCGACCATGAGGCGCTTCTTCCGGCCCACCTGGGCTGAAATCGACCTCGGCGCGCTCGTCGGAAACCTCCGCCTCCTTCGCAAGCGCGTGGGCCCGCGCGTGAAGGTCATGTTCGTCGTGAAGGCCAACGCCTACGGCCACGACGCGACGCTGTGCGCGCTCGCGGCGCAGAAGGCTCGCGCCGCGGACTGGCTCGGGGTGTCCTCGGTCGAGGAGGGCGTCGCCCTTCGCGGGACGGGCGTGAGGCTCCCCATTCTGATCCTCGGCTCCCTGTATCCCTTCGAGAGCGTGCTCGCCGCCGCCGCGCATGACCTGACCCCGAGCGTCGCCTCCCTGGAGTCCGCCAAGCGCGTGGCCGAGGCGGCCTTGCGCTTGCGCCGTAAAATAAACATTCATGTGAAGGTGGATACCGGAATGGGCCGTATCGGCCTGCGTCCCGACGCGGCGCTGGCCCTCGTGCGCGACCTCTCCGTCATGAAAGGGATTCGGGTGCAGGGGCTGTATACTCACATGGCCAAGGCCGAGGACGACCGCGGTTTTACGGCGCGGCAGTTGAAAGCCTTCAACGGCGTCGTGAGATCCTTGGGGCGCGACGGCCTGCGTCCGCCGCTCGTCCACGCCGCCAACTCGTCGGCGACGCTGCGCCATCCCGAGGCGCGTTTCGACCTCGTGCGCCCGGGCCTGGCCGCCTACGGCCTGCTCGACGGTTTCGCGCCGGTGCTGACGCTCAAGAGCAAGCTCGTCTACATCAAGACCGCTCCGAAGGGCGCCACGGTCAGCTACGGGGCGACCTGGCGGGCCAAGCGCGTCTCGCGCATCGCGACCCTGCCCATCGGCTACGGCGACGGCTATCCCCGCGCCCTGTCCAACCGGGCCTCGGTCCTCGTCGGCGGCAAGCGCTGCCCCGTCGTCGGGCGCGTCACGATGGATCAGACCATGATCGACGTGACCGGCGCGCCGCGCGCCCGGGTCGGCGAGGACGCCGTTCTTTTAGGAAGCCAAGAGGGCTCGGTCGTTCCCGCCTCGGAATTGGCCCGTCTGAGCGGGACCATCGCCTACGAGACCGTGACCGCCCTCTCGAGCCGCGTGCCGCGGACGGGGGTGGGCGCTTGATCTCGAACGCCGTCGGAGGGCTCGGCAAGTACATCCTCGGGGCCGCGGAGGAGACCGGGCAGTTCTCCTTCCTCGTGCGCTCGACGTTCGGCTGGATGACGAGCTACCGCATCGAGTGGCGCCAGACCCTGATCCAGATCGTGCGCATCGGCGTCGAGTCCCTGCCCGTCACCGCGATGACCGCCTTCTTCACCGGCATGGTGCTGGCCCTGCAGACCGGCGCGTCCTCCAAGCACTTCTTCAACGAGCCTTTGTTCGTCGGCACGGTCGTCGCCTTCTCGCTGGTCATGGAACTGGCGCCCGTCATGACCGCGATCGTCGTGGCCGGCCGGGCGGGTGCCGCGATCGCGGCCGAGCTCGGCACGATGAAGGTCACCGATCAGATCGACGCGCTCTATACCTTGGGCACCGATCCGATCCGCTATCTCGTGATCCCGCGCTTCATCGCTTTCATGATGGTGCTGCCCCTGCTGACCGTCGCCTCCGACTTCACGGGCATCTTCGGCGGCTACCTCGTGGCGCACGCCAAGTACCAGATCCCCGCGACGGTGTACTGGCACGACATCGTCGACCAGATGGAGATCCGCCACTTCGTGCACGGCTTCCTCAAGACCTTCGTGTTCGCGGCCGTCGTGTCCCTCGTGTCCTGCTTCAAGGGCATCACCACCCGCGGCGGAGCCGAGGGCGTGGGCAAGTCCACGACCGCGGCCGTCGTCATCAGCATGGTCCTCATCCTCGTGCTCGACTATTTCGCCACCGCGGTCCTCAACGCGTTCGGGATCACATGATCGACGCCGAGGGAGTGATCAAGCGCTTCGGGCCCCGCACCATCCTGCGCGGCATCGACCTGCGCGTGGAGACGGGGGAGACCCTCGTCATCATCGGCGGCTCCGGCTGCGGCAAGTCCACCTTCCTCAAGTGCGTCATCGGCCTGCATCATCCCGACGGCGGCAAGATCGTCGTCGACGGCATCGAGGTCGCCAAGCTCAAGACCGAGGCCGAGATCGCCGACTACCGCCGCCGCTTCGGCTACCTGTTCCAAGAGGGAGCGCTCTTCGATTCGATGACCGTCTGGGAGAACATCACCTTCGGCCTGCGCTACCTCACCGACATCCCGTCGGGGAAATACCGGGGCATCGCCTCGGACTGCCTCGCCCTCGTCGGGCTCAAGGACGTCGAGGACTTCAAGCCCTCCGAGCTCTCCGGCGGCATGAAGAAGCGCGTGGCGCTCGCCCGGGCCATCGCCGCCCAGCCTTCGTACATTTTGTATGATGAGCCCACGACGGGCCTGGATCCGATCATGACGGACGTCATCGCCGATCTGATCCTGGACCTTCAAAAGCAGCTGAAGGTCACGGCCATCATGGTTACGCACGACATGAAGGCCGCGTACAAGGTCGCCAGCCGCATCGCGATGTTTCACGAGGGAAAGGTGCTTCAGGTCGCGCATCCGGACATCATCAAGATCAGCGACAACCCCTATGTGCGCCAGTTCGTGGACGGCAAGAGTGAAGGCCCGATCAAGATGAAGCTCAAGGAATTCGAGGCGGAAACCGCTTCGAACGCCCAGCCTGACAAGGAAGGCTCCTGATGACGCTCGAGACCAAGGTCGGCGCGTTCGTGCTGGGCGGCCTCTCGCTGCTCGCCACCGCCATTTTCCTCCTCGGCGACGTCACCTTCGAGAAGCGCTACGTCCTCTACGGCCAGTTCTCCGACGTCGCCAACCTTTCCAAGGACGCCCCGGTCAAGCTCTCCGGCGTCGAGGTCGGCCAGGTCCGCTCGATCGAGCTCGTCGACGGCGGCGCGCGCGTGATCATGTCGATCCGCAAGGGTGTGGACATCTACAACGACGCCGTCTTCTCCATCGGCTCCACCGGCATCATCGGCTCCAAGTACCTCCAGGTCGACCAGGGCTCCCGCGCCAAGGGCGTCATCCCCGCCAACTCGACCATCAAGGGCGAGGACCCCGTCTCCATCGAGAAGTCCCTGACTTTGGCTCTGGCCAAGGTCGAGAAGCTCCTCGACAGCATGATGAAGGAGGGGCCCCGCGGCACCCTCACCGACAACCTGAGCGAGACCGTGGCGAACGTCCGCGAGATGACCGCCAACCTCAACGACCTCATCGAGACGACCAAGCCGCAGGTCGAGCGCGCGATGGGCCGCACCGACGACATCACCGAGAAGCTCGACGCCCTGCTCGCCAAGTCGAACGTCATGATGGCGAGCCTCAACACCAGCTCCGGCACCATCGGCGCCCTGCTCAACGACCAGAAGATCAAGGACGACGTGAAGGAGACGGTCGCCAGCGTGAAGGAAGCGGCCGGCACCGCCAAGGACGTGTTCGGCCGCATCACGCAGTTCAAGGTGTACTGGAACTACGACTGGCGCTACGAGCACGCCGTGCGCACCTCGCGCGTGGACCTCGGCCTGAAGATCTCGCCGCGCGACGGCCGCTACTACTACGTCGGCGGCTCCAACCTCGCGAACATCAACGACCAGCCTCGCGGCTCGAAGACCGACTACGCCCGCCCCAACCAGATCGACGGCCTGATCGGCTTCGAGAAGGATTGGTGGGACGTCGGCTTCGGCGTGATCCGCTCCGGCGGCGGCGCGCGCGTGACCGTCAAGCCCTTCCATAAAACCCCGGGCCTCGACCGCCTCTCCGTCGTCGCGCAGGGCCACGACTTCGGCCGCAACCGCATCATCGAGGGCCGCCGCTTCGACAAGCCCGCCTACGACGTCGGCGCCCAGGTCCGGATCCAGAAGCACGTCAGCCTCGGCGGCCGCGTCGAGGAGCTCGCCGAGGTGCCGCGCTACCAGACCTGGCTGAAGATCATGTTCGAGGACACCGACATCGCCTATCTGTTCGGCATGGTGTCCTTCGGCGCCGCCGGCAGCAAGGGCCGCTCCAAGAAGTAGCCGGGCCCGAATCCCGCGTCAGCGGCTCTTCCGGCACGCCCACGGCGTCTTCTTGCGCAGCAGCGCCTCCAGCGCGTCGCGAAACACCCCGTCGAGCCGCCCGTCCGGATACTTATGGCGCATCGCCGCCTGGGCTTCTCTCAGGAGCCTATGGAATGAGGCGTCCGCCGTGAAACCGACGCGGATTCCGGGCTCCGCGGCGGCCGGACCCACGGGGGCCGGCTTCGGATGACCCTGCGTGGGCTCGGGGATTTTCGCGACGGATCGAGTCTCGGCGGGAGAAGCGACCGTCAGTTCTTCGTCGGGCTGGGCGGCGGCCGGAATTGTCATGTCGGGCCCGGTGACGGGGGCGGGGGGAATGTCGGCGAGGGGAAAGGCGGCCGGCACGGACGCGGCGGGTGGATCGAATAGCGATGCCGCCGTTTCGGCTTCGGGCTTGAGCGGGACGGCAAGGATGGGAGCCGTGAATCGCACGACGTCTCGACGCGGTTCTTCCGTCCGGCGGACGGCGACCAGCCGTTCGACTTCCCAGGTCCTTTTGCCCGCCGCTTCAGTCACCAATTTGCCCGCGTCAACGTCGTTGAGGAAGGGATGAAGCAGGGCCAGCGACTCGAGCGTGAGCTTCCCGTCGCGCAGCAGCGGCTTGACCGGAGGGTACGCTTGGAACGCCCTGGCCGCGCGGATGCGTCGATAGGCTGCGGCCTCGGACATGCGAAGCCTATAGGTGCAATACTCGAATAGCGAGGCGCACTGAAATTCACGGTAGAGTTTGCGCCGGTCCATCTCGGCGAGGCTTTCGACCAAGTCGCAGGTTCTCTCCCGCAGGTCGGCGGCCAGTTCTTCCGTGTAGCGAATCAACTCATCATCGGTCAGTTTTTGGATATCCACTATCGTCGTCGCAACTGTTGTCAACAACAGTCGCGCCTCCTCCTGGGGATAAGCCGCATAACCTCGCGGCCGCCCCTTATCATACGATCGAGCCCCCCGAAAAGTTTCATGGCGCGAGGGCTTTTCCCGGCCGCTATGGCTATTCACGCGGGCCCATGCTATAAGACGGCATGGCCTTCGCGCTCGCCCTCGCCGCCCTCGTCCTGCTCGGCGCCGCCGGGCCCGCGCGCGCGTGGGAGGCGAAGGCGAGCAAGGTCGCCGAGCGCCTGAGCCGGCCGCGCACGCCGGCGACGGCGCGCCAATGGAAGAAGCCGGGCTGGGCGAAAAAAATACGCTCTCCGGAAGACAAGGTCTTCTGGTCGGAGAAACTCGGCGGGAAGACTCATGTGTTCGGCGTCGGGCTGGTGCGCGGAGTGGACAACCCCGGCCTGCGCGCGTCCGCGGCCGCCGACCGCGCGCGGGCGAGCCTGCTCGAGGGGAAGGAGGGAGCCTTGCTCGAGGGCGCGGAGATCCTCGACTGGTACCTCGACCGCCGCGGGGACATGTACGCCCTCGCCGTCCTCGTGCGGTAGGAAGCCTCGTTCGAACGCTTGTTCGAAAACGAATAATCAGCTATACTCCGGCCATGGCTCGACTTAAAACCGTCTTCCGCTGCCAAGCTTGCGGCCACTCGGCCAGCAAGCCGATGGGGCAATGCCCCGGCTGCTCCGAATGGAACACGATGGCCGAGGAGGTCGTCGAGACGAGGCCCGGCGGCCTCGCCGAGGCGGTGTCCGAGGCGCGCGGCCAGCTGACCTCCTTCTCCTCGGCGGTCACCGCGCTCAAGGACGCGAGTGCCGCGCCCGAGCAGCGCACGCCCGTCGGCATCGCCGAGCTCGACCGCCTGTTCGGCGGCGGCATCGTCCCCGGCCAGGTCATCCTGCTCGCGGGGCCTCCCGGCATCGGCAAGTCGACGCTCATGCTGCAGGCCGCGGCGAAGCTCGCCGAGAAGGGGCCGTTCCTGTACGCCTCCGGCGAGGAAAGCCTGCGCCAGGTCTCGAGCCGCGCCAAGCGCCTGGGGCTGACCTCGGAACAGCTCTACCTCGTGTCCGAGTCCTCGCTGTCGAAGATCCTCGCCGCGATGGAGCAGGTCAAGCCGTGGGCGATGGTGCTCGACTCCATCCAGACGGTGACCCACCCTCAGCTCATGTCGAGCCCCGGCTCCGTCGGCCAGGTGCGCGAGTGCGCCGCCGAGCTCGTGCGCGCGGCCAAGAAGAACGACACCATCGTCTTCCTCCTCGGCCACGTGACGAAGGACGGCTCGCTCGCCGGCCCCAAGGTGCTCGAGCACATCGTGGACACCGTACTGTACTTCGACACCGAGAACCATGACCTGCTGAGAGTGCTGCGCGCCCAGAAGAATCGTTTCGGCCCGACGGATGAATTGGGCCTTTTCGAGATGGGCGAAAAGGGTCTCACGGAGGTCAAGGACGCCACCGCCTTCTTCGCCGCCGAGCTCGGCCGCGCCGCCGCGCCGGGCCGCGCGGTGTCCGTCGCCCTGGAAGGCTCCCGGCCGGTCCTGGTCGAGGTCCAGTCCTTGGTCGTTTCCACGCGCTACCCGCTTCCCCGCCGCATGTCCACGGGCCTCGACCTCAACCGCGTCCTGGTCCTCCTCGCGGCGATGGAGCGGCACATCGGCCTGCGCCTCGAGGACCGCGACTGCTTCGTCAGCCTTGCGGGCGGCCTGCGCCTCAAGGACCCCGCCCTCGACCTGGCCGCCTGCCTCGCCGTCGCCGGCTCGTGGCGGGAGAAGGCCGTCCCCTCCGACATGATCCTGCTCGGCGAGGTCAGCCTGCTCGGCGAGGTCGGGCGGATTCCTCAGCTCGAGCTGCGCCTGCGCGAGGCGGCGAAGGCCGGTTTTAAACGAGCGGTGGTTCCCTCAAGAGCGGCCAAGGACCTGCCCAAGACGCTCGGCCTGAGCGTCACCGGCGTCTCGGACCTGCGTGAAGCGGCGGAAGCCGCATTCGGCGCCGAGTAGGCCGAAAATCCGGCAACCCATAGGTCCTATGCCTCTAGGACTGCCCGCCTCGCCTCGCTACAATCGATTGCCATGAAGCGTTCATCGGTATCTGCGCTCATCCTCTCGGCCGCGCTCGCAAACGCGGCCTTGGCCCAGACCTTTTCCGCGGGAAGGGCCGGCCCTTCCGTCAAATCCTCCATCTCCGGCGCGGCCGGGGTCGCGCTCGCGCCTCCCGTTCTCAAGGCTTCGGTCCCTCTCCTTCCGGCGGCTCTGAGCGCTCCCAGCTTGACGCCCGTGCCCTCGGCGCCGGCGGCGGCCTCGCCGGCTTCGGCGGCGCCCGCCCTCCCGTCCCTGCCCGCCGGCGTGCTCGTCGTGCGGGCGGACAGGGCTGAGGCGCCTCTGACGGAGGAGCAGTTGCAGAGTCTTCGCCGCCTGTATCAACGGAACGGGCTGATCCGCGAGAACCTGGAGCGCATGGCGCGACAGTGGGCCGAACTGGGCGTGTCGGCCTGGACCGGCGAAATCATCGAGCGCAGCCGTCGCTGGGACCGCTTCTCCGATGTCGAGGGCGTGGAGGCGGCCGTCGAACGAGACGCGCGGACCCGAGAGGGAATTCTCGTCGGGCAGTTGCGACTGCTCTCCCGTTTGGACCCGCTCGAGGCCCCGCCGCGCCTCGTCGCCGAGACCTTCCCGCTCATGCTCACCGTCGGGCGGCATCCGAAGATGACGGTTGACCACGCGCGGCGTCTGCAAAGTTGGCTTGAGGATGTCGAGGCACGGCTGGCGTCTTCAGGGCTGACTCTCAACTCCTATCTCTCCCGCCCCGGCAGCCTCGATGCGCTGAGGGCCTTGATCGCGGATATGCGCGAAGCCGGAAACTTCGCGCTCTGGCTTCCCGAATAGGGCGAGGCGGCGCAAGCCGCTTTCGGCGCCGAGCAGACCCGGGCCCCTTTTTAACGGCGTGTGGAAGGGGCACTTCTTCGCCTTATGGCTCAGTCGTTTTTCGTAGAATACAGCGTTCATTCCTTTATAACCTCCGTCGGAGGCATTCCATGTATACCGTCATCTTCCGCGTCGCCGTCATCCTCATCTGTCCCGCCATCGTCTATTTCGGCGACATCGCGCGCACGCCCGTCGGCCTCGGGATCGGCCTGGCCGTCGGGCTCGTCATCGTCGGCATCGAGTACCTCGTCGCCGAGCTGAACCTGCTGACCTTGATCACCGGGGTGCTCGGCATCGCGGTCGGCATCATCGTCTCCCGGCTCGTCGACTACTCGGTCTTCCAGATGGGCAACGAGGAGATCTACAAGGTCTGGGACAAGTACTCCCTGCTTCGCTTCTTCGCGTTCGGCGTGCTCGGCCTCGTGATCGCCCTGCGCAAGGCGCCCGAGCTCGACGACCTGGACAAGGACCTGCTCAAGATGGGCAAGAAGCGCGGCTCCGACCTCAAGATCCTCGACTGCAACGCGATCATCGACGGCCGCGTCGCCGAGATCGTGGAGACGCATTTCCTGTCGGGGTCCTTGGTGGTCCCCCGCTTCGTGCTGACCGAGCTGCACCGCCTCGCCGACGCCGAGGACCCGATGAAGCGCGCCCGCGGCCGCCGCGGCCTCGACGTGCTCGCGCGCCTGCAGGAGGGGCATTTCGTGCCGGTGCGCATCCTCGACAAGGACATCCCCGAGATCTCGGAGATCGAAGGCAAGGTCGTCAAGCTCGCCCGCGAGATGGGCGCCAAGATCGTCACCACGGACTTCAACGTCAACAAGGTGGCGACACTCGAGGGCGTGACCGTGCTCAATGTGAACGACTTGTCCTCGGCCCTTAAGACGGTGGTGCTGCCCGGCGAGACGATGAGCGTGTTCGTCATGAAGGAAGGCAAGGAGCGCGAGCAGGGCGTGGGCTTCCTGGACGACGGCACGATGGTCGTCGTCGAGGACGGCCGCCGCTCGGTGGGCAAGCGCCTGGAGGCGACGGTGACGTCGATCCATCAGACCTCCAACGGCCGCATGATCTTCGCGAAAGCCAAGCCGGCGGAGCGCGCGGCGGTCTGATGCGCGCCGCGGCGATCATCGTCTCGGGCGGCTCGGGCTCGCGCATGGGTCGGCCGAAGCAGTTCCTGCCGCTCGCGGGCTCGACGGTGGCGGAATTGTCGCTCAAATGCTTCGTGTCGATGGCCGAGGTCGAGAGCGTCGTGCTCGTGCTCGGCGCGGAGTCGTTCAAGGAGCACGGCGCGCGCCTTTCCGGCGGGAAGGTCAAGGTCGTCGAGGCCGGTCCCACGCGCATGGGGTCGGTGAGAAACGGCTTCGCCGCCCTGCCCTCCGGCGTCGAGGTCGTGGCCGTGCACGACGGGGCTCGCTCCATGATAACCCCCGAGATCGTCCGCGCGACCTTCGCGGAGGCGCTCAAATCCGGAGCGGCGGTGGCCGCCGTCCCGGTGAAGGACACTCTGAAAATAGTCGAGCGAAGCTCGACGACCGTTTCCGAGACCCCCGACCGCGCCCGCTTCTGGGCCGCCCAGACTCCGCAGACCTACCGCTACGCGATCCTGAAGGAAGCCCTCGACAAGTTCGCGGGCGACGCGGACGCCACCGACGAGTCCCAGCTCGTCGAGCGCTGCGGCCACAAAGTCGCGCTCGTCGAGTCGTCGTACGAGAATTTCAAGATCACCACCCCGGAGGACATGACGATGGCGGGCGCGATCATCGAAGCCCGCGAGGGCGGGCGGCGGGAGAGCCGGACCGGCTTCGGCTACGACATCCATAAACTCGTCGAGGGACGGGAGTTGTGGCTTGCCGGATGCCTGATCCCGCATACGAAAGGACTCCTGGGGCATTCCGACGGGGACGCGGTTCTGCACTCGTGCTGCGACGCGGTGCTGGGAGCCCTGGGATTGGGAGAGATCGGCATCGCGTTCCCGCCGTCAGACCCCAAATTCAAAGGACTGGCCTCGAAAGAGATCGTGGCCAACACCCTGGGGAAGCTCGCCGCCTGCGGCGGCGAGCTGGTTCATCTCGACGCGACCCTCATCGCCGAGGAGCCCAAGCTCAAGCCGCACTATGAGAAGCTCAAGGCCTCGCTCGCCGCGCTGTTCAAGCTTCCCGAGTCGCGCGTGAGCCTCAAAGCCAAGAGCAACGAAGGCCTCGACGCGATCGGCCGCGGCGAAGCCATCGCCTGCCACGCCGTCGCCACCGTCCTCGCGCCCTAGCGCCGGGTGCCCTACCTACTCATCGCGGTCTCGAACATCCTCGGCGGCTCGACGTACGCCGTCACGACCGAGGCCTTGAAGGGGTTCGCGGAGAAGGACCTGATGCTTCTGCGCATGGCGCTGTGCGCGGCCCTGTTCGTGCCGTTTATTTGGCGCGGTCGCCGAAGGCTGTCGTCGACGTCCCGCGGCGACCGCGCGCGCATCGTCGCCGTGGGCCTATTCGGCTACGCGCTGCCGCTGGCCATGGGCACCTACGGCGTGAAGCTCTCCTCGGCCACCAGCGCGTCGCTGCTCGTCGGCATCGAGCCCGTCACGATCGTCCTGCTCTCGGCGGTGTTTCTCGGCGAGAGGCTGACCGGGCTCAAGATACTCTCGCTCGTCCTGGGCCTGACGGGTGCGCTGCTCATCGCCTTCCAGGGGCCGCCGACCTTGTCCGGCGCCTTCACCGACCGCCTCAAGGGCGACCTGATCCTGGCTCTTCACGGGGGGTGCTGGGCGCTGTACAGCGTGCTGGGCAAGTCGGCGCTCAAGCGCGTCGATCCGCTCGATTTCACGGCGGTCACCTCGATCATCGGATTCTTCGGCGTCGCCGCATGGGCCTTCGGGGGGGCGACGCCTTCGTCCTGGCCGGCGGCGGCTCCCGCCGCCTGGCTCGCGATCGCCTATCTCGCCGTCGCCGGCGGCTTTCTCGCCGTCATCCTCTGGAACGTCGCCTTGAAGAAGGTCGAGGCCTCGAAGGTGGCCAACTTCATCTTCCTGCAGCCCGTCGTGGGCGTCCTGCTCGGCGTGGGCCTGCAGGGCGACCCGCTCACGGGCTGGAGCCTGGCCGGCGGCGGGCTCGTCCTCGGCGGCATGTACGCCGCCGCGCATTCCTAGCGTACACCGCGAGGCTACGTCTCCGTCAATTTCCCGAGGAATCCCTTGTTATATGATGCATGGGAATGTCCTTTCTCTTTTCGCTCTGGATTCTATTCGCCGCGCAGGCGCGGGCGGAGCCGCCGTGCCCGCGGCTCGTCTTCGCGGGCGAGGAGATCGGGCTCGACAAAGCCGAGAAGCGCCTGGTCTGCGGGGACCCCGACAGCGAGGCCTGGAGCAAGGTCCCGGCGGCGCAGGCACGCGCCTTCCTGCGCGTCATCCTTCAGAACAGGGGCTATCACGCGCCGACGTTCCGGGCGGACGGGCAGGTCCTGACGGTCGACATCGGCACGCGCACCGTCGTGACCGACTTTCTCGCCGAGGGGCTTCCCGTGGACGTCGATCCGGGCAAGCAGAGGCGCTTCGTCGGCGAGGCCCTCACGCCCAAGCTCCTCGACCGGGCCGAGGCGGCCCTCTCCGCGGAGCTTCGTCAGCGCGGCTACGCGTGCCCGGAGCTGGAGGCCCGGGGCGAGCCGCGCAGCGGCGTGATCCGGGCCCACGCCGCTCCCGGCGAGCTCGCGCGGCTGGATCGGATCGTCGATCCCCCGATTCCGGGTATCGACACGCGGATCTTCCGCCGCTACGAGGCCTTTCGCCGCGGCCAGCTCTTCGACGAGAGGCTCCTGGCCGTGACCGCGGACCGGATCGTGCGCGAGGCGCTGTTCCTGAGCGCGTTCTTCGACGTGGACTGCGGCACCCGGCCCGCGGCCGTCGTGCTGCGCGCCGTCTCCGCGCCGCCTCAGATCGTGCGCGTGGGCGTGGGCATCGACAGCGAGGGCTTGGCCCGCGTGCGCGCCCAGTGGCAGCATTCGCGCATCGGCGGGCGCGCGAGCTCCATGGAAACCACCTTGCACGGCTCCGTGCGGGAGCAGTCCTTCGAGTCCTTCCTGCGGCTTTACCCGGGTCCGGCCTCGCGCGTTCACCTTCGTCCGCGCGTCTATATCGCCCGGATCGACGAGGCCCGCTTCGAGACCGTCGGCGCCCAGCTGTCCGTGGCGCCGGCGCTGAACTGGGATTTCGAGACCTTGGGCGTGCAGGCCAAGGCCGGGCCCGCGGTCGACGACGTCCGCACCGTGCGCGGCCTCGGCATCCCCCGCGAGACCTATCTGTCGTGGGAGACGCACGTGAGCATCCTGAGCCACCTCTACGAGCGGTATCTGGCCGATCCCCGCTCCGGGTGGCAGACGAGCGTCGCCATGTCCTCGCGCTTCGCGGGAGCCTACTCCGAGTTCACCGCGCATCGCTTGAAGTTCAGC
Organism: Elusimicrobiota bacterium; assembly: GCA_030696455.1. GTDB lineage: Bacteria > Elusimicrobiota > Elusimicrobia > UBA1565 > UBA9628 > GWA2-66-18. The sequence goes on from JAUYSH010000046.1 coordinate 26,021, forward strand.
TACCAGGCGCTGTGGAACGTCGGCCTCTACGAGCCGCCGCTGCTCGTCCTCGGCAGCCGCGGCCTGGCCGCGGCGACGTGGACCTTGGATCAGGAGCGCACGCTCGCTTTGCTGCCGCCGGCCTACCGGCACTACCTGGGCGGCGACGCCGACTACCGCGGCCTCGGCCGCGGCGAGCTGCCGGGCGAGGCGCTGGGCTACCTGAGCGCGGTCTACCACGGCCTGGAGCTTCGCATGGGGGATTTGCTTCCGGGGCGGCTGCAGCCCTACGTGTTCTTCGACACGGCCATGGGCGGCGGGCGGCGCTTTCAGCTTTCTCCCGACCTTTACTACGCCCCCGGCATGGGCGTGCGCTGGCCGTCGCCGGTGGGGACCTTGCGCGGCAGCGTCGCGCGCGGCTTCGTGCGCCACAGCGACCCGGCGACGGTCCCCGTGGAGTCGCGCCTGCAGTTCTATTTCAGCTTCGGGAGGGAGTTTTGAAGCGCGCGCCGCTCGCCGTCAAGCTCGTCCTCGCCGCGGCGGCCGTGGCGGCCGCCGGCCTGGCGGCCGCGACCTTGCTGCTGCTCCTGAAGCCGGGACTCCTGATCAATTCCCGCACCGCGGCCTATGTGCTCACGCACCGCGCGAAGCAATGGGAGCCGCGCTGGCGGGTCCTCAATCTCAAGGCGTGGGCCCCGTCCCTGAGGGAGAAGGAGCTGACCCTGACGGCGTCGGATCTCTGCTTCCGTCACGCGGAGACGGGCAGCGACGGCTGCCTCAACGTCGTCGACATCCACGTCGCCGTCAGCGTCTGGCCCCCGCGGCTGCTGCGCGCGGACCGTTTCATCGTGGGCTCCAATCGCCTGAGGATCATCTCCTCCGCGGAGCCCGGGGCGGGCGGTCCCGCCGGCATCCCCGCGCCGCTGCTCGGCGCGAAGCTCGGATTGATTCGCGTCGAGCTCGAGAAGCTCGAGCTGCGCTCGGGCGCGCGGGCCGTCGCCGGCTCGGTGAAGGCGTCGTTCGACGCGGGCCGGACGCGTCCGCTGGCGGTCCTCGCCGAGCTGGCCGTCGACGGCCGGCCGCTGCGGGTCGAGGCCGCCGCCGACACGGGCGTCTTCCCGTCGGGGGGCCTGAGGACGCTCGACGCGCTGTGGTCGGGGTCCTTCGCCGGCTCCGGCGCGGCGTCGGGAGTCTTCAAGGCTTCGCGGAAAGAAGACGGCGGCGAGCTCGAGGTCTCGGCGTCGGGCCTTTGGACCGCGTCCTCGTCGACCGCGCCGGTGCGCTCGGTGAGGCTGCGCGCCTGCCGGGGGACCGCGCGGGCGCCCGAGTCGTTCCAAGCCGACTGCTCCGTGATCGTGACCCCCGGCCGGGCCGCTCCGGTCCGCGAGATCCGCGGCCTGGCGTCGGTGCGGGGGCGCTTCTCGGAGAAGGACCATATGGACGTGGAGGCCGGCCTGGATCTCGAGCCCGTGCGGGACTGGTACGAGGTCTCGGGCCGCCTGCGCATGCGCGTCGAAGGTGAACTCGGCCGCCTCGCCAAGGCGCGCCTCACCCACGAACTCGCCGTCCGCTTGAAGGTTCCGCGCTTCGAGGAGCTGGCCGGGCGCCTGGAGGGAACCGGGCTCGAACTGCCCGCCGCGCTGCGGCCCTTCCGGGGGCCCGTCGAGCTCGAGCTCGAGGGCTCGGGCGACCCTCGCCGCCGCGACCACCGCTTCACGTTGCGCGGCCGTTCGCGGCTCGCCGACGGCGCGCAGAAGCTGGCGGTGTCGCTGACCGGCGCGCTCGATGTCCGCGATCCTCTTCTGCCGGAGCGCTCGGCCCGGGCGGAGGGCAAGGTGGCCTTCGACGACATCGCCTTGGCCCTGCCGCGCCTGGACGGCGGGGGCGCTTCCTCCACGGCGGCGATCGTGGCCCGCATTCACGGACGGGCGGACGTCACGGCCGTCCTGCCTCGCGACGATGAATTCACCGCGCGGGCGGCGGTGGACCTCGGGCCGGTCAAGGATTGGTATGAGGCGTCCGGGCGCCTTCGCCTGAGCGCAGCGGGACGCCTGACTCGCCTGCGGGACTCCCGCGTCGAGCAGGACTTCGAGGCCCGGCTCGCCGTGCCGCGCTTCGCGGACCTCGTCGCGCGCCTGCGGGACACGGCGTGGGCCGTGCCGGCGCCGCTCCATGTCCTTAAGGGCTCGGTGGAGGCGACGGCTCGCGGTTCCGGAGACCCCCGTCGCGGCGAGCAGCGGGTGCGACTGACGGCGAACACGCGGCTGGCGGAAGGACGCCAGCGCCTGTCGCTGTCCGCGGACGCGGACATAACGGTGCGTGAGGCGCTTCTGCCCTCGCGCACGGCCGAGGCGAAGGCGAGCGTCGTCCTCGAGGACGTCGCCTTGGAGCTGCCGCGCCTGGAGATCGGCGCGCCGCCGGACATGACTCTCGACAAGCGCATCGCCCCCGCGGCGGAGGAGCCCGCCCAGCCCGGCCCGCGGCGCAAGGCGTGGTTCAAGTACGAGGCGAAGGTCGCGACGGCCAAGCCCGCCCTGCTCCTCACCAATCTGGCCAAGGAGCCGATTCCCGTCGGGCTGGGCCTGGCCGTGAGCTCCGAGCCGCCGCGGCTGTCGGGGCGCATCTGGCTCGAGCGCTTCGAAACGGCGCTGTTCGGCCGGATCGCGACGATCGAGCGCTTCGGACTGACGCCCCTGCCCGGCGGCCTCTTCGAGCTCGACGGCCTGGTGCTGGTCAGGTCGGCCGAGGCGGTGGTGCGCATCCTCGTGCTGGGTACCAGCGCCAGGCCGCGCGTCGATCTGTCCAGCGATCCCCCGCTCGACCGCCAGCAGATCTTCGCGCTGCTGCTGTTCAACAAGGTCCCGGATGAGCTCGACGCCGGCCAGAGCGAGTCCGTGGGCCACGCGCAGGGCGCGGTCGCCTCCAACGCCTTCGGCCTCGCCTCGCTGTACCTGTTCGCGTCCACGCCCATCGAGTACGTCGGCTACGATCCTTCGGCGAGAACCGCGTCCCTGCGCCTGCGCGTGCCGGGGGGGGCGACCGTGGAGCTGGGCGCCTCCCAGGATGAGACGAAGCACGTCCGCCTGCGCAAGCGCCTCGCGGCCCACTGGGCCCTGCAGACCGAGGTGCGCACCCGCGAACGCGAGGGGAACATCGTCACCACGTTCCTCGAGTGGTACAACCGGTTCTGAGGGGACGCCGGGGCGACCGTAGAACTCCGCATGGCGCCCTGCGCCGCGCGCGGCTACAATCGATGCATGCCGGAACGACGAGCGGGAATCAGGGCCGACTCACCGGATCGACGGGATATCAGGCGGCCGTCCTTGAGGCTCAACCTCATCCTTCTGGCCGCGGCCGTCGCGGCGTCTCTTTTCGCCAGGCGCGAGCGGGATCGCATCGACATTGAGTTCACGCGGGTCTTCCGGGAATCGGCCGCCGGCCCCATCGAGCTCGACCAGATCACCGCCGAGCTCGCGGAGATGGATCTGGCCGAGGGGAACCTCGCCAAGGAGCTCGAGAGCCGTCTCGCCTACGCGGGCAGCCTCAAATCGGATTTTTATCTATCCATCGACACCGCGCGCAAGACGCTCGCCTTGAAGTCCGGCAACGACGTCGTGCGGGAGACGGCCGTGCGGATCGGGGCTCAGGCCGCGGCCAAGGGCTCGTTCGCCGTCGCGGGAATGGAGAAGGACGCCATACTGCTTCCCGGCGATCGCGTCATTCAATCCGGTCCGGGAGGCCCGAGGTCGTTCATGGTATCGCAGGCCGACCTCAAGGCGATCCGGATTCACGTCACGCCGGAGACCCGCGTCTATGTCTTCTAGGAAGGCGCCATGCGCCGTTTGACCGGCCTGATCGGCTCATGGGCGCTCTTCGTCCTCGGATTCGGCCTGGCGTCCATCGCCGTCGCCGGCCAATGGATCAACGTCCAGGACTCCCGAAAATTACGGCGCTACGCGGCCGTCGAGAAGCTGCTGAGCGAGCGCGTCGCCGGCCGCTCCGCCGACCTGCTCGAGGCCCGGGAAAGGTCGGGCTCTTCCCGCGACCTGACGCGCTCGAGCTTGGCGCGGGTGGCCGTGGAGATCGGACGGACGCGGGGCGCGGGGACGCTCATCGGCGTTCCGGCTCCGGGCGTTCTTCCCGACGGCTACTTCGTCGAGTTGGCTCGAAAGAACGGCCTCAACGTGCTCCGTCTCGGCCCCGGCCGGGCCATCGACGCCGACACGGGCCGGGCGGCTCGGCGCGACGGCGGCGGAGTGTGGAACTGGATCGGAAAATCAGGAGCTCCGCGGCGGGTGCTGACCGTGGAGAACGGCACGGTCGTCGAGACGTCCGCCGGGATCAAGCGCGCGCTCCCCTCCGGGACGCTGATCCTCGCCGGCGGCACGCTCGTGATCCCTCCGCGGGGAACCCCTCAGCGCCGGTTCGTCGAAGTGCCCGCCGGCGTGAGCGCTCCCATCCCGGCCCCCGCGCCCGTGGTCATTCTGAAGAAGACGGCCGATCCCGCCCCACGGCCCGCAAATCGGCGCGCCAGGCTGCTGGAAATCGGCGAATCGATCTTCGGCCGCGGCAAGAAGTCCTGACCCGGCTTTAGCCGCGCGCGCGTCAGGTCTAACTCGGCACCGCGCGCGAGCTCGCCGACCGCAAGCGCCGCCTCGGCTCGCCGGCTTAGGCGGCCTTCCACTCCAGGAGCCGGGCGAGCCCTTTCAGCGGGATGATCGCCCATTGCGGCTGGCCCTCGAGCTCGGTTTGCAGCTCGGCGAGGGCGCGGTCGACGAGCATCGTCCCGAGAAGAAGGTCCGTCTCGGCGCGGGTCTTGGGGAGCACGCCGCTTCCCTCCATGCGCGCGAGGTAGGCTTTCAGGAACGAGGCGGACACCCACCGCGTCCAGAACCGCGCCCAAGGCTCCAGGCGCGCCTCATCGTCGGCGCGGGTGACGCCGACGCGCCCGAGCAGGATCGTCTGTGCCGCGTAGTCGAAGGAGCGCAGCATGCCGGCCACGTCGCGCAGCGGGGAGCGCTTGATGCGGCGCTCCCGCAGGGACTGCTCGGGAGGACCCTCGAAGTCGGAGATCTGGAAATCGCTGCCGGTGTAGAGTATCTGCTTGAGATGGTAGTCGCCGTGGCAGCGGATCCTTCGGCCGGAGAGCTTCCGGCCGACCAAGGAGCGCAGCCTCTGTTGGATCGCGTCGCCCTGGCCCAGGATCGCCTCGGCCCACGGGCGGCGGGCATCGGGAATATTCCTCGACCTGCGCCGGAGCAGGTCGAGCGTCTCGTTGGAGCGGTTGCGCATGGACTGATAGAGGGAGCGCTGGTACAGCTCGGAGAACTCCTCCGGGGCGAAGGCGGGCTCGGCCGACTTGTCGGACAGAGCCAGGTGCAGCTCGGCCGTGCGCAGGCCCAGAAGTTTGGCGGTCTCCAGGTAGTCGCCGAAGCGCCCGACGGCGAGCGGCGGCGCTTCGGCGTCGGGAGGGGCGAACGGCGCGGAGCCGGGCGGCGCGAGCAGCTCCTTGGGAGGCTCCGCCGCCGCCTGGATGTCGTCGAAATAGCGGCGCAGCGAGTCCAGGGTGTATTGCCAGGCGTTGCCCCGGTTAGGGACAAAGCAGTGGAGCACCGACAGCACGCTCTCCGCGCCGCGGCGCGGGCGGTAGAGTATTTCCCCGGCGAGAGCCGGAGAAGAAGCGAAGGCCTTCTTGGCGAGGAAGCGGCTGATCTCCGCGTCGGGGTTCTCGCCCGCGTAAAGCCGGCGGTAGAGCTTGAGGATCAGGCGGTCGCCGTAGAAGACCGAGGTGTTGCGCTGGATGGATTTGACCGGGGTCGCCTCGGGCTGGGGCTGGTCGCCGATCACCGCCTCCAGGCACGGAGCCGAGTTCAGGACGATCTCGCCTGAGCGTCCCTTGAGGCGCTTCCCCTGACGGATGCCGGTCAGCAGCGCCGCGCAGAACTCCGGATCGTTCATCGCGTCGAAGAGGATGCCGTCGGCGCAGGCCCTGGGCCCCTTTCCGCGAATCTCCGCCAGCACGGCGTAAGGATGCTCCTGACGGATCTTATGGGCCTTTTCCCCGTCCGCGAATTCGATGGGCAGCACGTAGGTCTCGGATCCGGCGTCCAGGAACTCCGCTTTGACGAGGCAGATGCGGGCGGCGGATTTCTGGCCGTAGCCCAGGACGGCGCTCTCCAGGAGGCGGACCGTGCGCAGCTGGTGGGACTTGCCTTCGAACCAATGCCGGGCCCGCAGATGCGCCTTCAGCGCCTCGCGCAGGCCAGGGCCGGCCTGCTCCGCGAGAAGCGAGGACCAGGGGCCGGAGCACTCGAGCGTCGGCGTGGTGGACGGGGTCAGGGAGGGGTCGGCCTCCGGGACGGTGGGCTTGCGGATGCGGAACCAGTAGAAGGAGTGAGGTCCCAAGGTGAGCCGGTAGCGCTCGTCCTTGACCGCCGGGAACTCGTAGCGCCCGAACATCTCGACGAGGCTCAGGCCCTTGAAGGCCGCGAGGTCCAGCTCCGCGAGCTCGACGAAGCGGGAGAGGTTCGCGACGACGAGCACGCGCTCCTCGCCGAAGGACCGGACGAAGGCGAGGATCTTGCGGTTCTCGCAGCCGACGAAGGCCGTGGCGCCGCGCCCGAAGGCCTTGTAGCGCTTGCGCAGATCGATGAGGCGCTTCATCCACCAGAACAGGGAGTGCGGATTGCCCTGCTGGATGTCGACGTTCACGGCCTCGTAATGGTATTCGGGGTCGATGCCGATGGGCAGATAAAGGGATTGGGGGTTCGCGCGGGAGAAGCCGGCGTTGCGGTCGGCGTTCCACTGCATCGGCGTGCGCACGCCGTTGCGGTCGCCGAGGTGGATGTTGTCGCCCATGCCGATCTCGTCGCCGTAGTACATGACGGGGGTGCCCGGCAGGCTGAACAGCAGGCCGTTGAGCAGCTCCATCTTCCGGCGGTGGTTGCCCAGCAGCGGGGCCAGGCGGCGCCGGATGCCGAGGTTGATGCGTGAACGGGAGTCCTTGGCGTAGAAGCGGTACATGTAGTCGCGCTCCTCGTCGGTGACCATCTCCAAAGTGAGCTCGTCGTGGTTGCGCAGGAAGATGGCCCACTGGCCGCGGTCGCCGACGTCGGGCGTCTGCTGGAGGATGTCCACGATGGGCGAGCAGTCCTCCATGCGCAGGGCCATGAAGAGGCGGGGCATGATGGGGAAGTGGAAGGCCATGTGGCATTCGTCGCCGTCGCCGAAATAGGCGGCCGCGTCCTCGGGCCACTGGTTGGCCTCGGCCAGGAGCATGCGGTCGGAGAACTTGCGGTCGACGCGGCGGCGCAGCTCCTTGAGGAAGGCGTGCGTCTCCGGAAGATTCTCGCAGTTGGTCCCTTCGCGCTCGAAGAGATAAGGCACGGCGTCGAGCCTCAGGCCGTCGACGCCGAGCCCGAGCCAGAAATCCATCGCCTTGAGGACGTGCGCGCGTACCGCGGGGTTGTCGAAGTTGAGGTCGGGCTGGTGGGAGTAGAAGCGGTGCCAATAGTAGGCCTTGGCCACCGGGTCCCAGCTCCAGTTCGAGTTCTCGAAATCCGAGAAGATGATCCGGGCGTCCCGGTACTTCTGGGGGTCGTCGCTCCAGACGTAGAAGTCCCGCGAGGAGCTTCCGGGGGGGGCCCGTCGCGCCTCCTGGAACAGCTCGTGCTGGTCGGAGGTGTGGTTGAGCACCAGCTCGGTGATGACCTTCAAGCCCCGCTTATGGGCCTCTCGCAGGAAGAGCTTGAAATCCTCCAAGGTGCCGTAGTCGGCGTGGACGCTGAAGAAATCCGAGATGTCGTAGCCGTCGTCCCGGAGGGGGGACGGGTAGAAGGGGAGCAGCCAGAGCGCGGTCACCCCGAGGTCCTGAAGATAATCGAGTTTCTGCGTCAGGCCCGGGAAGTCGCCCTTGCCGTCCTCGTTGCCGTCGAAGAAAGCCCGGACGTGGAGCTCGTAGATGACGGCGTCCTTGTACCAGCCCGTGGGGGCGGTCAGCGCCTGAGATTTCGATCTTCGTCCCGTGGCCATTTCGGGATTCTACCGTTTATCGAACTCATCGAGCAGGGATTTGATCCGCGCCGCCATCTCGCCGTAGCCGGCGAGCGAGGACGGCTTCGTCAGAAAGAGCCTGCAGCCGAGCCTCGCGGCTTCGGCGCGGTCGGCTTCCAGATCTGAGCCGGTCAGGAGCACCACCGGGCGATCGCGATGCGAAGGGTCCGCTCGCAGGCGGCGCAGCACCTCGAGGCCGTCGATGCCCGCCATCTTGATGTCGAGCACGATCAGGGCCGGCTCCAGCCGATCTTTGAGGAGCAGGTCGAGCGCCGCCTCGCCGCTCTGGACCGCCCGGATTTCGCGCGCGAGATCGGCCTCGCTCGCGGCGAGGCGGAACAGGAACGCGTCGTCCTCATCGTCGTCGACGAGCAGTATCTCCCCGCTCATTCCTGCTCCCCTAAGGTGAAGAAAAACACCGCGCCTTCCCCGGGCCGGCTCTCGGCCCGGATCGTCCCGCCGTGGAGCTCGACGATGCGGGCCGCGGCGCTCAGCCCGATGCCGACGCCGGCGAGCCCCTGCGCGTTCGCCAGCCGGTGGAAGGGCCTGAACATCCGCTCCGCCAGGGCGGGGTCGAAGCCGGGGCCGTCGTCGCCGACGAAATAGGCCGGCGCGCCGCCGGGCCGGTCCCGCAGCCCGATCTCGACGCGCCCGCGGGTGAATTTCCAGGCGTTGTCGAGAAGGACGCTCAGGAGAATACGCAGAAGGCGCGGATCGCCCCGCGCCTTCATGCCCTCGGCGATCGCCAGGTCGATGCGGCGCGCCGGGTCCAGCGCCGCGCGCTCCGCCGCGCACTCGCGCGCGAGCGCCGTGAGATCGACGTCCTCCAGGGCCGGGTTTTCCTGGGACAGCCGGCTCAAAGTCATCAGGCCGTCGAGCATCAGGCGCAGGCGTCGTCCCGCCTCCAGGATGCGGCGGAAACGCCGGCGGTTTTCCTCATCGAGGGCGCCCTCGTTCCTGAGGACCAGCTCCGACAGCACGGTGATCGCGCGGGCGGGCGCGCGCAGGTCGTGCGCCACGGAGTAGCCGAACGACTCGAGATGCCGGATGGTCCTGGTCAGGTGCGCGGCCATGTCGTTGAAGGCCGACGTCAGCTGGCCGATCTCGTCCCCCGCGCCCGCCTCGATGGGGTAGGCGAGATGGCCCGCGGAGAGCTCACGCACGCCGCGCATCAGGTTCGAGACGGGCTTGGTGATCCAACGGGCCAAGACGGCGCCGAGGACCACCGAGGCGACGAGCCCCCCTGCCAGGATCGCGAGGAGCAGCGTGAGCAGGCGGCGCGCCGGGGCCTCGGCCTCGCTCAGGAGCCGGGTGACCACGACGTACCATCCGGTGTCGGCGATGGGTGCCAGCGCCGCCACCCGCGCCTCGCCCTCGGTGTTGACCCATTCGAAGACCCCCGGGGCCTCTTCCAATTTGGGGGGCGGAGCGTAATCCGAAATCCGCTCGAACAGCCTCGCCGGGTCCGGATGCGAGAGCGTGCGGCCTTTCGCGTCGATGAGGTAGACGTAGCCGGACGGGCCCAAGCGTATCCCCTTCATGCCCCCGACGCTGTGCCGCTCGAGCGCGATGATCCCCGTCAGGACGCCGACGACGGTCCCGCGCCGGCGGATCGGCGCGCCGATCGCGATGCAGATCGAGCCTGAGGAGGACCGGAACGCGCCGGATAACGTTATCTCGCCGGACGCCGCGGGAGAGGCGAGCAAGGCCTCGGCGCGCGGAGGCAGAAGCGCTTCGGTCGGTTCTCCGGTCTTGTCGACCAGGAGCGCGCGCCCATCGGGGCCGCTGATGACGATGCCGTCGAGCAGTTCGATGGCGTCGGCCATCAGTTCGAGCACTTTCCGCTGCCGCTGGGGATCCATGCTGACGATGTCCGGCTCGCGGGCGAGGCGGTCGATGGTGTAGCGCGTGCGGCCGATCATCTCGTTGACCGGCTCCGCGAGGGCGGTCGCCTTGGCGAGCATCGCATCCTCGGTCTGGCGGCGCAGGGCGTGGTAGCTCTGCAGCGCCGAGATGGCGCCGGTCACCCCGATGCTCAACGAGGTCGCCGCGATCAGCGCGATTGTGATCTTGGTGCGCAGGCCCCACCGGAAGCTCATGATGCGACTTTATAGCAAGGCCGGTCCGGGCCGGGGATGCCGGGGGCGTAAAGGCTTTGTCCCGGGAGCGCGCTCTCTGATATGATGGGCGGCAGCCATGCGCGCCCTGCTGATCGCCGTTTACGCCGTCATCGCCTGGTACGCGGCGCGGGCCGTCCTGCGCTGGCTGCTGCAGTCGCCGCCCAAGCCGGAGCGGCGGGGCGCGGGCCTGCCGCCCGACGCCGATATGGTGCGCGACCCCGAGTGCGGGGTGTACGTCCTCAAGGACCGCGCCGTGACCCGGATCGTCCGCGGCAGCGTCCTGTGCTTCTGCAGCGAGGCCTGCGCCGACAAGAACGAGGCCCGCGGCCGCTGACAGGCCGGCCGCGAGCGGCCGGCACAAAGCATTATCGGAAAGGCTTATCGCTTCAGCGCTTGCGCATCAGGTCCAGGAAGCGGTTGTCCGTCGACAGGATCATCTTCGTGCCGGCCGGGAACGCCTTCTTGTAGGCCTCGAGCGTCCGGACGAACTCGTAGAACGACGGGTCGGAGCCCATCGCCTGGGCGTAGATGCTGATCGCCTTGGCGTCCGCGTCGCCCTGGATCTTCTGGGCCTCGCGGTAGGCCTCGGAGTCGATCTTCTGCAGGTCCTTGCTGATCTTGCCCTGGATCTTGGAGCGCTCCCCGAGGCCGACGGAGCGGATCTTCTGCGCGATCCTCTGGCGTTCGGAGATCATGCGCTCGTAGACCTTGGCCTCGACGCTGGACTCGTAGGAGATGTGGCGCAGCTGGACGTCGATGAGCTCGATGCCGAACTCGCTCAGCCCGGCCTTGCCGCGCTCGATGATCATCGCGCTCAGGCTCTCGCGTCCGACCAGGATGGCGTCGATCTCGCCGACGACCTCGTCTTCGTCGCCGGGGGCGGCGCCCTTGCCGGCCTTGGCGGCCGCCTTGAGGTCGTCGATGATCTTGTTGCTGTTGCGCACCGCCTCGACGAGGTTGTGGTTCGAGATGGTGTCGCGCGTGGCGGCGTCGAGGATGCCGTCGAGCCTCAGGCGCGCGCCCGCCTCGGTCTGCACCGTCTGCAGGAACAGGAGCGGGTCGGTGATGCGCCAGCGCGCGGTCGTGTCGACCATGATGTACTTCTTGTCCTTGGTCGGGATCTGGTTGGGATAGCCGTCCCAGTTGAGGATGCGCTTCTCGAAGCGGCGCACGCGCTGGATGAACGGCAGCTTCGCGTGCAGGCCGGCCTTGACGATGGGGGAGCCGACGGGACGCCCGAACTGCGTGATGATGGCCTGCTCCCACTCCGAGACGATGTAGACCGAGTTGTTGAGCAGGACGGCCACGGCCAGCACGATGAGGGTGTTGACGAGGGGGGAGCGGTTCATTTCGAGCCTCCGGTGAGGGCTTCCTTGCCCGGGGAGAACACCGGCAGCACGCCGGAGACGCCCTTGTCGACGATGGTCAGGGCCTCGACGCGGCCGTACAGCTCCTCCATCGTCTCGAGGTACAGGCGCGAGCGGGTCACGGTCGGCGACGCCTGGTAGGCCCTGAGCACCACGCGAAAGCGCGCGGCGTCGCCCTCCGCGCGGTTGACGGCGGCGGTCGCGTAGCCCTGGGCGTTGCGCACGGTCTGCTCGGCCTTGCCGATCGCCTCGGGGATGACGGTGTTGTACTCCTTCTCCGCCTGGTTGATGGCCTTTTCCTGCTCCTGCTTGGCCGCGTTGACCTCGTTGAAGGCGGGACGGACGGACTCGGGCGGATTGACGTCCTGGAGCTTGATGGTGACGATCCTCACGCCGATGTCGTAGCGGTCGAGCACCTCCTGCGTCAGGCGCTGGGCCTCCTCGGCGATCTCCACGCGTCCGGTGGTGAGCACCTGGCTGACGATGCGGTCTCCGACCACGCGGCGCAGCACCGATTGGGAGATGTCGCGCAGGTTCTTGAGCACCTCGCGGGCGTTGAAGAGGTACTTCTTCGGGTCGGAGATCTGATACTGCACGATCCACTCGACGTTGGCCACGTTGAGGTCGCCGGTCAAGGTCAAGGACTCGCTCTTGAACTCCTCGCTGGAGTACGCGGTCCGGGAGCCCTCGCTGCCGGCGGAGCGGAACCCGAACTCCTCCTGCAGGATGACCTTGGTCTTCACCTTGACGACGCGGTCGAGGCCGAAGGGCAGGCGGAAATGAAGGCCCGGGGGCTGAGTGGAGACGTAGCGCCCGAGGCGGAGCACGACGGCCTCCTCGCTGGGCTCGACGGTGTAGATCGACGTCACGAACGCGAGCGCGACCGCGACGGCGGCGACGAGCGTGAGCACGCGCTTCTCGAAGCCGGGCCCCGCCTCGAGATTCGACGAGAGGGACTTCAGCAGCTTTTCGATCGCTTCCTTCGGGTCTTGGGGTTCATCGGCCATGCCTCATTGTCGCATAAAAAGGAAAGGATAGTCTAAGGGTTCGTCGCCGGGCCGAGCTTCTTCATGACCGCCTGGATCAGGTCCATCGGCAGCGGAAAGAACAAAGTGGTGTTCTTCTCTCCGCCCAAGGTCTGGGCGGTCTGCAGGAAGCGCAGCTGCATGCCCGCCGGCTGGGCGCTGAGGATGCTCGCCGCCTCCGCGAGCTTCTTCGACGCCTGCATCTCGCCTTCCGCGATGATGACCTTCGCGCGCCGTCCCCGCTCCGCCTCGGCCTGCTGGGCGATGGCGCGCTGCATGGCCTCCGGGATCTGGACGTCCTTGACTTCCACGACGCTGACCTTGATTCCCCAAGAGTCGGTCTGCTGGTCGATGATCTGCTGCAGGCGCTGGTTGATCTTGTCGCGCTCGCTGAGGATCTCGTCGAGCTCGGCCTGCCCCACGACGCTGCGCAAGGTCGTCTGAGCGATCTGAGACGTGGCCATCATGTAGTTCTCGATCTGATTGACGGCCTTCGAGGGATCCAGAACCCGGAAATAGCACACCGCGTTGACCTTCGCCGGGACGTTGTCCTTGGTGATGAGCTCTTGGACCGGCACGTCGAGCGTGATGGTGCGCAGGTCCACCCGGACCATCTTGTCGATGCCCGGAATCAGCAGGATGAGCCCGGGGCCTTTGGTCCCGATCAGGCGGCCGAGGCGAAAGACCACGCCGCGCTCGTACTCGCGCAGGATGCGGATCGCCTGTCCGATGAGCACGACGCCGATGACGACGACCGGCATCAGGACGCTGAGTATTTCAACCATGGGGCTCCTCCTTGATTTCCTCGACGCGCAGGGCGCCGCCTTCGACCGCGACGACCTTGACGCGCGCGCCCTTCTCCACGCGGGCAGGGGCCTCGGCCGTCCAGAGTTCGCTGTTGACGAAGACGGGCCCGCGGGGATCGAGGGCGTCGCGCGCCTCGCCCGTGAGGCCGATCAGCGTTTCCGCGCCGACGGCGGGCGGCAGCTTGCGCGTCTTGAGCAGCTTGGAGACCACGAGCAGGATGAAGGCCCCGGTGGCCGCCGCCGTCCCGATGACGACCTCGAGCGAGATTCGAAGATAGGCCTGGTCGGTGTCGAACAGGAAAAGGCTGCCGAGGACCAGCAAGGTCAGCCCGCCGACGGACAGCAGGCCGTAGGAGGGAACCTGGAGCTCGAGGATCAGGAGCACGATGGCGAGGACGATGAGCAGCAGGCCGGCGTAGTTGACCGGGAGTATGCTCAGCGCGTAGCCCGCAAGGATCAGGCTCGTCAGGCCGACGATCGCGCCGAAGCCGACGCCCGGGCTGCTGAATTCGTAGATCAAGCCGTAGATTCCCAGCATGAGAAAGAGCAAAGCGAGGTTGGGATTGGCGATGACCTGAAGGACGCGGCGAAGCGGGCTCATCGGAAACTCCCGGACCTCCGCCCCGGCGAGCCGCAGGCGTCCCTTGCCGCCGCGCTTGGCGAACCCGCGTCCCTCCAGCTTTCGGAACAGCTCCTCGCGGTCCCGCGCGACGAGCTCCACCACGTTCTGCTTCAGGGCCTCCTCGGCGGTCAGGGAGACGCTCTCGCGCACGGCCCGCTCGGCCCACGCGGCGTTGCGGCCCTTCTCGGTGGCGAGCACGCGGACGTAGGCCGCGGCGTCGGAGACCGCCTTTTCGCTCAGGACGGAGGGCTTCGCCGCCTTGGCGCCCTTCTTGTCCTTTTCGGGCGGAGGGCTCTCCCCGCCGAGGCCCACGGGATGAGCCGCCCCGAGATGCGTGCCCGGGGCCATCGCCGCCGCGTCGGACGCCATGAGGATGAAGACCCCGGCGGAGGTGGCGCGCGCGCCCGGCGGAGCGACGTGGACGATCACGGGCAAGGTCGAGTTGAGCATCGCCGAGACGATCTCGCGGGTGGAGTCGAGCAGCCCGCCGGGGGTGTCGAGCTCCAAGAGCACGGCGCTCGCGCCTTGAGACTCGGCGGCGGCGAGCCCGTCGCGGATGTGACGGCTCATCGGGGGGGTGATCGCCCCCTTGACCTCCAGGCGAAGCACCCGCGCGGGCGCGGCCGCCTGGACGAAGCCGGCGAGGGCGAGGGCGAGGAGAAAATGGGAGGCCACGCGAAGAGCATCGCTAAATCGGCGCCCCGGAGACATTGCCGCGCTGTAAAAGAATTATGCGCCGAGGGGGTCGGCGGGAACGGTGCTGGCGGGGCCTTCGCGGCGAACCTCGAAGGCGGGAGACATGATCTCCACGCCCTCGGCGTTGAAGCGGTCCTGGACGGCCTGGTGGAGGCGGGAGTAGAGGGCGGACATCTCGTTGGGGAGGAGGGTGTGCGCGTTGAGCTCGTAGCGCACGGAGTAGTCGCCCAGGGCTTTCTGCAGGATGAAAGGCGCGGGCTCCTTCTCGACGCCGTCGACGGAGGCGGCCGCCTCGAGCAGCAGCCGGTGAACCTTGCGCCAGGGGGCGTCGTAGCCGATGGTCACCTCGGTGTGGAGGATGAGTCCGCCGTGGGCGAGGGCGGCGGTATAGTTGACGATGTGGGCGCCCAGCACCAGCGCGTTGGGGATGGTGACCTCCTCGTTCTTGATCGTGCGCAGGCGCGTGACGAGCAAGGAGCGTTCCAGGACGTCGCCCGTGGTGTCGGCGATCTTGACGCGGTCGCCCTTGGCGAAGGGGCGCATGTAGGTCATGATGACGCCCGACACCGAGTTGGAGATCGCCGAGCCCGAGCCCAGCGAGAGCAGCACGCCCAGGAAGACCGACACCCCTTTGAAGGCGGAGGAGTCCGAGCCGGGCAGATACGGGAAGATGATGACGATGGTGAAGGCGACCGCGAGAAAGCGGGTGATCTGCCAGGTGGGCTCGGCCCAGTCGGGGTGGAATCCCGGCAGGCGCAGGCGGTGGGCGCCCACCTCGTCGAAGATCAGGTTCAGCAGCTTGAGGACGTAGCGAACGATGGCGAGGGTGACGGCGATGAAGATGAGGTTGGGGATGAAGCCGAGCACGCCCAGCGCGAAGGCGGAGAGCGGCGCCAGCACGTAGCCGAGGAGGTCTGAGGCCAGGCCGCTGGAGCGCGGGAAGAGGCTTAGGACCAGGGCCAGGTAGACATAGGACAGGAGCACGGTCGCGAGCGCGCGCGCCAGGCCCAGCGCCTTTAAAAGCCCCTCGCGCACGCGCGCGGCGGGGAGTATCTCGATGTGCTGGATGCGCAGGGACGGCAGGCGGGATTGCGGGTCCTCCAGGCGGGACCGAAGGCGTCCGCTCAGCGCGGCGAGGCCGCGCAGCAGGCCGTAAAGCACCAAGGTCGCCAGCGCGGCTTGCAGGCCGCGCGCCACGAAGAGCCGGAAGGCGTCGGCGTTCAGGTACGTGACGAGCGGCTCCAGCGCGGAAAGAAGCTCTTCGCGGTTCATCGGGAGGATTCTAACAAACTCGAGGAAAGCTACGTCGACGATCCGCTCAGAAGCGGGCGGAAGCGTTCGCGCGCCGCGGCGAACGCCGCGCGCCGCGCGCGCTCCACCGTGCGCGCGAAGGGGAGCTCCAGCGCGAGAAAATCCGCCCAGCGCCCGTTCTTCTCGATCTGGAAATGCAGGTGCGGTCCGGTGGACATGCCCGTCGAGCCGACGTAGCCGATGACGCGGCCCTGCTCGACGCGGGCGCCCTTGCGGACGCCACGGCCGAAGCGCGAGAGATGGGCGTAGAGCGTCGTGTAGACGCCGTCGTGGCGGATCTTGACGACGTTGCCGAACCCGCGTTCGCGGTGGGCCGCGATGATGACGCCCCCGGCCACCGCGGAGACCGGCGTGCCCGTCGCGGCGGCGTAGTCGGTGCCGTGATGGGGGCGGTTGATGCGCAGGATCGGGTGGCGCCGGCTGCGGTCGAAGCGGGAGGAGACGCGGGCGAACTTGAGCGGGGCCCGCAGGAACATGCGCTCCAGGGATTCGCCGTCCTCGTCGTAATACCGGCCGTCGAAGAGGACGGCCGTGCGCCTTCCGGTCGTCTTCCCTTCGTAGGCGCCGGCGTCGACCGAGCGCGCGAGCACGCGGCCGCCGGCGGCGCGCTCGTTCCAGGCCACGGAGAACCGGTCCCCATCGCGCGTCTCGGAGAGGAAGTCGACGGTCCATTGGAAGGTCTCGGCGAAGCGCACGATGATCTCCGCCGGCACGCCGGCCGACTCCATCGACAGCCAGAGGCTGCCGTTGATCTCCCCGGAGACGCGACGCTCCGTGACGGCGACGGGATCGCGCCGCGTTGCCGCGCGCAGGCGCCCGCCGGCGCCGGGCGTCACGACCGCCCGCCGCTCGCCGTGCGTGAGCGTCAGGTGCATGAGCCCGCCTTCGGCGTCGCGGACGAGGCGGAACCGGTCGTCGGGGCGCAGGCGGCGGGCGTCGAGCGCGCGGCCCACCGCGTGCGCGAGGGCCGCGGCCTCGGCCGGGCCGCAGCCCGCGTCGCGCAGCGCCTGGGGCACGAGGCGGTTTCCGAGCGCGCCCTCGACGACGGCCGGGCCCAGGCTCGGCGAGGGGCGCAGGGCGGCGTTTGTCAGGCTCGAGTGCGCGCGCGCGCCGCCCCAGACGAGGGCCGCCGCCGTGCCGTACAGCAAGGTCCGCCGAACGGCGTTACTCATGCCGCTTGGCGCCTCCGGGCTTGCCGGCGAGGGCGGCCTTGACCTTGCTCAGCGCCCGGCGGTTGCGCTCCCAGCAGGCTTCGTTCGCCTCGGCGCACTCCGGCTTTTCCTTGCCGAGCGACAGGGTCGCGATGCGTCCGCCCGGGATGCCCAGCGCGAGGTAGTAATCGCGCACCGCCTTGGCGCGCTTCTGGCCGAGGGCGAGGTTGTAGGGGATGGTGCCGCGCTCGTCGGCATGGCCTTCGACGAGCACCTCCCAGCTGCGATTTTCCTTGATGACCGCGGCGTTGCGCTTGAGGGCCGCCCTGGCCTCTTGGGTGAGCATGTCGCGGTCGTAGTCGAAGCGGATCGAGCTCAGCTCGGAGGTCTCCACGTAGAGCGAGCCCTGGATGCGGGGCTCTTCCGACGACGCCGCGCGCGCCGCCGCCGCGGCGGCCGCCGCGGCCGCCGCCTCTCTCTCGGCCTTCTTGCCGCCCGCGCAGGCTCCCAGCGCGGCCGCCAGGACCGTCAGAATCGCCGTCCGTCCCAATTGTTTGATGTTCATGGCTTGATTGTAGCCGTGGAATAACGATTTAAAAAATAGATAATATGGATGAAAGTAATAGCCAATCTAAATGAGCGTCCAAAGGCATGATACCAATTAACTATCACCACCTCTACTACTTCTGGATCGCCGCGAAAACGGGGCGCATCGGCGCCGCGAGCCGGGAGCTGCGCCTGGCCCAGCCGACGCTCAGCCTCCAGCTTCAGCAGCTGGAGCGCTCCCTCGGCTGCGCCCTGCTCTTGCGCGGCCCCCGGGGGGTGACCTTGACCGCCGAAGGCCGGATCGCCTTCGATTACTGCGAGCGCATCTTCTCGCAGGGCGCGGAGCTTACGGCGGCCCTGCGGCCGGGCGTGGCCTCCGGCTCCGCCGTGCTGCGCCTGGGCGTTTCCGACTCCGTCTCGCGCGGCGCGGTGACGCAGGTGCTGGAGCATCTCCAGAAGCTCGACGCCCAGCTGCGCGTCAGCATTCTGGGCGCTCCGGTGGAGGACCTGGCCGAGCGGCTGGGGCAGCACCGGCTCGACCTGGTCGTGTCGCAGATCGACTTCACGCCCCAGTTGGGCGTCGAGTTCGCGGGACGCCTGGCCGGGAGCATCCCGGTCTACTTCGTCGGAACGCCGAAGGTGTCGGAGCGGATCGCCCGGTTTCCTTCCGACCTCGCGCGCGTCCCCATGATGCTCATGTCGCTCGAGAATCCCGCCCGCAAGGAGATCGACCTCTTCCTTTGCCGCCACGCCGTCGCGGTCTCCGTCGACGTGGAGACCGAGGACTCCGAGCTCATCCGCTACCTCGTCCTGCGCGGCAAGGGCGCGGCGGCCCTCGACGCGCTGACCGTGCGCGAGGATCTGGCGCAAGGGCGGCTGCGCAAGCTCCATCCGCGGGGCCCGGCGATCAAGGAGCGGGTCTGGTTCATCAACGGGAGGCATCCCAAGCCCAACGCGTCCCTGCGCCGGGCCATCGAGAGCCTCACGGACCGCTTCACCCTGCGAGTGTAGTAGAATGCGCGCAATGCTCCGGCGTCTCGCGCCCGTTCTCTTGATCATCGTCATCGCGGCCTGCGGACGCCGGGAGCCCGACGACGGGAAGGTCCACATCCGCTACCTGGCGAGCCCCGACGTGGGCGGCTTCTCGAAGGTGATCATCGATCGGCTCGAGCGCGCCCATCCCGAGCTGAAGGTGGACATGGTCGAGGGCCCCGCGGCCGGCGACGCGCGCGAGAACATGTACTCCACGGCCTTCATGGGGAAGGAGGACTCCTACGATCTCGCCTACGTGGATGTGGCGTGGGTGCCGAAGTTCGCGGCGCAAGGCTGGCTTCGGCCGTTGGACGCGCTCATCGCGCCGGAGAAGCTCGACGCCTTCCTGCCGGGCGACCTTGAAGGCTCCCGCTATAAAGGGAAGCTGTATCGCCTGCCCGTGCAATCGGACGGCGGCATGCTCTACTACAGGAAGGATCTCCTCGCGGCGAAGGGCGTCCCGGTGCCGCGAACCTGGGAGGAGCTCGTCGCGGCCGCCAGGAAGACGCGCACGCCGTCGATCGCGGGCTTCGTCTTCCAGGGCAAGCAGTACGAGGGCCTCGTCTGCGTCTTCATGGAGCTGGTCTGGGGGTTCGGCGGGGACCTGCTCGACGCCGCCGGCGTCGTGCGCATCGACGAGCCGCCGGCGGTCGCGGCGCTGACCGCGCTCGTCGACGCGATCCACGTCGACGGGATCGTGCCCCTGTCCGTGCTGACCTATCAAGAAGAAGAGACGCGCAACGTCTTTCAGGAGGGCCGCGCGGTGTTCATGCGCAACTGGCCCTACGCCTGGAACCTGATGCAGAAGGAAGGCTCCCCGGTACGAGGAAAGATCGGGATCGTCCCCATGGTCTCCGGTCCCGGCGGAAGATCCGCGGCGACCTTGGGCGGCTGGGGCTTCGCGGTCTCCGCCTACTCCCGTCATCCGAACGAGGCCTTCAAGGTCGCCGAATTCTTCGCCTCCGCCGAGAGCCAGAAGCTGGCGTTTCTCAAGGGCGGCATACTCCCGTCCCGCAAGGCGTTGTATTCCGACCCCGAGGTG
The DNA here is from genome assembly GCA_030696455.1 of Elusimicrobiota bacterium. GTDB lineage: Bacteria > Elusimicrobiota > Elusimicrobia > UBA1565 > UBA9628 > GWA2-66-18. The sequence goes on from JAUYSH010000046.1 coordinate 45,770, forward strand.
CTCACGGCCGCGCCGCACATGAAGGACCTCGGCCGCGTCCTCGCGGGCGCGCGCCCGCGCCCGACCCATCCGCGGTGGCCGCGCATGTCCGACGCTCTGCAGATGCACGTCTCCGCCGCCTTGTCGGGACAGGAATACCCGGCCGACGCGCTCAAGGCCGCGGCCGTCGAGATCCGCGCGGCGGCGGCTCGATGACCGACCACTCGCGGGCCGGCGCCGTCAACTGGCTCTACGCCGCGCCCGCCTTGCTCGTCATGGGCGTCGTCAGCCTTCTGCCCATCGGCTACACCTTCGGGCTCGCCGGCGAGTATCACCGGTTCGCGACGGACACCCGGTTCTGGCCCGTCATGCGCACGACCTTGAGCCTCACCGCGGTGACCGTGGCCCTCGAGCTCGTGCTCGGCCTCGCCATGGCGCTCGTGCTGTGGTCCCCGTTTCCCGGGCGGGGCCTCGTGCGCGCGGCGGTTCTGATCCCGTGGGCCCTGCCGACCGCGGTCATGGCGATGGCCTGGCGCTGGATCTTCAACGCCGACTCCGGGGTCATGGGGGACCTGTTCTTCCGGCTCGGCCTCGCCGCCTCGCCGCAGGTGCCGTGGCTCGCGGACGCGACGAGCGCCTTCTGGGCCATCGTGCTGGCCGACGTGTGGAAGACGACGCCTTTCATGGCCGTCCTGCTCATGAGCGGCCTGGCCGCCATCCCCGACGAGCTCTACGAGGCCGCGGCCATCGACGGGGCCGGCCCCGCGCGGCGCTTTTGGATCGTGACTTTGCCCCTGCTCAAGCCGACGATCCTCGTGGCGGTCATCTTCCGGGCCATACAGACCTTCGGGCTCTTCGACCTGGTCTTCGTCCTGACGGGCGGCGGGCCCGGCGGCCGGACGCAGACGATCGCGGTGTACGCCTACGACGTGGTGTTCCGCTATCAGGAGCTGGCCTACGGCTGCGCCCTGGTCGTCGCCATGGCGCTGTGCCTCGTCCTGATGACCGGGCTCATGCTCGGCGTCTCCCGCGGGCGGGGGGCGCGATGAGGCCCACGCTGCGCGGGCGGGCGCTGTTCCTGCTCGCCGTCGCCGCCGTCGCGGTCTGGAGCCTCGCCCCATTTCTTTGGCAGATGATCACCTCGCTCAAGCCCGCGGCCGAGGTCGCGGCCGTGCCGGTGCGCTACTGGCCCTCCGCTCTAGACTTCACAAGCTACATACAGATGTTCAAGGCGCGGCCTTTCGCGACGTATATCTGGAACAGCCTCGTGGTCGGGCTCGGCACCACGGCGCTCACGACCGCCCTCGGCGTCTGCGCCGCCTACGCCTTCTCCCGCCTGGGCCTGCCCGGCGGGCGGGCCGCGCTGATCGGCATCCTGGGGCTCTCGCTGTTCCCCGGGACCGTCCTCATCGTTCCGCTCAAGATGCTCGCCGCGAAGGCGGGCCTGCTCAACACGCGCACCGGCCTCGTCCTCGCCTACACCGCGCTCAACCTTCCCTTCGCCATCTGGGTGCTCAAAGCTTTTTTCGACCGCCTGCCCAAGGACGTCGAGGAGGCGGCGTGGCTCGACGGCCTCTCGCGCTGGCAGACCTTGTGGAAGATCGTGCTTCCGCTGTCGGCGCCCGCGGTGGCGACGACGGCCATCCTCGTCTTCATTTTTTCCTGGAACGAGTTTCTGATCGCGCAGACCTTGGTCTCGCGCGACGCCGCGCGCACCGTGCCGGTGGGCATCGCCATGCTCTCGGGCGTGACGGTCTACGAGGTCCCGTGGGGGCAGATCGCCGCCGCCGTCGTGGTCACGACGCTTCCGGTCGTGGCCATCGTGCTCGCCTTCCAGCGCCGCATCGTCGAGGGTCTCACCGCGGGAGCGGTGAAAGGATGAAATCATGGCTGAAGTGAGAGTCGAGGAGATCCGCAAGTCGTTCGGCGTCAATAAGCCCGTGCTCGACGGCGTGTCGTTCACCGTCGCCGACGGGGAGTTCGTTTCTTTGCTCGGGCCCTCGGGCTGCGGCAAGACCACCTTGCTTCGCATCATCGCCGGCCTGGAGTACGCCGACTCCGGGCGCCTGAGCATCGGCGGGCGCGAGGTCTCGGACGTGCCGCCCAAGGACCGCGATATCGCCTTCGTCTTCCAGAACTACGCGCTCTACCCTCATC